>CAYJGQ010000065.1:0-13328 GCA_964369885.1 uncultured Oscillospiraceae bacterium
AATTTCATCAAACCTCACGGCGCCGCCTCCCCCGAGGGGGAGGAAAACACGGCGAAGCCGTGAGGGTGGGGGGAGAGTTCCACCGCGACCACGCGGCCTCCGGAAATTGTTGCTACATATATATTTAATTGAGATGTGATGATACTTAAATGTAGTAATTATATCTAATAATTTGTGGAAGTATACAAAAAATAATACAATTTGTCTTTTTCGTTTACTTTATGACTATAAATTGCTATAGTTATAATAAGATTGTTGTTGATATTAATGATAGAAAGGAGAAAAATGTTGAATAAGAAGTATGATTTAGCAATTCTCGGTGCCGGCAGCGGTGGACTTGTTGCAGCTGCTACTGCCTGTGGAATGGGTGCCTCGGTGCTACTTATTGAGAACAGAAAAATGGGTGGCGACTGCCTGAATTACGGATGTGTACCCAGCAAGACTTTTCTCAAATCATGTCGCACAATTAAAAATATAAAGCAGGCGCACAATTATGGCATTTCGGTCGAGGGTGCTAAACCTTCGCTTGAAAAAATCATGGCACGGGTACAGAGCGTTATAGCCGAGATAGCCCCACATGATTCAGTAGAGCGTTTTAGAGGCCTTGGCGCAGATGTAGTGCTGGGACATGGAGAAGTGGTTTCAAAAAATAGTGTTAAGGTGGGCGATGAGGTTTTTGATGCTCGCAAAATAATAATAGCAACAGGATCCACAGCGGATATTCCGCCAATTGAGGGGCTGCGCGATGTGGAGTATTACACAAATGAAACTATTTTTGAATTGAGAACACTGCCGAGCAAAATGATTGTTTTGGGATCGGGGCCAATTGGCTTAGAACTTGGTCAGGGCTTTGCCGCACTTGGTAGTGAGGTGCATGTTGTAAGCGGGGCGTCGGTGTTATTCCCAAAGGACGAGCCCGAGGTATCCGGCATAATGCATGATGCACTAAAGGAAGATGGGGTTAATTTTCACCTTGGATGTAAGATTTTATCGGTGACAGAGCAGGACGGTAAAAAGATTGTACATATTCAAAAGGAGGGCCAACAAATCAGCCTTTCATGTGATTTATTGTTGGTTGCACTTGGCCGAAAACCCAACACACAAAATATTGGACTTGAAAAAGTAGGAGTTAAGACAAATGAAAAAGGGTTTATAGTGGTAAATGATAAACTGCAAACCACCGCCGATAATATATATGCCTGTGGCGATGTTAGGGGGAGATATATGTTCACCCACTCGGCGGGTTATGAGGGAATTGTAGCGGTAAAAAACGCGCTTATTGCACCGATGTTTAAGACATCATATCAAAATATTGCATGGACAACCTATACATCACCCGAGGTGGCGCATGTTGGATTATTGGAGAGCGAGGCCAAAACAAAGGGGGCCTACACCAGGGTTATAAATATATCCGATAACGACAGAGCAAAGGCTGAGGATGATAGGACAGGCATTGTGAAACTTGTACTCGATAAAAAAAGTCGTATTTTGGGCGCCACCATAGTAGGGGCAAAAGCAGGAGAGATGATTGTACCGCTCTCGCTCATGGTGACCCAAAAACTGAGGCTATCGGCCGCTCTAAATATTATTTATTCATACCCAATACAGGGGGAGATTGTAAAGACATTGGCAGGAAATGATTTTAAGAGCAGGGTGAAACCATGGCAGCAATCTCTTGTTAGAAAAATTGTAAATAGGAGTTGATAAGCATGATTGATACCCAGGGTAGGCGATACGTCCAGCGCCCATTTGATGTTGCTGCAAGGTTTTTTAAAATGATCAATTTACATCCCAATGTAATAACTGTTTTAGCCTTTTTGCTGGGCATAGGATCCTTTGTTATGTTATGGCAGGGCAAAAATATACACGCACTTGTCTTTTTATGGCTGTCGGGAGCATTTGATGTGTTGGACGGCACCGTTGCAAGGCTTACGGGAAAAAGTTCGAAAATCGGAGCTTATCTTGACATGATTTTTGACAGACTTGTTGAGTGCTTTGTAATTTTAGGATTTTATCTTTTTATGCCACAATTCACCCTGAGCTACTTTATATTCCTCATAGGTATGGTGTACAACTTTACCACCTTTATGCTGGCCGGTACACTCTTTGAAAACAAGGGATATAAAAGTATGCATTACGATGTGGGCATTGTGGAGCGCACAGAATGTTTTATATTTTTTAGCGTAATGATGATTTTGCCGCAATCCATACCTTTTGTGCTTAATATATTTAATGCACTGATGATTTTAACAGGCACCATAAGGATAATAAAGGTCATACGTTTTGAAATGTCGTCAAACCACCAACCATAGTATACACCCGTGTTTTGAAAGGATGGCGATTGTGTATGAAAAGAAAAACTATAATAAAGCTTGCCTTTGTTGTTGTGGTGTTAATTTTACTTATTATATTTCGTGAGTACATAAATATTGACCGAATGATTGCGCTATTGAACAGCCTAAAAAACAATCCCATAGCGCCGCTGATTTATGTCGTGGTCTATGCCGTTTCGGTAACATTGATAGTTCCCGCAGGGGCACTTACCCTGCTTTCGGCGCCATTGTTTGGGTTTTGGTATGGCCTGCTTTTAACAACTATTGGTGCAAACTTAGGGTGTCATTTATCCTTTTGGATTGGGCGGCTGCTGGGGGAGGATGCAATAAAAAAATTTGTAAAGTCGGGATCCTTCATTGAAAAAGCAACCGTGCAGGCACAAAAAAACGGTTTTGTGTTTATGATGTACACAAGGCTGATTCCCTTGTTCCCATTTGCCGTTGTTAATTATCTATCGGCGATAATAGGCATAAAATACCGAGACTACACAATTGCCACCTTTCTTGGGATGATACCGGGAAGTGCGGTGTATGTCTATTTGGCATATAGCGCAACCAACATTGCCGAAAATCCGCTTGGTATTGTTGTTTCGGTGGCGGTGCTAATTATGTTTACAGTTATAGTAACATTGGTTAAAAAACATAGCGATAAAAAAGAACAACATCAAGAGCTTGCGGCTTCGGCACAAAATAACAACTAATAGAAAGATGAAAAAATGATGAAAAAAATCACAATAATTATTACGGCACTTCTCCTACTTATATTTTCCTCATGTTCGCAGACCACAACAGAAGATCAGCCATTAGAAGCCTCAGATCAGGCGACCATGACCGATTGGGATAGCATTGTAGAGAAGGGATCTAACACCCGGGTGCAAATTACAATGTGGGGCGGAAATGATCTTGTTAATCAGTATATGGATGGCTACGTGGCAGATAACCTTGAGCAAATGTATGGGATAACGCTAAATCGTGCCCCTATGAATGCGCCGGACTTTGTTCTTAAAATTTTCAACGAAAAAAAGAACGGTGTGGATGAGGGTACAATTGATATTTTGTGGATAAATGCTGAAAATTTTAGAACTCTTAAGGATATTGATGCGCTTTATGGACCCTTTACCGATATTTTGCCAAACCAACAGCAGTACTTTGACCCAAATCTTGCACTGCTTAACAACGACTCAGGCATTGCAGTGGAGGGAAAAGAAGCCCTGTGGGGCAGTGCACAGCTTGTATTTACATATGACACTGCAAGGCTTGAAAATCCCCCAAAATCTTACGCCGAAATACTTGAGTATGCAAAGCAAAATCCCGGCAGTATTACCTACCCAAACCCTCTGGAGGATTTTGTAGGCTCGGGTTTTGTTAGGAATGCATATTTTGAGCTAACCGATGCCGATTACACTCAGGAGTATACCTATGAGGAATTTTTGGAACTGTCGGCACCGGTTATTGATTATTTTAAGGAGCTAAACCCCTATTTGTGGAACCAAGGGGAGGCCTTCCCGGCTACAGTGGCACAGCAAAACCAGATGCTCCTAAATGGTGAGGTGGATATTTCATATGGTTTTGAGGTTTTTCAAACCTCCGGCTTAATACAGGCCGGCGAATACCCCGATACATTTGATACATATGTGCTGGACACTAAAACCGTGAGCAACGCGCATTATTTGGCCATACCCTTTAATTCGACAAATAAAGAGGGGGCAATGCTTGTAATAGATTTCCTTCAAAGCCCACAGGCGCAGCTTGAAAAGATGAAGCCAAGCGTGTGGGGAGACCTGGCCGTAATTGATGCAGGTAAGTTAAGCGATGAGCAGGTTGCACTGCTGGCTGAAATTGAGCAGGCTCCCGCAATAATTCCGGTGGCCGAGCTTTCACAAAAACGCCATGTGGATATGAATGCAAAATACATAGATTGGGTTGAGCAGATATGGGACGAAAATATAATCAATTAAAGCAGTCGGTGCTATATTTTGGCATTCCTATTTTAATTTACACAGTATTTATTTTAGGTGGATTTATATTTGTGTTTATCGAGAGCCTCGGTTATATCGAGGCTCTTGGTATGACCCAAATCACACTTAGCCACTATAAAAATATGATAAGCGACCAAGGTTTTTTGCAGTCGCTCATATTTTCGCTGTATCTATCCACCATATCTACCACCATAAGCTGTGTGGTGGGGGTTTATATTGCTCAGTATGTAGTTTTTAATGAGAGCAGGGTGTTAAAACACTGGATTTTAAGGTTATCTAATGTTTTTATAATTTTGCCATATTTGTTTGCAATCTTACTTGTAATATGGATGTTCTCAGACAGTGGGCTCTTGTCCAGAATTTTATACTCCTTGGGATTTACAGCAAAACTTGGCATCCTGTATGACGATTTTGGCTTTGGCATGATTTTTGCATTTGTGCTCAAGGGCTCAGCCTTTGTGGCGGTGTATGTGTATAATGTCATGTCCAAAATTAAAATGGATTACTATGTCTTGGCCCAAAGCATGGGGGTGTCCAAAAGAAAAATTATTACAGGTATTTACATTCCCTTATGCAGTAGTACAATTGTATGGAGCAGTGCCATTTTATTTGCCTATACACTTGGCTCATACGAGGTGCCAATGCTTTTGGCCAACATTAATCAGTCAACCCTTGCCACCGAGCTGTACAGCCTTTACACAAGCTCGGATTTTTCTGATTTTCCCAGGGCAATGGCCACAAACATAACAATGTTGCTGGTAAATTTGGTTTTTGCAGGGCTTTACGCCTTTTTGATGAGTAAATTAATTAAGCGAGGATATCAATGAAAACAATAATATATGCCTTTCTCTCGCTTGCGGTACTGCTTAGTTTAATTATGGCGTTTTTTACCACATATACATACCCTGCGCTGTTACCAAGCGGATTTACCCTAAAATACATCCTACAATCGTTCTCAAATAAGCTTTTTATTCAAAGCTTATTTTCAAGCATTTCGCTTGGGGTGAGCTGTGGCTTTTGTGCCACCCTGCTCGGCTTCTTGATTGGGCGTGGAATTGTAAAGCTGAATATAGCACACAAGGAAATGTTGGTGGGATTTTTTACTGTGCCGTTGTTTTTCCCGGCGGTATCAATGTTTATTGGGGTTCATGCCATGATGCTGCGCCTACACCTTGCCAATACATTTCTCAGTGTTTTAATAGCACACCTGCTAATTACAATTCCGTATGCCATGAATATAGGCATTGCATATTTTTCGGGCATCCCAAAGGAGCTTGAAATCATTTCCCACCTTTTAGGCGCAGGTAAGCTTCGGACATTTCGCACCATTATTATGCCACTTATAAGCGGTGGAGCGGGACTTGCCTTTAGCATGACCTTTCTAATTTCAATGTCGGAATATTTTGCTACATTTCTTATAGGCGGCGGTAATATTGTAACCCTTTCGGGCATTATGTACCCCTATATTTCAAACTTTGATATGCAAAATTCTGCAGTTGTAAGCACTGCATTTTTGGCCATAAACATCACAGTGTTTGCCATATCAAACATTTGGATGAAAAAACGCAGTTACCTGTATTAGGAGGCAATAGATTGATTTTAAGCGGTATAAATAAGAGCTATCAAAAAGATGAGGTTTTAAAAGATCTTAACCTGACGGTGCATGATCATGAATTTTTGGTGATATTGGGAAGTTCGGGCAGTGGTAAATCCACACTGCTCAAAATAATTGCAGGGGTTGAGTCTGCCAACAGTGGCAGTATAATTCAAAATGGGCAAAGTATTGAAAAGCTGCCAATGCAAAAGCGGGATGTGGGGTATTTGTTTCAGGAGCCACTTTTGTTTCCCCACATGACGGTTAGGCAAAATGTATCATATAGCCTTGCCATGGCCAAAAAACCAAAGGATGAAATACAAAAGAAGTGTGATGAGTATATGCAGCTTTTGCAAATTGAGGAGCTGGCCACACGGATGCCGAGTGAACTTTCGGGCGGACAAAAACAGCGTGTAGCCATTGCCAGAGCCATAATAAACTCACCCAAAATGCTACTAATGGACGAGCCGTTTTCAAGCCTTGATTATAACTTGAGAATACAGATGGGAAAGATGCTGCAAGGCATAAAAAAGCAGTTAGGGCTGACGGTAGTTTTTGTAACCCATGACATACCCGAAAGCATGCTACTGGCCGACAGAATTGCCTTTTTGCACGAGGGAAGTTTGGTGGAGGTAAACACCCCCCAGCAAATATATTACAGTCCTACTCATGAAGCCACTGCCGCATTTATGGGGGAGTACAACAAGGTAAACGGACAGTGGGTAGGGGAAGAATTTAGGACCAAATACGGCAGTTTTAAGGTTCCACAGCCTCCCCACCGACAATCCGAGATATTCATACGACCAAACAAGGTGCGCATAATAAAAAATCAGCATGGACAGCACAAAATAAAAAATATAGTGCATTGCGGCAAAGAAACCCGCATTACACTCCAGGATGATCCACTGATAATCGATACATATTTTACCGATGATTTGCACCCCGGCGATGCTGTTGATGTGCATCTTGAGATTTAGCTCCAGTGTGTACAATGGGGGATATGTAGGCCGTGACAAGGCTATACGGGGCTTATATGCGGTAGAAAAAGCATTAGTGCGGTGTGAATATTTACAGCCTTAGTGATTTGGGCCGAACTTTATGATGGATTGTGTTAGACTGTAAAAAGGTTTTTGGGAGAAATAGATGAATAAACCACTCAATAGAGATGTCATTAAATACATAGCCATGTTTACCATGCTGCTAAATCATATAGCACTTGTGCTGCTTGATCCACGCAGTGTTTTAGGTATAATTTTTGTGGATTTAGGGTACTTTACCGCCGTGACAATGTGCTATTTTTTGGTGGAGGGCTATGAGTATACATGCTCCAAGGGCAGGTATGCACTGCGGATTTTGCTGGTGGCATTGCCCTCACAGGTGGCCTTTATGTTGGCATTTGGAAGAGGTCTGTTACCACTTAATATGATGTTCAGCCTGCTGATTTGCCTTGCTATTTTAGTCCTGCGTGAGAGGATGGACACCGGAATATGTAAGGGTATTGTCATATTGGGGCTTATTTTGATATCTGCATATACCGATTGGCCGATAATGGCCCCAATCTTTACCCTATTGTTTGCACAAGCACGGGAAAAGGGCGATGGGATTATGAGGGCATTTATAAAGGCGGCCATTGTGTTTGGCATCTTTTTTGCCTTTTCAAATGAATCGCGTTTATCGCCTATGCCGCAAAGCCTACTGTTGTCCATCTGCCAAACCCTACCGCTTTTGGCCTCGGGACTTGTAATAACCCGCCTTTACAACGGCCGGCGAATGACAACCCATCAAACCTTCTCAAAGTGGTTTTTCTACCTGTTTTATCCGCTGCATCTTTTGGTGTTGTGGGCGGTCAGCACAGTGGTGGGATAGCCCACAGTGCCGGGAAGCCATACAAATTTATAGGTTGATGTGGCAGGCCAAAAACCAAAAAGAGGTGATTTTTTGTGATAATCAGTGCCAGTAGGCGATGCGATATACCTGCCTATTTTGGGGAGTGGTTTATAAATTGCTTGAGCAGAGGAGATGTGCTCATTCAAAATCCATACAACCAAAACCGCCTGAGCAGAGCCATACTCACACCCCAAACGGTGGATATCATTGTGTTTTGGACCAAAAATCCTCTGCCTTTTTTTGAGCATTTGCCACGGCTTGACAACATGGGATATCCCTATTACTTTCAGTTCACCCTAACCCCATACGGCCGGGAAACCGAACGAAACCTACCCGACAAAGAAATCCTGTTACAAGCATTTTCAGAGCTTTCCAAAAGACTTGGTAAACACCGTGTGGTATGGCGTTATGATCCCATTATTATTGATGATAACTACGATATAAGCTATCATGAGGAGCAGTTTTCATACATGGCAAAACGACTTTGTGGCGCCACAAACAGATGTGTCATAAGTTTTGTAGATAGCTACCAAAATGTAATTACGAGAATGGGAAGAGCGCCAAAATACGACATGTCACTTTCAAATATACATAAAATAAGTGAGGTTTTTTCGGGCATTGCAGGGCAAAATCAGATGGAGCTTTTTACCTGTGCCGAGCAGTATCATCTGGATAAATATGGGGTACATCACGGGGCATGCATCGATCAAAATATTATTCGGGATATTTTAGGGGTAGGGGTAGCCGATATTCGTGATAAAAATCAGCGTCCCGAATGTCGCTGTCTTGATAGCATAGATATTGGCACATATAACTGCTGTGCAAACGGCTGTGTTTACTGCTATGCAGTTAAAAATGATGCATCGGCGGCGATGAATATTAAAAAACACGACCCAAAATCCCCCATGCTAATAGGGCATCCACATACAGCGGCAATTATAACCGACAGAGCTTCCAAGAGCATCAAAATATACCAGACATCACTTTTTGACTAAAGGAGGGGCGATGATGCAAAAATACATAGCACTGCTACGTGGAATAAATGTGGGAGGCAAAAACAAGGTGTCAATGCCGCTGCTAAAAGAAGCCTTTGAGCAGGCAGGTTTTTTGGAGGTTATCACCTATATTAATAGCGGCAATGTCATATTTAGCAGCGAGCAGGAGGATATACCTCGGCTTATAAAAATCTGTGAGGATGCCATTGCAAAAAAATTTGGACTATCTATACCTGTAGGTGTTGTCAGCAGTGACCAGCTTGCCGATGCTGTGGGTGCTGCTCCCGAGTGGTGGGACATAAAAAGTGAACAGGAAATGGTGCATCAGGCCATTTTTTTGATTCCTCCCATAACCGCCGAGGAGGTTTTTACGGCGGTTGGAGAGCCAAAGCCCGAATTTGAACAGGTGGGACATTATAATAATGTTATATTTTGGTCAGCCGAGAGGGCGACCTTCTCAAAAACAAAGTGGTGCAAGATTTCAAGTTCCTCGGTGTACAGCAGGGTAACCATACGAAATGCCAATACAACAAAAAAATTACTGGCACTATGCGCAAAATAAAGAGTCGCGTCACCAAATTAGTGTGAGAGGATAAAACTTGTGGATTGTGGGGCAGGACAATGAGGTTTTACCGATTAAGGATAAATTATCTACCCGAAATATGGAGATTGACAAAATAAAAATTATTGATGTTAGAGCAAAATTATAGTATAATTATTAAGGTTTGCGATAGATTAGTACAGTTCTCTAGTCCTGCAAACTTTGATGTTTTTTATCTTATTTAGTGTTTGTGCAGATGAAAATAGGTAGCTATTTGGAGGGTATAATGAAATATATTGTAGTTTTAGGCGATGGTATGGCCGATTATCGTGTGGAGCAGTTGGGGGATAAAACTCCGCTGGAATATGCCAAAAAACCCAACATAGATAAGCTGGCCTCAAAGGGAATTTGTGGCCTTGTAAGAACGGTACCAAAGGGTATGCCCCCCGGCAGTGATACAGCAAATCTCTCGGCCATTGGCTACGATCCAAAGGTCTACTATTCGGGGCGTTCGCCACTTGAGGCCGTGAGCATGGGCATTAAGCTTGAGCCCTGTGATGTTACATATAGGTGCAACACCGTGACCATCAGCGACGAGCAAAATTTTGAGGACTGCGTCATGCTGGACCACAGCTGTGATGAGATTTCCACCGAGGAATCATCGGTGATAATTAAGGAACTAAACGAGGTTTTTAAAACCGATACAATGCAGATTTACAGCGGTGTGAGCTATCGGCATTGCCTTGTTATGAAGAGCGCCAAGGATGGGGCCATAACCACACCCCCACACGATATTTTGGATAAGAAGATAGCACAGTACCTACCCAAGGGACAAAATGCTGAAATTTTGCTACAAATGACCCTAAAATCAAGGGAGCTACTAAAAAATCATCCAATAAATGTCGCGCGTAAAGAGAAGGGGCTGAATCCTGTTTCCTGTTTGTGGTTTTGGGGAGAGGGAAGAAAACCCAACCTGTCCTCATTTGAGGAAAAATACGGTATCAAGGGTTCGGTTATTTCGGCAGTGGATTTGATTAAGGGCATAGGCCTTTGTGCCGGGCTTCGCAGTATAGATGTTGGTGGGGCTACCGGCAACATTCACACAAATTTTGAGGGCAAGGCCGAGGCCACCATCGAGGCGCTGCTTGGCGGAGATGACTTTGTTTATGTCCACATTGAGGCACCCGATGAGTGCGGTCACAGATATGAGGTTGAGAACAAACCACGTGCAATAGAGCTAATAGATAAAAAAATTGTGGGGCCTGTTGTGCAGGCCATGAGAGATGCGGGGGAAGATTTTTCGATGCTTATCCTACCCGATCACCCCACACCGCTCTGCCTTAGAACCCACACCGATGAACCTGTGCCATTTGTTTTATACCGCAGTTACGATGAAAAGGACGGTGGCCCCGATACCTACAATGAATTTACAGCAAAGCAGACGGGTTTGTATATAGATCTTGGGCACACACTGTTGGATAAACTTATTTTAGAGGGCAAAAATACACAGTGAGAACCCTACCTGCACCACGACAAAACAACATAATTAAAGGCGCTTCATTATTAAATGAAGCGCCTTTTTGCGTATTATTCTAAAGTTTAGGGAGTGGAGTTTGCTAAACAAGCTCCACATTTTTGCCATTTTGCTTCAGTTTTTCAAGGATGTCGCCCGAGAGTTCTTTCCCTACAATAATCGTGTGAATATTCTCAAGACGGGATATGTTTATCAGTGCACGGGAGTCAAATTTTGAGTGATCACACAGAAGGAATACTTCCTTTGCAATTTTAATCATCATCTTTTTTACCGATACATCATCCATAGCATAGCTCATGATGCCCTGCTCGGCATCAACCGCGTCGGCCGACAAAAAGGTTTTTGTCACCGAAATCTCAGACAGCATTTGTTCGGCAAATAAGCCATAGGTTGAATAAAAATCACGGCGAACCATGCCACCAACAAACAGTGTTTCAATATTTTTGTTGGCATTTAGCTCGTTTGCAATTATAAAATCGTTTGTTACAGCGGTAAGCGCCGGCGAGTCCTTGCAAAGTTTTGCAAGCTCCAGCGTTGTTGTACCGGAATCAAGGCAAATTTTCTCCCCATGGTTTATATACTTAACAGCAGCCCTTGCAATGCGCTGTTTTTCGTCGTAATGTAGATGCTTTTTTGCGTTTAGGCTGGGTTCTGTCGAGGGTGTGGTCTGAATAGATATAGCACCCCCCCTTATTTTTTGGAGATTACCGCTTGCATCCAAGCCCAAAAGATCTCGCCGTACAGTGGCCTCGGACACCCCAAGCTTATCAACCAAAAAATCAATCGTTACCACGCCATTTTGGTTAACCAAATCAACTATTTGATTTAATCTTTGAACTGATAACATTTGCAGTACTCCTTTATTTGCAGATCTGCCATAGGCAGGTGCAACCACAATAATGCTCCGCCCCAAAACCACGGGGAAATTAACGCTAAAGACCAATACCGTGTGGAGGCCGTCCCCACACCTCTGCCACAGGACAAAACTTTTCTCTCCATTCCGGTAATAGCCTCATCTTCGGCGGTGGTGGGACTATTTAATAGAATTTACATCTTGTATAAGTGTATCACCATTACAGTGGCATAGCAAGTAATTTATTCTTTTGAAGTGGTATATTTTTGCCACATATAATGCCACTAAATAAGTATAAGCAATGATAATTATATCACTGCTTATACCAAATAACTATGATGATGTGAAGTTATAAAAATACATTAAAGGGTCTTGCGGTAGTCCTTAACTACATTCATAAAGGCCTCGACACGCTTTTGGTCAACAGCATTTTCAAAAATGCCATCATACTTAAATGTAGTGGCACAAACTGCACCGTCAGAGGCGGCCAGCTGGGTGACAATATTATCTATATTACAACCTGTATTGCAGAGCACCGGGGTGCGCTTTACAGATTTTTTCACCAAGGATAGCACCTGTGTGTCGGTGGCACTGCCTGCGGTAAGTCCCGATACACAAAGGGCGTCGGGGCGGTTGTTAAACTCGGTAGATTTTGCAATCTCGGAAATGTCTCTATCGGCAAGGTATTTTGCGGCCTCGGGCACTATGTTAAACAGAAGTTTTAGATCCTTTGCGCCAATGGCCATTTTGTGGCGGATGGTTTCGCCAACATTAGTGTTCCAAAGTCCAAAGTCAGAGGCATAAACACCGGTAATAATCTCACGAATAAATTTTCCGTTTACAGCAACGGCCAAATCAATGGAAGCAATGGGGTCCCACAGGCAGTTTACACCGTGAGGTACCTTTATTTCGTGCATAAGTTCGCCAATAATTCTGGCCATGGCAGCCACTGTGGCAGGCTTTACCTTGGTAAGGTAGGGAAGCGAGAACTCGTTTGAAAACATAATTCCGTCAACTCCGCCGTTTTGCAGAGCAATTAGGTCCTTTCTGGCACAATCCACCACATACTCCATACCCTTTTCCTGATCATAATAAGGATCTCCGGGAAGTGGCTGTAGGTGACACATAGCAATAATAGGTTTTTCTACCCCAAACATTTCATTCATCCAATTCATAAGTAAAACCGCCTTTCAAAAATATGTAAAACTAATTACAACTTAGTTTACTGGCATTAGTATAACATATAAAATTGCAACAATCAACAAAAATAATCATTTACAATCAAAATATTGCAATAAAGCACAAGTATAAGAGGGGCGATTCCAGGAAAATAATCAAAAACAGCAATAAATTTGCAATAAAAATCATTATGTTGCAAACTACAATCAAAAAAACTGGGGGCGGCGTGGTCGCGGCAGAACACGCCCCCCACCCACACGGATTCGCCGTGTTTCCTCCCCCTCGGGGGAGGCGGCGCCATAAGGTTTGATGAAATGGGGTACTTTGTGTGGCCGTGGGGTGTTTGTGGGGCTTTGGGTTGTGTGGATTTGTGTGGGGAGGGTTTTGTGGTGGGGGGCAATATCTTTCTGATTTTACCTACATATAAATGTTA
>CAYJGQ010000066.1:0-429 GCA_964369885.1 uncultured Oscillospiraceae bacterium
GTGTTGCATTTTTATTAATTTTTTTTTGATAGTAATCTAATAAAATTGCATCATAATTAACAGTTTGAGATGAAAGACCAAAATTAAAAGCATTATATTGGGGGACTACTTTGTAGTTAAAGCTTGATCTTCCATGTGAGCTTCCAAGATTAAGAATTTGTAGATTATCCCCAAGGGGGGTATATTCAATTTTATCACTTTGGGTATCTGCGACGGAACTAATCCCATATGCAATAACTCCCCTATGTATTAGCGAATTAATATAATGGGGTGATTGTTTATAATGGTAGCTTGCGCATTGTAATATCATTAGGATAACAGCAGATAGTAGGACAACCTTAAATAAAAATTTTTTCATAACCTTCTCCTAAAACTGAAAATAAATAAACTCCGCAGGCGCTTGTTTAGGAAACATTAATATAATATACA
>CAYJGQ010000066.1:439-13189 GCA_964369885.1 uncultured Oscillospiraceae bacterium
GTTGTTAGATTTGAAATTTTTGTTATCACACATTTTTTTTGCTGAAAAAAATCAAAACATAAAAGCAATGCTATTGGGGAAATTATAGTAGTTGCAAATGTATACTTATCAATCCCAAGTGTGTAATAGGTGTTATACAGGTAGTTTGGGATGTTATTTATTCCATCAAACATTCCCTGTATTATATACAATGCGTCATTGATGCTATTTGCCCTAAAGAAAATCCAGGTAAAGCAAACAAGTATAAAAGTAATTACACCTCCCAATACAGACAATATTTTATTGCTATCTTTAGGTAGTATAGATTTAATGTATCTATATGCAATAATAAATATGCCATTAAGCAGCCCCCACGCAATAAAAGTATAATTTGCACCGTGCCAAAGTCCGCTAACACCAAAAACAATAATAGTATTAAGTATATATCTCTTTTTTCCTCCGAGTGGTATGTATATGTAGTCCCTAAACCACCCAGAAAGTGAGACATGCCAACGCCGCCAAAAATCTTGAATGCTTGTAGCAAGATATGGAGATTTAAAATTAGACATTAAATCAAACCCCATCATTTTTGCGGCACCCTTTGCTATATCAGAGTAGCCGGAAAAATCACAGTAAATTTGAAATGCAAACAAAACGGTTGCAGCAACAAATGCACCTCCCGTGTAGTTAGACACATCATTGTAAACTAAATTTGCGTATGGGGCTAAATTATCTGCAATTACAAGTTTTTTAAAAAATCCCCACGCCATCAGTTTTATGCCATAAGTGGCGTTGTCATATGAAAACTTTTTGTTTTCCTTAAACTGGGGTATCAATGACTGGGCACGCTCAATAGGGCCCGCCACAAGTTGTGGAAAAAATGACACATAAAGCGCAAAGTACCCCAGATGCTTTTCGGGTTTAATATTTCCTCTGTATACATCAATACTATAACTCATTGTTTGAAACGTGTAAAAAGATATACCAATAGGTAGGATTAAATCAACTACCATGGGTGTAAATGGTATGCTTATAAGCCTTAATGCATCGCCAACAATGTTATTGAAAAAATTAAAATATTTAAACAAAAACAATAATCCCAAATTTGAAGCTATGCTTACTGCCAAAAAAAGTTTTTTGTATTTTGGATGTTTTTCCATTGATAACGATGAGATATAATCAATTAGAGTAGAAATAATAATAAGTACTATCAACTCAGGCTTATAGCTCATGTAAAAATAGTAACTTGCCAATAAAAGAAATATCCATTTGGCCTTATGTGGTATAGCATAATATGCTAAAAAGACTAAAGGAAAAAATATAAAAAACTGTAAAGAGTTGAATATCATTCCGCAAACTCCTATCGTAGCACAAATTCCACCTGCCAGCACTACTGTAAAATATAAATCAATCATGACAATAGGCCTTTAGATATATTTATATTTTGCTGTGCAAAATATAAATTCGCCATGCCCGTAGGGCGGCATATAAATAAGAGCAGGTCTGCATGGCTTTTTTATTTAGATGCACCTGCTATCGCAGATGTGCGATATAAATAATCCTGCGGATTATTTATATTAGCCGTAGGCTAATATAAAACCTTATCTTGATTGGCTTGTGGCTCGCCACTGCGTGGCAACCGCCACAAATACCCAATAAATAATGCTGCGCATTATTTATATTACTTTCGCCGCCTTAGTTTTAAATACCTTGCGGCTATGCCCATGCCAAACCGCATTAGCTTGTTGTCCAGTTCCTTGTGGGCAAGGCGTAGCATGTTTGGTATATCTATCTGTTGTGGGCAGTGCTTGGCACACTTGCCACAGCCGGTACATAGGTCTGCGCCCGACCTACCTGCACCACCCACTCCTACCACCCTGTAGATGTATTGAAAGCGTCCCACACTCTTATTAAAAAAATATTTGCTGTTAAAGTCGTTAAACACAGCAGGAATGTCCACCCCAAATGGACAGGGCATACAGTAGTTGCAGCCTGTACAGGGCACCTTTGTCAGGGTGCGGTACAGCTCCTTTACCCTATCTATGACCTCCATCTCCTCGTGGGTCATGCTGTTTGGTTGGGTAAGGTCGGCGGCCAAAATATTTTCATCTATCTGTGCTATGTCGTTCATGCCACTCAGTACCACCGCCACCTCGGGGTGATTATATATCCAGCGTAGGGCCCAAAATGCAGGACTGTGCTTTTGTGGAAAGGACTCAAACACCTCTATAACCTTTGTGGGGGCCTTGGAGGCCAGGTTTCCGCCCCTTAGCGGTTCCATCACCACAATTCCTATGCCCAGCTCGTGGGCGCGCCTGATGCCCTCTATGCCTGCCTGCTGGTGCTCGTCCAGATAGTTAAACTGCACCTGCGCAAAATCCCATGGGTAGTCCTCCAGGATTTTAATAAACTCCTCGGGGCGACCATGAAAGGAAAACCCGATATGCCTAATACTCCCCTCTGCCCTTTTCTCCTCGATAAACTGCAGCACACCGTAGTCCTTAAGCACCTGCCAGCTCTTTAGGCTGTCCAGCATATGCATTAGGTAGTAATCAATATAGTGGCTACCCAGCCTTTGTAGTTGTGTGTCAAAAAAAGTCCTGATTTGCTCGGGACGTGTGATCAAAAAGGTGGGGAGTTTATCGGCAATGTACACCTTGTCACGTATACCGTTTTTTTGGAATATCTCCCCTATGGCAACCTCGCTTTTGCCCGAGTGATATATATATGCCGTATCAAAGTAATTTACCCCCTGATTTACAGCGTGCATTATCTGCTGCTGGGTGGTTTGCATATCAATGCGGCCACCCTTGGTGGGAAAACGCATACAACCATAACCAAGCAGTGAAACCTTCTCGGCATTTTTTACAAGCTCTCTGTACTGCAAACTGCTCACCCCTACAAACAAATTTTAATCCTGCTTATGATATCACAATAAAGTATAGTGGTCAATAAATCTCACAATATATCACAGTAAAGTAACCCCCTACAAAATCATAGGGGGTTACAAACTTTTTATTCTGATTTTCCAACATCCATGCCACCCACAACCTCGGGGAGCTCGGGCATGAGCTCATTTGAAATTATATGAAGCATCTCCTCAAGCATCTTTACATTTTCCTTGGGAAAACGCTCGGCCACTCGGTCTATCACGGTTTCAAGGTAGCTGTAACTCAGGTTGTAATAGCTGTAATACTTCTTGGTGGGCACTATGTGGTATTCCCGCCTATCACTTTGCGACTGCACCTTTTCAAGGTATCCCTTTTTGCAAAGGCTGTTGACCTTGTAGGCCGCATTGGGAGGTGATATTTGAAGAAAGTTTGCAAACTCATTTACAGTGGGGTTTGAAAGACCATGAATTATCTCCATGCAAAAGGTTTCCACGGTGGTAAGACTGGCCTCTCGCTGCCCAAATTTCTCAAATACTTTTTGGTAAAAGTGCAGCTTAAATTTTGTATATACCTGCGCAAAAGCAGTTTGTAACATATTCATCTGCACCTCTCTTTCTTGGTAAAAAGCAAAAAATTGTTTTTTGTGGTGGCTATCATTCAAGCACAAATGTAAGCTCGGCAGTGGCGGCAATTTCGCCATCCACCTTGGCCACAGCCTCGCCCATGCCAACAGGGCCACGCTGTGCTGTCAGGGTGCAATGAAGCTCAAGACGATCACCCGGCACAACCTGTCGCTTAAATCTTGCCTTCTTTATACCCCCAAACAACGCAAGCTTTCCTTTGTACTGCTCACAGCTCAGCAGTGCCACGGCACCTGTTTGGGCCAGCGCTTCGATGATAAGCACTCCGGGCATTACGGCTTTTCCCGGGAAATGTCCGCAGAAAAATTCCTCATTGCCGGTAACGCTCTTATAGGCAACGGCGCTCTTGCCGGGGTCAAGTTCCACCACACGGTCAATAAGCAGTAGTGGGTATCTGTGAGGGATTATTTCCTTAATCTGCTCAAAATTAAGCTCCATTATACAATGCCCTCCTCGCCACGCTTTAGCACAAGGCAGGTGTTATGTCCACCAAACCCCAGCGAATTCGACATCGAATACTCCACATCAGCCTGACGGCCTGTGTTGGGAATAACGTCAAGGTCACAAACGGGATCGGGGTTTTTGTAGTTGATGGTGGGTAGCAGATAGCTACTGCTCATACTGCAAAGCGACAAAATTGCCTCAACAGCACCTGCGGCGCCCAAAAGATGCCCGGTCATGGACTTGGTCGAGCTCATGGCCAACTTCTTTGCATGGTCGCCAAATGCAGTTTTAACAGCATTGGTTTCCCCTGCATCGTTTAGAGGGGTGCTGGTGCCATGTGCATTGATATAGCCCACGCTCTGGGGGGCAATGCCTGCATCATTTAGTGCATCAATCATGGCCCTGGCGGCACCCTCACCCTCGGGAGATGGTGCTGTGATGTGGTGGGCGTCACAGGTGGCGCCGTAACCCACAACCTCGCCGTATATCTTGGCTCCACGCTTTTTGGCGTGTTCGTATTCCTCAAGAACCAGTACACCTGCACCCTCACCCATTACAAAGCCACTGCGGTCGGCATCAAAGGGTATAGATGCTCTGGTGGGGTCGTCCCCTGTATACAATGCCTTCATGGAGGTAAAACCACCCATGCCAAAGCGGCATATAGTAGCCTCGGTGCCACCACAAAGCATCACATCTGCGTAACCATCGCGGATGTGGCGCATGCCATCACCTATGGCACTTGTACCCGAGGCACAGGCCGTAACCACACTGCTACACATACCCTTTAGTCCAAAGGCAATGGCAACATGTCCGGGAGGCATATTGGAAATAGCCATGGGGATAAAGAAGGGTGATACACGATCAAAGCCCTTTTCATTGCCCTTTATGCACTCGCCTTCAAGGGTAATAAGACCACCGATACCACTTGAGATGATAACACCGCAACGGTAGGGATCTTCTTTTTCCATATCAAGGCCGCTTGAGGCAAAAGCCTCATGCGCCGCCACTACGGCAAACTGTGCCGAACGATCCATGCGGCGAACCTCACGCTTATCTATCACTGTTTCGGGCTGGAAGTTTTTAACCTCCCCCGCAAATTTTGCCTTTTGATCCGTGGTGTCGTATAATGTCACACCTGCAATGCCGCATTTTCCCTCACGGGCGGCCTGCCAGGTGTCTGCAACATTATTACCAAGGGGTGTTACTGCACCCATTCCTGTTACAACTACTCTACGTTTACTCATGTTTGCTCTCCCCTTTCTAAATTACATAGCCATGCCGCCATCTACACACAACACCTGCCCGGTGATGTAACCCGCTGTGGGCGAGGCCAAAAATCCTACTGCGGCCGCCACATCCTCGGGATTACCAAGGGTGCCTGCAGGAATTTGGGTCAGAAGTGCTTCCTTTACACCCTCAGGTAGCTGTGCTGTCATGTCGGTGGTTATAAATCCGGGTGCCACTGTGTTTACAGTTACACCACGTGTAGCAAGTTCCTTTGCAAGACTCTTGCCAAAACCAATCAGCCCAGATTTACTGGCCGAGTAATTGGTCTGTCCTGCATTGCCGTGAAGTCCCACAACACTGCTAAGATTTATTATTCTGCCGCTTCTTTGCTTCATCATGGGGCGTGCGGCCTCTCTGCAACAGTAAAATGCACCCTTAAGGTTGGTGTCAATTACGCTGTCCAGTTCTTCATCGCTCATGCGCATTATCAGGTTGTCTCTGGTGATGCCTGCATTGTTTACCAGTATATCAATACTGCCAAATTCACTTATACAGCCCTTAACCAGTGCTGCGGCCTGATCTGCTTTTGCAACATCGGCCTGCAAGGCTATCGCCTTTACACCGCTGCTTTTGCACATCTCAACCACCTGATTTGCCGCCTCGGCATTGCCCGCATAGCCAACAACAACATTTGCCCCCATTTTGGCAAGCTCCAAGGCTATGGCACGGCCTATTCCTCGGCTCGCGCCGGTAACAAGTGCATTTTTACCCTGCAATATCATGTGTTATGCTCCTTTCAGCTCGGAAACAAGTTTTTCAATGTCCTCGACGCTCTCTATGCTGTAAACCGTAATCTCGGGGCAGGTTTTACGCACAAATCCCGAAAGAACCTTGCCCGGGCCTATCTCAACAATAGTATCAATTTCATCGGCTGCCATGGCTCGGATGGTATCCTCCATGCGCACACCGCTTTGAATTTGCATAAGTAGTAGATCCTTGATGTCCTGTGCCTGCTTTTGTTTGCCAAGGCAGTTAAAGTAGACAGGTATTTGCATGTCGGCAAGCTCTACATTCTGCAAAAACTGCTCAAGCTCGGCCGCCGCGGGGGCCATCAGCTCGGTGTGAAATGCACCACTAACAGCAAGGGGCATACACCTCTTAGCACCGGCCTGCTTTGCAAGCTCACAGGCGCGTTCAAGTGCGACCTTCTCGCCACCTATTACAAGCTGTCCCGGGCAGTTGTAGTTTGCAATGCGCACCTTGCCAAGTGTGGAGGCCTGCTCACAGGCCGCTTCAAGCTCTTCACGGCCCAGTCCCAACACAGCCGCCATGCCACCGGGTGCCTGCTCGCAGGCCGCTTCCATGGCACGTCCCCTAAAGGCCACGGTGGACACGGCCTGTTTTGCCGTTAGCACACCGGCCGCTGTAAGGGCCGAATACTCGCCCAGGCTAAGTCCTGCAACAGCGTCGGGGGTTATACCCTGCTCATGCAGTACAGCCGTAACACCGGCGGCAAAGGCCACCATGCAGGGCTGTGTGTAGCGGGTTTGATTTAGGGTTTCCTGTGGGCCCTCAAAGCTGAGTGCCTTTAGGTCAAAGTCAACATCAACAGAGTCAAGCACAGCTTTATATGTGGGAAAGTTATCATAAAAGTCACTGCCCATGCCCACCTTCTGACTGCCCTGCCCTGCGTATAAAAATGCTAATTTCATCTGTGTTTCCTCACTTCTGCATAGAGGCCAATAGTTCGGTATATTGGCTGTACAGCTCCTCAAAAATTACACGCAGTGGGCGAATTTCGGTGAGCTGGCCTGTGGTTTGGCCTGCCATGATGCTACCTGTGGTCATGTCGCCATCAAATACGGCACGGCGCAGACTTCCCAGAGTGTAATGCTCAAGCTCCATCTTATCGGCTCCGGCCTTCTCCTTGGCAATATATTCTCTGGCCATGCGGTTTTTGATGATGCGCACAGGTGCGCCGGCACTGCGCCCGGTAACAACGGTGTCGCTACCCTTGGCATCAATCACTGCCTTTTTGTAGTTGTCATGTATGGGGCACTCAACGCTGGTTAGCAGACAGGTGCCCAGCTGTACGCCACATGCACCCATGGCAAATGCGGCCAGTAGCTGGCGGCCATCGGCAATACCGCCTGCGGCCACAACAGGTACATCAACAGCATCTACAGTTTGGGGTAGCAGAGCCATAGTGGTCATTTCGCCCACGTGGCCGCCGCTCTCGGTCCCCTCGGCAATTATGCCGTCGGCTCCTGCCGCCACAAGACGTTTGGCCAAAAATGGTGTGGGAATTACGGGGAATACCTTGATTCCGGCCGCTTTCCAGCTTTCCATATATTTACCTGGGTTGCCGGCACCGGTGGTCAGGAAGGTTATGCCCTCCTCAATTACAAGCTTTGCCATTTCGTCGGCCTGGGGGTTCATCAACATAATGTTAACACCAAAGGGCTTATCGGTCTTGGAGCGACAAATAGCAATGTGCTCACGCAGGCTGTCGGCCGTCATGGCAGCGGCACCTATAAGACCAAGGCCGCCTGCATTTGAAACGGCGGCGGCAAATTCGCCCGTGGCAATATTGGCCATACCGCCCTGTATAAAGGGAAACTCAATTCCTAAAAGTTCATTTAATCTCATAACCTATTCCTTTCAAAATCAGGGGTGATTTCAAATTTAATTTTTTGCTTACTCCACGCTTAGCAGTGTCCCGCCCCAGGTCATACCTGCGCCAAAGGCCACGCATAGAATGTTGCCATACAGTTCACCCTTTTCTCTCATTTCATCAAGGGCTATGGGGATGCTGGCCGAGGAGGTATTGCCGTAACGCTGAAGATTTTGGTAGAACATCTCCCTTGGCAGTCCCAGTTTTTTGGCTGCCGTATCAAGTATGCGGCTGTTAGCTTGATGGCAAACAATCTTTGTAAGATTTTCGGCCGCCATGCCTGCCTTTTGAAGGGTTTCGGTCACAACATTTACTATGGTTTCCACCGCAAAACGAAATACCGCACTGCCATCCATGTGTAGGTAGGGGTCATCAGGATTGCGACAGGTGGCCGACAGGGCAACACGGTCACCCTTTGCACCCAACATTGCATGATAGTTTTTGTTATCGCTAAGTTTAACCACGGCCGCACCTGCACCATCACCAAATAGTACACAGGTACTGCGGTCGGTAAAGTCCACAATACTGCTAAGTTTTTCGGAGCCTATTACAAGCGCATAGGGCTTTGTTACGGTGTGCATAAGTGCGCGAGCCGTTTCAAGTGCATACACAAATCCACTACAAGCGGCGTTTATGTCAAAGCAGGGGGTGGAGGTATCAAGCCCAAGCTCCTCCTGCAAAAGACAAGCCGTAGAGGGTGTTTGGTATTCTGGTGTAAGGGTGGCCACAATACACAGTCCTATTTCCTCGGCCTTTACTCCGGTGTGCTCCAGCGCTTTTTTTGCGGCACCAATAGCAAGATTTGTACAGCTTTCATCTTCACATATATAGCGTGTCTCAATGCCTGTACGGGTGCGAATCCACTCATCATTGGTTTCAATTTGAGTAAAATCGGTATTTCTCACGAGCTTTGCGGGCAGACAACGGCCTGTTCCCACAATTGATAATGCTTTCATGTAGTTTCCTTTCCTGGGGCGACCAAGAAATCATTGCCCATCCCTCGGTATTTTTCAAAGCGATGCTCGGCAGGATTTGATAATTTACAAACGCTACCCAGCGCCTGCGAAATTGCTCTATCGAGTAATTTTAGTGCCTGCTCAGGGTCGGTGTGGGCGCCACCGCTTGGCTCGGGTATAATGCTGTCAGCCACACCAAGGCTTACAAGATCCTGCGCGGTTAGCTTCATCATTTCGGCGGCCTGGCCTGCACGGGAGGAATCCTTCCACAAAATGCTGGCAAAACCCTCGGGCGAAAGCACCGAGTAAACGGCATTTTCCATCATAAGCACCTGATTTGCAACACCAAGTGCCAGTGCACCGCCACTTCCGCCCTCGCCGGTTACCACGGCAACCACCGGCACCTTTAGGGAACTCATGGTGGCTATGCAGTTGGCAATGGCACTTCCCTGCCCGTTTTGCTCGGCCTCAAGGCCGGGGTAGGCGCCGGGGGTGTCTACAAAGGTTATAACAGGACGACCAAATTTTTCAGCCGCACGCATTATGCGCATGGCCTTGCGGTAGCCCTGTGGGTTTGGCATACCAAAGTTGCACTGAATGTTATCACTAAGTCCCTTGCCCTTGCAGTGCCCCACAATTGTTACCGGCATACCTTTATAAAGAGCAATTCCGCCCAGTATGCTTTGGTCGTCAAATGAGAGGTAGTCGCCACGCTGAACAAAAAAGTCGGTGAAAATATTCTCCGAAAACATCTTTATGCCGGGGCGGTCGGGGTGTCGGGCCAGGGCCACCTTTTCGGAGGGGGTCAGGGTGCTGTTTAGGTTTTGGCTCATAGCTTCCTCCTCCTTTTGGTGTGTAGGTTTAATAGGTTTGTCAGCTTCTCTTTGAGCTGTGCACGGGGCACAATCTCGTCCACAAAGCCGTGCTCCTGCAAAAATTCGGCCCTTTGAAAACCCTCGGGGAGGGTTTGGCCTATGGTCTGCTCAATAACACGGGGGCCTGCAAAGCCAATAAGTGCCTTTGGCTCGGCCAGTGTTATATCGGCAAGCGATGCAAAGCTGGCCGTAACACCTCCCGTGGTGGGGTGGGTCATACATACAATATAAAGTCCGCCGGCATCGCTAAAGCGCTGAACCGCCGCACTGGTTTTGGCCATCTGCATAAGGGAGATTATACCCTCCTGCATACGCGCTCCGCCGCTGGCCGAAAAAACAATTAGGGGAAGCTTGGCCTTTTGGGCTGCAATGATGGCTCGGGTCACCTTCTCGCCCACTGCAAAGCCCATGCTACCCATTAAAAAGCGGCTGTCAAGCACCGCCATAACAACATTGTGTCCGCCAATTTTGCCCTTGGCTGTCACCACCGCCTCACGCAGGCCGGTGCGCTGACGAAAGCCTGCAAGCTTGGCAAGGTAACCCGGAAAGCGCAGGGGGTCTCCCCCCATTAGGCCGCTGTCCAGCTCCTTGAAGCTGTGTGAATCCATGAGCAGGCTCATGCGGTAGTAGGCTCCAATTGGCATGTGGTGGCCACATTTGGGACAAACCATAAGGTTTTCAACAAACTCCTGCATGGCAAGGCTAACGCCACACGCAGGGCAGGAATTTTGGGGCTGTGTTGGAGCGGCAGGTGCACTTTGCTCACGCTGGGCCTTTAGCCTGAAAAGACGCTCACGACGACTTTGAAAAAAGTTTTCCATGTCTACTCCTTTCCGCTCTCGCTATACCAGCCCACAAGGCTGTCTAAATGTTCGGCCATAAAGCCGGTATTGTACTTACCACGCACAAAATCCACGTGATGAAGTATAAGATGGCACAGATCTCCCGTTGTGGGGTAGCCATCTATGATAAGTTCCTCAAGGGCACGCCTCATACGCCTTACGGCGCCAAGTCGTGTTGGGGCATGGGCAATAATTTTTGCCACCATGGAGTCGTAGTAGGGGCTTAGCTCATACCCCTCGTACAAAGCCGAGTCAACACGCACACCACAGCCGCCGGGAAGATGCAAAAATGTAGTCTTGCCGGGGGTGGGGCGGAAATCCTTGGTGGGATCTTCGGAGTTTATGCGGCACTCGATGGCATGGCCGGTCATTTTGATGTCCTCCTGCTTGTAGGCAAGGGGCAGACCTGCGGCAATGTTTATTTGGGCCGCCACAAGATCAACACCGGTCACCATTTCGGTTACAGGGTGTTCAACCTGAATGCGTGTATTCATCTCGATAAAGTAAAAGTTACCCTGCTGGTCCATAACATATTCAATGGTGCCTGCACCTACGTAGTTAACAGCCTTGGCAGCCGCTACCGATCGTGCGCCCATCTCCTCACGGAGGGCCTGGGTAATTCCCCTTGCCGGGGATTCCTCTATCATCTTTTGGTTTTTGCGCTGAATAGAGCAGTCACGCTCACCAAGGTGAATTACATTGCCCTGTGTATCGGCCAATATCTGCACCTCTATATGACGTGGGGAAAGTATCAGCTTTTCGATGTAAACCTCGCCATTGCCAAAGCAGGCCTCGGCCTCAGATTTTGCCGCCGAAAATGCTGTTTTTATCTGCTCGTCGTTGTCTGCGCGGCGCATACCGCGGCCACCGCCGCCGGCGCTTGCCTTAATAAGCACGGGATAACCAATTTTAGCTGCAACCACAGCTGCGGTATCGGCATCCAAAACAGGGCCGTCGGAGCCGGGCACAACAGGCACACCGCTATCCTTCATGAGCTGTCTTGCCGCCGACTTATTACCCATACGGCGCATGGCATCCCCCGAGGGACCAATAAAACTAAGCCCCTCTTTTACACAGAGATCGGCAAACTCATCGTTCTCGGACAAAAAGCCGTAGCCTGGGTGTACCGCCTCACAGCCTGTTTTAAGGGCGGTGGTTACCACTGCCTGCTTGTTTAGGTAGCTGTCGGCCGCTCTGGGCGCACCAATGCAAACAGCCTGGGTCGCCAGTTTGACGGCCAGGCTATCGCTATCGGCAGTGGAGTGCACCACAACGGTTTCTATGTCCAGCTCACGGCATGCACGTATAACACGCACAGCAATCTCGCCTCGGTTGGCCACAAGTATACGTTTAAACATTTATTATATCTCCCGAATTCTAAACAGTGGTTGGCCAAAACTCATAAGTGTGTCGTTTTTGGCCAGCACCTCCAAGATTTCGCAGTCACAGGGGGCGGGAACCTCATTGAGCATCTTCATTGCCTCAAGAATGCACATGGCATCACCCTTTTTAATCTTCTTGCCTACGCTGACAAAGGGCTCGGCGTCGGGCGAGGGGGCGGCATAGAATGTACCCACCAGCGGTGCGGTTACCAGTTCGCCCTCCTGCTCGACAGCCGCAGGGGCTGCCTGGGCCTGTGCAGCAGGCTGTGCGGGAGCAGCCACAGGTGCAGCCGCCACAGGAGCACTCATCATAGGTGCCGATGCAACGGGTGCGGGGGGCTGTTTGCACAGCATTATCTGCTCATCTTCGGTTTCATAGCGCAGTTCCCAAATGTTACTGCTTTCAAACTTATCCATCAGTTCAAATAATTCCTGCCGGGTCATACTTCTCCCCCTCACTTATGCATTTTCTTCAAGATACTTTACAATATCGCCAACTGTCTTAAAGTTTGCAATCTGCTCATCGGGGATAGCAACGCCTGTGGCATCCTCAAGAGCCATGTTAAGCTCAACAGCATCAAGGCTATCAGCACCCAGATCCTCGGCCAGAGTAGCCTCAAGGGTGATGATGTCGGCCTCACAGCTAAGTGTGCTTATGATAGTGTTTTTTACAGTCTCAAACATTGTTGTTTCCTCGCTTTAATTTTAATATTGTATCTATTTAATTTGAAATTACTTAAATAATTTTAATTAAATAAATTTAAGTAATATTTTATCAGAGAAATTAAATTTGTCAAGCCCATCACAACATCCTCAAATTCATACTTATTTATATTAGC
>CAYJGQ010000067.1:0-12781 GCA_964369885.1 uncultured Oscillospiraceae bacterium
ACGCCAAAATGTACCAATCCCCATAGGTACACTGGTTGGTGGGCAGTTTTTTGCGGGTAGAGGGCCAAGTATAGAGTTTTACGCACTACCCACAGGCATGGTGGAAACGGGCATTGCAAATAGATTTTCATCGGCCGGAATAAATCAAACCCGACACCAAATAATTATGAGTATAAATGTGGGTGTAATAGGGGTTATTCCCGGCTACTCAACCACCACCATGGTGCAGACAGAAATTTGTCTTGCCGAAACTGTAATTGTTGGTGTGGTACCCGACTACTTTACCCAAATTGATGGCCAATTAGGAGATGGCTCACTCGGCATATCACAGTATGATGCATATTTGACCGAAAATGAGCAGGGAGTTATGGAATAAATCGGGGTAATGTGGTACAATTATTTGTACTACTAATGGGGGGAAATAATATGAAAAAAACAATTTTTTTAGTAGCTGTCTTTATATTCATGATGGCACTTAGCGGATGTGGCGCAGATTATAATGATGCAGAAATTAAAATTACTATTCCGGCCGGAAATACGGGTGAATTTGTTTATTCGGACCTGCAAATATCCACTAACAAAAATTCAATTACATTATCATCGGATGATGCCTTTTTAGACGCTGAAATAATGCTCAAAGGTGTAGAGGTAAAAGCAGAGAATGCCTACGAACCGATAGCCTTTACAAGTGGAACAGCGGTGGATATAGAGGTTGAAAAAAATGCTTGGTTTAAAATTGGCATTGCGATACCAAATGATGCAGATGAGAATATAATAATCCATGTGAATGCAAGCGATGTGATTATGAGAATTGAATGATTATATATCTGTTATGAGCAGGGCAGGGTCCAACATCAACCGCATTTTTTATTTGTATGAACCTGCCGCTGATATATACATCCATGTAAACGTTGGTTGACAAATTGCAAACCTTAATTGGTTGAAATAAAGCCATTTTAAGCTACTATTAAGATGTACTCAAAAACTTTATAGGACTTAAATTGGAGGACGCTTATGAATTTCAATGAACGATTAATAGACCTTAGAAAATCAAAAAACCTATCACAAGATGAACTGGGGGAGAAAATAGGGGTTTCAAGACAAACCGTGTCCAAATGGGAATCGGCTCAAAGTTACCCGGATTTTCAGCGCTTGGTACTGCTTAGTGATTATTATGGCCTCACCCTTGACGAACTTGTAAAAGGGGTAAGTGTGCAGGACGTTAGAGATAAGAATTTAAGCGATGAGCAGGTATCATCACTTTATAACGATGTAGAAAAAGCCAAAAAAACTGCATTGGGCCTTATAAATACTCTGGCAATATTGGGGGCGGTGTCAATTGTTGCTATGATAATTTTCATCCTTCTTGGAGTGTTTTTGTAAGGCCATAACAATGATCAGATGTAAAAAACCGGGCATATGGCCACAGCCGTGGTTTGTGTGCCCAATTAGCGCATACTGCAAAATATATAAACTTTTTATACCCGAGGTGAAAAATGAGCCGGAACGCAAAGCAGGAAATGGAAAAGCTTACAGAGGAAATAGTGCGCCACAATGAGCTTTATTACGATAACGACAACCCTGAAATTCAGGATGATGAGTACGATAAAATGCTGCACCGACTAATAGAGCTTGAGGAGCAATATCCCAAGTACCGTGCCGAGCACAGCCCCACGCAGCGGGTGGGGGGAAGTGCCCAAAACAGCTTTGCCTCGGTGGTACACCCTGTGCCACTGGGGTCGCTACAGGATGTATTTGGTCAAGATGAAATAATGGCATTTCATGAGCGAATACTGCAAAGCAACTTATCCCCATCATACACAGTTGAGCCCAAGATAGATGGGCTTTCGGTGTCGCTTGAGTATCGTGAGGGCAAATTTGTGCGGGGGGCAACCCGAGGAGACGGCACCACAGGTGAGGACGTCACCGAAAATTTGCGCACCCTGCGCTCGCTCCCCCTGACACTGCCCGACAAACTGCCCTACCTTGTTGTGCGTGGGGAGGTATATATGCCCAAAAAGCAGTTTTTGCGCCTGGTGGATAAACAGCAGGAGGAGGGCGAAACTCCTTTTAAGAATCCACGCAATGCGGCGGCCGGCTCCTTGCGGCAAAAATATGCCTCGGTGGCGGCAAAACGTGGTCTTGAGCTATGTATATTTAACCTGCAAACCATTGAGGGTAAAAACTTTGAGCTACACAGCCAAAGTCTAAAATACCTCAAGGAGCAGGGTTTCCCTGTTGTCACAGGGTGGCAAACTGCCAAGTCGGTAAACGACCTGTTGATCCTTGTAGAAAATATAGATCAACAACGTGGCAGTTATGATTTTAATATCGATGGTGCCGTTATCAAGCTGGACAACCTATCACTGCGCAGTTTGGTGGGCAGTACCAGCAAATACCCGCGATGGGCCATCGCCTATAAGTACCCACCCGAGGAAAAACAAACAATCCTGCGAAGTGTGGAGGTGCAGGTGGGGCGCACAGGGGTACTGACCCCCACCGCAGAGTTTGATCCTGTGGAACTGGGTGGTACAACCGTGAGCAGGGCCTCACTGCACAATCAGGATTTTATTGATCAAAAAAATGTTGGCATAGGCGACACAATTGTGGTGCGCAAGGCGGGTGACATCATCCCCGAGGTGGTAGAGGTGGTCGAGCGCTGTAAGCCTCACACCCCCTACACCCTGCCAAACTATTGTCCTTCCTGCAATTCGGCCGTGGTGCGAGACAGCGGCGAGGCGGCACTTCGTTGCTCCAACATGGACTGTCCTGCACAGCTACTGCGCAACCTCATCCACTTTGCCTCAAGGGATGCCATGGATATAGAAGGTCTGGGCGAAGCGGTGGTGACTGCGGTGGTAGAGGCCGGGTTTGTGCACTCGGCGGCCGACCTGTATAGGCTTACGGCCGAGCAACTCTCGGGCTTGGAGCGCATGGGTCAAAAGAGCGCCGAAAACCTGCTAAATGCCCTGCAATCCTCAAAAGAGAGGGAGCTGTGGAGGCTTATATTTGCCCTTGGCATACGCAATATAGGACAACGTGCGGCCAAACTGCTTGAAAAGCGTTTTGGCAGTATGCAGGGGGTTATGTCGGCCACGGCTGAGGAGATAACCGATGTAGATGGCATGGGTGAGGTTATGGCACAGCATGTGGTGAGCTTTTTTGAAGAGGAGCACAATAAGAATTTGTTGGCCGAGCTTGAACTTTTGGGGCTTAACATGGTGGGAAATACACAGCAAAGCGCAGATGTATTTGCGGGGCTTACATTTGTCATTACAGGCACACTACCCACCCTTGAACGCAAGGAGGCACAGGCCATAATAGAGGAGCTTGGTGGCAGGGCGACGGGCAGTGTTTCCAAAAAGACCTCCTACCTTGTGGCGGGCGAGGCGGCAGGAAGCAAACTTAACAAGGCACGGGAACTTGATATTAAGATTATAAGCGAGCAAGAACTGCTAAAAATGGCAGGCAGATAATAAATAAGATTAGAGGGTAAAGGGAGGAATTTATATGAAAAAACAGACAGAAAGAGTAGAGCTTACACTTCAAAATCGTCCGGGCGTGCTTGACCGCATTGTGGGGCATATTAGGCGTGAGGGCTGGAATATCAAGAGCATTTCGGTAGATGTAAGCAGCGACCCCACCATATCCCTCATGGAGATGCACATAGAGGGCACCCACACAAAATTGGCCCTGATACTCGACAAACTTGTGCGCATAGACTGCGTGCTGAAGGCCTCGATGGAAAAGGATGGACAGACCATTGTTAGAGAGCGTGCCCTACCCACTTCATCGGCGGAGCACAAGCCAAGCAATAAAAAATCTAAGGTAGCATCAAAGCCTGTGGGGGCAAGCCGAATACTTACCATCAACCCGGGTTCCACCTCGACCAAGTTTGGGCTATATGATGATGAGCAGGAGATATTTGTAAAAACCGTAAGGCATAACCGTGCCGATTTGGAGGCTGTGGGCTCGGTATTTGGGCAAAAGGAACTGCGCCTAAAGGCCATACTTGAGGAGGTGCAGGGCAGTGGGGTGGAGCTTAAAACTCTCGATGCCATTGCAGGCAGAGGTGGACTTTTGCGCCCCATAGAGAGCGGCACCTACCGAATTAACGATGCAATGATAGAGGATTTAAGCTCGGCGGCGGCCTCGGTTCATGCCTCGGCGCTGGGGGCGCTGATTGCAAATGATTTGGCGCATGAGCTAAATATTCCGGCCTATGTGGTTGACCCCATTGTGGTGGACGAAATGGACCCCTGTGCAAAAATTACAGGGCTTCCGGGGGTCGAGCGTTCGAGCATATTTCATGCGCTTAACCAAAAGGCCATAGCAAGGCGACTGGCAGGCGATCTTGGCCGTCCATATGAAAACCTAAGGATGGTTGTGGCTCATTTGGGTGGGGGAATAACGGTAGGCGCCCACCGCTACGGCCGTGTTATTGATGTAAACGATGCCCTGTCGGGCGAGGGGCCTTTTACCCCCGAGAGAACAGGAAATATACCGGCAGTGCCACTTATAAAAATGTGCTTTTCGGGGGAATATACCGAGCAGGAGCTACTTGACCGAGTGATGAAATCGGGCGGTATGCAGAGTTATCTTGGCACAAACAACCTGCGTGAGGCACAGCGCATGATAGGGGATGGCGATGAATTTGCCGCCCTTGTGGTCGACTCGATGGCCTATCAGGTGTCAAAGGAGATAGGGGCTATGTGCGCCGTACTTGAGGGACGTACCGACGCTATAGTCCTCACGGGCGGACTTGCCTACTCCGACCGTTTTACAGGTGCTATAAAGGAGAAGGTGGATGCCATGGCGCCGGTGTATGTGTATCCCGGTGAGGATGAAATGTTGGCCCTTATGCAGGGTGTACTGCGTGTGCTAAAGGGGCAGGTGCAGTACATGGACTACGAACGATAAAATAAATTTACAGGCGATAAACCAAGCGGTGCAGAGGTTAAAATAGACATAGCGACGCAGTTTATCTTATAGCAAAAAAGCTGTATAAGATGTGAATGTAGGCGCCTTGGGAGCATATTCTCACCAAGGCGCTTATTTTAATGGCACCGACTTATTTCATCTGCCGACAATAGGATCAAATGTAAAAAAATGAAAAAATATTAATTTTTATGTTTACAAATCAATTGTTATATGTTATCATAAGCCCTATCAGATTGGAGAGCGAACCCATGAATATTCTCACATTTGCATTTGAATACTTTTATTTTAGCTTTTTTTACTTTACAGGTAATAAGGCTATTTGTATTTCACAAAATGCAGTAAACATCTGATTATAAGGCGAGGGGGAACCTCGAAAACTTTGTAAATCAGCCCTGCGGTGTGAAATGCGCCGCAGGGCATTTTTTATTTTATTGGAGGAATAACACAAATGGTAGTAATCTTAAAACAAAATCCCGACAGCTCACAGCTCCAAAATCTTATCAACTGGCTTGAGGGAATGAATGTACAAATCCACGAAACCCACGGCGCAAACCAGACCATCCTCGGACTGATAGGTGATACCTCGAGAATTGATATCGACCTTGTACAGGCGCTGGATATAGTAGATGATGTAAAGCGTATACAGGAGCCTTACAAGAATGCCAACCGCAAATTCCACCACGATGACGCTGTTATCAACATCGGTTCGGTGCCACTGGGTGGTGGCAACTTCCAGATAATTGCAGGACCCTGCTCCATCGAAACCCCGGAACAGATATGCTCGGTGGCCGAGAGCGTCAAGCAGTCGGGGGCTACCATACTGCGTGGTGGTGCCTTTAAGCCCCGCACCTCGCCCTACGCCTTCCAGGGTCTGCGCGATGACGGCATAAAGCTTCTGCTTGAGGCAAAAAAAGCCACAGGTCTTCCGGTTGTAACCGAGATAATGGATCTCTCGCAACTTGATCTGTTTGGCGAGGTAGATCTTATACAGGTTGGTGCAAGAAATATGCAAAACTTTGAGCTTCTAAAGGAGCTGTCTCGCAGCAACAAGCCGGTACTGATAAAGCGCGGCCTTGCCAACACATTGGAGGAGCTTCTCATGAGTGTTGAGTATGTAATGGCAGGGGGCAACAACGATGTTATACTCTGCGAGCGTGGCATCCGCACCTTTGAAACTGCCACCCGAAACACCCTTGACATCTCGGCGGTACCAATGCTCAAAAAAATGACCCACCTTCCCATAGTTATCGACCCAAGCCACGCCACCGGCATTGCATCGCTGGTTATGCCGCTGTCGTTGGCTGCCACCGCAGCAGGGGCCGACGGCCTCATGATTGAGGTGCACAACGACCCGGCCCACGCCCTGTGCGATGGCCCACAGTCCCTCACACCCAAAGCCTTTGACAAGGTGGTAAAGGCCATTAATGCCATCCGTCCATTCAGCCATAAATACTGAGGTGGCAGGAATGGAAAAGGTTTTTGTAAACACGGGTAATCCCTATGATGTACTAATAGCACCGGGTCTTCGCCACGAGGCAGGGGCGCTGATAGCTCAGCGAACAGCCCCCTGCAAGGCGGCCATAATAACCGATGATATTGTGGACGCCATTTACAGCGAGGATGTACAAAAAAGCCTAATAAACAGCGGCTTTGAGGTGGTAAAGCATGTTTTTGCAAATGGCGAGCAGAGCAAAACCCTGAGCACATTTGGCAAAATGCTTGATTTTTTAGCCGAAAACCGCCTAACCAGAAGTGATATTGTAGTAGCACTTGGCGGTGGGGTTTGTGGCGATATGGCAGGGTTTGCCGCCGCATGTTTTTTAAGGGGAATAAACTTTGTTCAGATGCCCACCACACTGTTGGCAGCTGTTGATTCATCGGTAGGTGGCAAAACAGCCATAGACCTACCCATGGGCAAAAACCTTGTGGGGGCCTTTCATCAGCCCATACTTGTTATATGCGATACACAAACCATGTCTACCCTTGATGATGACCTGATAATGGACGGGGTTTCCGAGGCCATAAAGTCAGGAATTATAAAGGATGTAGAGCTGTTTTGCATGTTTGAGCAGAGCAACAGCTATGATTTGGAGCAGATTATCCGGCGCTGTGTGGCCTTTAAGGCCGACATAGTGGCGGCCGATGAAAAGGAATCAGGGGAGCGCATGAAGCTCAACCTTGGGCACACCTTTGGACATGCCATTGAGAGCCTTTCAAACTTTGAGATATCGCACGGTAAATGTGTGGCCATTGGCATGGCGGTGATTGCACGGGCGGCCGAACATGCAGGTATGTGTAGCCCACAGACCACGCAGCGCATAATAACCACCCTGCAAAAACATGGTCTACCCACCGACTGCCCCTACACCGCACAACAGATTGTTGAGGTAGCACTTAGCGATAAAAAGCGCAGTGGGGATAAAATATCCATGATAATTCCCCGTGATATCGGAATATGTGACATATATAAAACCGAGGTCGAGAATATACATGACTTTATTGCCCATGGGCTTATATAAAGGAGAAATCATGAATATCACTATAAAACCAAATTCTCTAAAAGGTAAGCTTGCGGCAATACCCTCAAAATCCGATGTGCACCGTTTGATGATATGTGCCGCGCTGTCAAACCGCCCCACCACATTTGTGCTTTGGGGAACATCCGATGACATTGAGGCCACCCTGCACGCCCTACACCTCATGGGCGCAGGTGTGGAGCGACAGGGCGAAAAGCTTACCATAAGCCCCATAACACAGCTAAAACCGAGCATCACTGTGGACGCAAGACAAAGTGCCTCAACACTTAGGTTTTTGGTGCCCTTGGCGGCGGCCATTGGAAGTGGTGTAACCTTTGTTGGCAGTGGCCGACTGCCCGAGCGCCCCATGAGCCACATAATTGAGGTTTTACGAGAGGCAGGGGTAGAGGTAGAGGGGGAAAAACTCCCACTAAAGGTAGGCGGTGGACTTGAGGGTGGTGTGTTTTCACTGCCGGGAGATGTAAGCTCCCAGTATATCAGCGGACTGCTGTTTGCCCTGCCACTACTTGGTAGGGACAGTGAAATAATACTTACCTCTCCACTTCAGTCAAGTGGATATGTGGATATGACCATCAGCTCCTTGTCACGCTTTGGGGTTGTGATAAACAAAACCGAAAGTGGCTACAAAATTGCAGGCCGCCAAAGTTACCGTACACCGGGAGAACTGCAATTTGATGGCGACTGGTCTAACAGTGCATTTTGGCTTACAGCCGGTGCTTTGGGAGGACCCATAAGTGTGGGGCAGTTATCGTCCGAGTCGCTACAGGGGGATAGACAGATAGCCGACCTGCTAAAGGGGTTTGGCGCCAAGGTGGAGCAAAATGAGGATGGCTTTTTAGCCCAGGGTGGCATTAGTACAGCGCATAATATAGATGCAAAAAACATCCCCGACCTTGTTCCCATACTTGCTGTGGCGGCCTGTGGCGCGGTGGGGCGCAGTGTGATCTCCAACATTGAGCGCCTACGCATAAAGGAATGTGACCGTGTAGCCGGGGTTATCTCGACCATTACCTCCCTTGGTGGCAGAGCGTATGAGCAGGGCGACAGCATTATAATTGAGGGCAGTGGGCGCCTTGTGGGCGGAGTTGTAGACTCACAGGATGATCATAGAATTGTTATGTCGGCTGCCATAGCCTCGCTTATATGTGACGATGAGGTCAAAATTACAGATGCACAGGCGGTAAATAAATCCTACCCCAATTTTTTTGAACACTTTAATCTGCTTGGAGGTAATGCAAATGTCGAGTAGTTTTGGACAGAGGATAAAAATCAGCATATTCGGGCAATCCCACAGTGAGGGCATTGGAGTGGTGATAGACGGTCTGCCGGCGGGTGAGAGAATAGACATGGAGCAGCTGCTTTCCTTCATGGCACGACGTGCTCCGGGTAATGGGCCGCTGTCAACCCCGCGTAAGGAGGGGGATATCCCTAAAATTTTGTCGGGTGTTGTGGACTCCAAAACCTGTGGCGCACCGCTGTGTGCCGTGATTGAGAACACCAACACACGCTCAAAGGACTACGACGGACTCCTACAGGTGCCACGCCCGGGGCATAGCGATTTTCCTGCCGCGATAAAGCACGGGTTTCACAATGATATACGTGGAGGAGGACATTTTTCGGCAAGGCTCATGGCTCCTCTTTGCTTTGCAGGTGGGGTGGCCATGCAGATTTTAGAGCGCAAAGGAATTCACATCGGGGGGCACATATCCCAGGTGGCCGGTATAGATGATCAAAAATTTGATCCCGTTGCCATAACCCCCGAGTTTATGAGAGAAATTTCCCGCAAGGATTTTTGCGTGATTGACGACAAGGCAGGCCAGGCCATGCGAGAGGCAATATTATCCGCAAAAGACGACTGCGACAGCGTTGGAGGTGTTGTGGAGTGCTGTGTGCTGGGGCTCCCTGTTGGGCTTGGCGAACCGATTTTTGATGGGGTGGAAAACCGCCTTGCCGCTGCCATATTTGCAGTGCCTGCTGTAAAGGGTGTAGAATTTGGCGCAGGGTTTGATAGTGCAAAACTGCGTGGTAGTGAGAATAACGACAGCTACTACATGGATGGGCAGGATGTGCGCACCCGCACAAATAACCACGGCGGTATACTGGGTGGACTGAGCAGTGGAATGCCGGTGATAGTACGGGCGGCATTTAAGCCTACCTCCTCGATAGCCAAACAACAGCAGTCGGTGGACCTTATCTCTATGAAAGATGCTCCGCTGGCCGTTGTGGGACGACATGATCCCTGTGTTGTAACAAGGGCTGTGCCCTGTGTTGAGGCGGCCTGCGCCGTAACAGTTCTGGACATGCTTTACTAATAAAAGTCTATAATGCGGATTTTGCCGCAAAAATATAAGTCGATAAAAAACAGGAGTGCTGAAAATGAATTTAGAAAATATCAGAAGTCAAATTAATAGTATTGACGATCAAATGGTTGAGCTGTTTGCCCAAAGAATGAACCTTGCAGGTGAGGTTGCAAAGTACAAGGCCGAGAACAACATGCCGGTGCTAAGCCGCGAGCGTGAGCGTGAGGTAATGGAGAGAATGACCGGCGCCACCCCCGACGAACTGGCCATATACACCAAGGTGCTTTACAACACCTTGTTTGATGTCTCTCGCAGTTATCAGCACTCCAAAATTGCAGGAGAAAATGACCTTGTAGCTCAAATTAAGTCGGCTATGGGAAATGCAGAGGCCTTTCCCAAAAAGGCCGTTGTGGCCTGCCAAGGTGTTGAGGGGTCGTACTCACAGCAGGCCTGTGACGCCCTTTTCTCGCTACCTTCTATCATGTTTGTGGGCTCGTTTGAGGGGGTATTCCGTGCAGTGGACAGTGGTATGTGCAACTACGGCATTCTGCCCATAGAAAACAGCTCCTACGGCTCGGTTACAGATGTATACGACCTAATGAAGCGCCATAATTTCCACATAGCGCGCGCCATAAAGCTAAAGGTAGAGCACGAACTGCTGGTAAATCAGGGCGTAAAACTGGCCGATGTTAAGGAGATATTCTCCCACGAGCAGGCCATTGGCCAGTGCAGTGAGTTTTTGGAGAGCCTGACCGGGGTGAAAATTACCCCCTGCGAGAACACAGCTGTGGCCGCAAAAATGATTTCGGAATCGGGCAGAACCGATGCGGCGGCCATATCTTCGGGTCGTTGTGCCACCCTGTACAACCTGCACTGCCTGAAAAAGAACCTGCAAAACAACGATAACAACTACACCCGCTTTATCTGCATATCCAAGGGGATGGAGATATACCCCGGCTCCAAAAAAATAAGCCTTATGATTTCGCTTTCTCATAGCCCGGGTTCGCTATACCGTGCACTGTCCCACTTTGCCGCATTGGGGCTTAACCTTACAAAACTGCAAAGCCGCCCCGTGCCCGGCTCCAACTTTGAGTTTATGTTCTACTTTGATGTAGAAGCCTCGGTGGCCGACACGCAGGTTATCTCCCTCCTAAGCTCGCTTGAGCAGTCCTGCGATCAGTTTACCTTCCTTGGCAACTATGACGAGGTGTAATAATATGCCACGCTATGGACTTGTGGGTAAAACCTTGGGGCACAGTTGGTCTGTGCCCATCCACGGGCTTTTTGGAAACCATGACTACGGGCTGTTTTCCCTTAGCGAGCAGGAACTTGAAGGCTTTATTAAGGGGGATAGCTTTGCTGGGCTGAACGTGACCATTCCCTATAAAAAGGATGTTATACCGCTTTGTTCTGAGCTGTCAAAAGCGGCCGAGCGGATAGGTAGTGTCAACACCATTGTGCGCAGAGCCGACCAAAGCTTGTTTGGCGATAACACCGATTATTATGGGTTTCTTACCATGGCCGACAGCATAGGGCTTGATTTTAAGGGAAAGAAAACCCTTATACTTGGCTCGGGTGGCACCTGCCTTACCGCCAAAGCGGCGGTGCAGGATAGGGGAGGACTGCCGCTTGTGATATCACGCAGTGGGGAGCATGGGTATGACAGCCTTCCACAGCACAGCGACGCCGAAATAATAGTCAACACCACCCCGGTTGGGATGCATCCCAATGTGGCGGACAGCCCCTGCGATCTATCTATATTCAAGGGGCTGTGCGGTGTGCTGGATGTGGTATATAACCCACTGTACACAAGGCTGCTTTTGCAGGCCAAGGAGCTTGGCATTCCCCACGCAGGTGGACTTGTAATGCTTGTGGCGCAGGCAAAATTGGCCGAGGAACTGTTTTTTGACAGGCAAATTTCCAAAGCTACCATGCAAAGCGCAGTGGACACAATAGAGCGACAGATGCAAAATATTGTGCTGATTGGCATGCCGGGATGTGGTAAATCCACCCTTGGGCAGGCCCTTGCAAAAGAGTTATCCCTTGAGTTTTTTGATGTAGATAGGGAGATTGAACAGACGGCAGGCAGGAGTATCCCAGAAATATTTGAGCAGGGTGGGGAGAAGTTTTTCCGTGAGCTCGAGGCCGAGGAGGTGTCAAGACTTGCGGCCAGGGGGCCTGCTGTAATTGCCACAGGTGGTGGAGCTATAATGTTTGAGGAAAACTATAAGAACCTTAAAATGAGGGGCAAAATAGTGCTTATAACCCGTGATATTGAGCTTTTGCCCACAGATGGCCGTCCACTGTCAAGCGATAAAGATGCCATACAAAGGCTGTATGAACAGCGCATGCCCACCTACAAAAAACGCGCCGATATTATTGCTCATAACGATGGCACAATTGCAGATGCTGTCAAACAACTAAAGGAGAAGCTGTGATTTATGAAGATACTTGTGATAAACGGCCCCAACATAAACATGCTTGGCCTGCGCGAGCCCGGCATATATGGCGACAAAACCTATCATGACCTAACCCAGATGATTATGGGCAGGTGTGCAGAGTTATCGGTGGAGTGCGAGTGCTTTCAGTCAAACCATGAGGGGGAGATTGTGGACCGCATACAAAAGGCCTACGGCGTGTTTGATGGCATAGTGATAAACCCTGCCGCCTACACCCACACCAGCATAGCTATACTTGATGCCCTAAAGGCGGTGGCAATACCTGCCGTCGAGGTGCATATTTCGGATATAGCACAGCGTGAGGAGTTTCGAAAGCTTTCCTATGCCGGCATGGCCTGCAAGAAAACCTATGCAGGGCTAGGATTTGATGGCTATTTAAGAGCCGTGGAGTATCTTGTGGATAAGGAAAATGAAGATAAGGGGTAAGGGGTATTGTGAACGCACATTTGTGCTCAAACCCAAGACCGTGCGGCCGTGGTCCCGGTCGCTTACGCGAAAGGTCAAGACCGTGGGGGCGCGGTCCCCCCCCCCCCGCCCCCCCCCC
>CAYJGQ010000068.1:0-12746 GCA_964369885.1 uncultured Oscillospiraceae bacterium
CGCAATTATGCGGTTTGCCCTACGGGCATGGCGAATTTATACTGCACATCTGTGCACAAAACCAAGGCCGTGGGGCTTTGCCACGCACCTCACAAACTTTTTTAAAAAGCTTTACCCCAAATTTATGCGCCCCCACGGGAATGAACCCAGAGGATTTTTCCAATATTTACCTTATGGCGTCGTCTGACTAAGGGGCAAAAATCTACCGAAGTCTTTAATAGTACATATATTGTTCATAAATTCGTCAAAAACTTGACTTATCACTTGTGGAACATTACATATTTATTGTGCATATTAACCTTCTTTTTATCTCGATTTTACATTTATCTTTCAAACCCTTGTATTGGGCAAAATATTGTGATAAAATCCCAACAGGTGCTGCGGCAGGAGGTTGTAATCAATCTACTTAATGCAGTACCACTAAAATTTTTGGGAACAGACAACAAATGGGTTGTCCTGTTAATCCAAAAAAATATTTTTGTATTTCATGGAGGAAAAATCATGAAGAAGTTTTACGCTATTTTGCTGGCCCTTGCCCTTATGCTAACATTTGTTGCTTGCGGCGAAGCCGAAGTAGAAGCCCCCGCAGAAGAAGTAGTTGAAGAAGAAGTTGCAGAAGAAGGCACTGAAGAAGAAGCTACCGAAGAAGAAGCTACTGAAGAAGGCACCGAGATGCCTGAGCTTGACACCTCTGCTTACGCTGACCTTGCTTCCTTGATGGCTACTTGCTATGTTGGCTACAACGCTGAGAACGAAGAAGAGTTCACCGCTATCTCGTTTGACGCTGAGGGCGCTAACGGTATCGTTGCTATCAGCGATGCTACCCAGTCTGTAAGCTTTGTTGGCGCTGTAACCGTTGATGGCGACGCTATCACCGTTGTTGACGAGGCTGCTGGCCTTCAGATCACCATGATCCTTACCGATAATGGCGACGGCACCTACACCCTTGATATGGGCGAAGGCGCTACCATGATCGTTGCTCCCGCAACTGCTGACGACATGATGTACATCCTTGCTGTTATCGATTCCTACACCGCAGCTGTTGCATAATTTTAGCTACTAATTATTAGTACTAAACCATCAAATGGCCTGCCAAAACATTGTTTTGGCAGGCCGTTTTTCTATTTTAAAACAGGCAAATTTCATCCGTAATTTAATCAAGATTTTTTGAGCTGTAATCAATCACTTTAGTCTTGCTTAGTTGCAAGCTTGTGATATAATAGTTACAGGTTAGATGTATGATACGGGTGCTATAAATTATTGTAAATTTGCGCCCACAGCTTATAGAAGATGAGAGGGAGAGCACATATGAGGAACAAGCTCAATCTGTTCCAGTCAATTTTCACGGTACTGCTTACAATTAGTGCCATTGTGGTTGTGCTGACGGCCTTTGCCGATTTTCGGCTTTTTTTGCTTAGTGCCCTATTATGGATGGGCGCATTTGCATTTATGATGGTGCGCCTAAACCACATCAACAAGGACATAACCGACTACCTTGAGCAGATGGGTCAGATGCTGGCCGATGTGCAAAGTGCCTCACTTACCGAGTATCCCATAAGTGTGCTGGTGGCCAAGGGCAACAAGGAAATTGTGTGGTATAACGAAACCTGCAAGGATCAGGTCCTGTCAAATGTGCCCTATTGGGGGCGTTCGCTAAACGAAATACTACCCAATATCCCAATGGATGCCCCCTGCCCACCCGAGGGCTACAATGTGGAGCTATCGGGTAGGCTGTACACGGTTTTTGTAATAGTGGCACAGCGCAATAATGAATCTATGTATGTTATGTATTTCATAGACGATCACGACCTAAAACAAACAGAAAAGACCTTTCGCAACACCCGTCCTTCGGTGGCCATAATGTCTATTGATAATTATGATGAAATGTTTCAGGATGCCAAGGAGAACGAGCGTGGCGCAACCATGGGTAAAATAGAGGAACTTATTGAGCAGTTTGCCCTGGAAAACCGTGCGCTCATGCGCAAAATGAGTCGTGACACCTACCTTCTTGTCATTGAGGAGCAGCACATTGCCAAGGTTATTGAGGGGCGTTTTGACATTCTTGACAGCATAAGAACAATCCAAACGGCCAACAATGTTACCCCCACCATGTCAATAGGCGTGGGACGTCAGGGCGAGGACTTTTTTGTGTTGGAACAGATGGCCATGCAGTCGCTGGATATGGCGCTGGGCAGAGGTGGTGGCCAGGCCGCAATAAAGACCAAAAACGGCTATGAGTTTTACGGTGGACGCTCTAAAGCCATAGAAAAACGCAATAAGGTGCGTACCCGAGTAATAGCCAGCGCCATGAGTGAAATAATAAGTGGCAGTGAGAGTGTGCTCATTATGGGGCACCGCATGGCCGATTTGGACTGCCTTGGTTCGGCGGTGGGTATGTGCAAGGCTTTGGAGCAAATGGGCAAAACCGCTCATATAGTCATGGACTCAAAGACCGAGTTGACGGGGTCACTGCACACATATTTGCTTGAAAACGGCTACAAGGGCAAGATAATATCCCCACAAAAGGCCTTTGATATACTGACCAGAAACACACTGCTTATTGTGGTGGATACCCATGTGCGCCATGTCATGGAGAGCAGTGATCTGTACGAGGCTTGTAAAAATGTTATAGTAATAGATCACCACCGCAAAATGGTGGGCCACATAGAAAATGCCGTTATATTTTACCACGAACCCTACGCCTCCTCTGCCAGTGAGATGGTAAGTGAGGTTATACAGTATCTTGAGGGGGTAAAAATAACCTCGGTAGAGGCCAATGCGCTACTGGCCGGCATGACGCTGGACACCCACAACTTTACCATGCGCACCAATGTGCGTACATTTGAGTCGGCGGCTTATCTGCGCCGCATGGGGGCCGACACCACCCGCGTGCGTGGCTTCTTTGCCTCTACTATCGATAACTATCGCAGTCGCAGTGATCTTGTCTGCAAGGCCGAGATGTACAAGGAATGTGCCATATCCCTTGCACAGCAGGCCGACAGCGAAATACAGGTTACCTCAGCCCAAGCGGCCGACGAACTGATGTCGATTGCAGGGGTAAAGGCTTCCTTTGTGGTATATCCGCTGGGCAGGGGTGTGTCCATATCGGCACGCTCTATGGGCAGGGTGAATGTACAAATAATAATGGAAAAGCTAAGCGGTGGTGGCCACCAGACAATGGCGGGCACCCAAATAGCCGATATAGATGTTGACCAGGCACGACTACTGCTTATTTCGGCCATTGATCAGTACCTTGATGAAGAGGCTGCAAAAAAATAATTACTCAAAATATACGGAGGGAATTACAATGCAGGTTATTTTGACACAGGATGTAAAGGGAACAGGTAAAAAAGGACAACTTTGCAAGGTGGCCGACGGCTACGCACGCAATTTTTTGTTGGCCAAGGGTCTTGCGGTTGAGGCCAATGCAGGTTCGCTCAACGAAATGAAGACCAAGCAGGCCGCCAAGGAGCATCAGGCCGAGGTGGAGCGCAGTGCGGCACAGGCCATGGCCGATAAGTTAAACGAAAAAACCGTGAAAATGACCGCCAAGGCAGGTGCAGGCGGCAAGCTATTTGGATCGGTTACCGCAAAAGAGGTGGTTGAGGCCATTGCCAAGACCTACGGTGTACAGGTTGACAAGCGCAAGGTAACCCTTGATGACATCAAGACATTTGGCACCTTCACGGCCGAAATTCGTATGCACCCCGGCATTGTGGCCAAGGTTTTTGTTGTGGTGGGCGAGGAATAACCCCAAAAACCAAGAATGGTAGAGAAGCCATAAATTACGACATAATAAATGAGGTACTGCATTATGAAAAATAATAAGGGTTTTACACTGGTAGAGTTAATAATAGTAATTGCAATAATTGCAGTGCTTGCGGCGGTGTTGGCCCCAAGGTATCTGCAGTATGTTGAGCGCAGTCGCGAGTCCAACGATCTTCAGATTGCCACCAATATTGTACGGGCCGCCACGGTGGCCATTGCAGACCCCAAAAACGAAATACCACCCGGCTACTTTATTGAGGTGCTGTGGGTGACGGGCAATGAATCCGGTGGGTATGCCGACTCGGGAGATCTGATGGTGCGATACAGCAACCGAACAGGCAGATACTCCATTTACAACAGCGGAGATGCCTCGGATAATATCCCACCGCTGCTCTCCTCGCCACAAAATGACATCGCTCTCGAGAAATTCTCCCATGCCCTAATAGGCATTATGGGGGATGGAGTTGGTGCTATAACAGAGGTCGGAGCAGGACAGGGCTACACGGCCAGTATAGAGGACTCTATGTCGGCACTGGCCAACGAATACAATTTTGCGTTTCACATCAATACACTAAACGGTGAGGTTGCGCTGGCTAAGCTCAACAATGAACCCATAGATGGTATAAACGGCTGGATAGAGCTTGGTGTGGACGCAGAACCTGCGGTGTAATGCGACCGTATTTTACTTAATCTAAACAGGAGGGCAAAGCCATGGATCAAAACAGTATGAATTCATTTGAAGATATCTACTCACGGCAGATGCCCTATTCTCTTGAGGCCGAACAATCGGTGCTTGGGTCTATTATAATAAAGCCCGACTGCCTGTCCGATGTACTTGACTATGTAAATATGGACAGTTTTTACCGCCGTCAACATAGGGAGCTTTTTGGGGTAATACTGCGCCTATTTAATGCCGCAGCCCCCATAGACCCGGTTACGGTGTTGGAGGACTGTCTGCGTGAGGGCATATTTGCAGGGGAGGGCGAGGCCAAAATTTACCTTGCACAGTTGGCTCAGGTGGTGCCCACCACCGCCAATGTGGCCTCCTATGCCAAAATAGTGCAGGAAAAATACTATCTGCGCCGCCTGATTGAAACAGGTCAGGAGATGGTAGAGAGCGCCATGGATAATCAGGCCGAGGCAAGACTGTTGCTCGATTCGGCCGAACAGAGCATATACGACATACGTCAAGGACGGGACAACCGTGGGTTAATGCCAATAGAAACGGTGCTGTATTCGACCTATGACCACCTGCAAAAAATAAGCGGTGAGGATGCCGACAAACACCTTGGAACCCCTTCGGGCTTTAAGATGCTGGATCAGGTGCTGGTGGGACTTAACCCCTCCGACCTTATCCTGCTTGCCGCCCGACCCGGCATGGGCAAGACGGCCTTTGCGCTTAACATTGCCACAAATGTGGCCATACAGGCTCAAAAGGCGGTGGCCATATTCTCGCTTGAGATGAGCGCCGAGCAGCTTGTAAGCCGTGTGTTGTCCAGCGTTACCCCAATACCGGGCATGCAGCTGCGAAGCGGCAACCTCTCGACCCGTGACTGGGCACGCCTTGCCGAAACCATGGAGGTAATGTCCAAGACCAAGATATTCATAGACGACACAGCCGGCATAACCGTGGCCGAAATTAAGGGCAAACTGCGCCGTGTAAAGGATCTTGGGTTGGTGGTTATAGATTACCTACAACTTCTGACTTCGGGCAGAAGAAGCGACAACCGTGTGCAGGAGGTTTCCGAGATAACACGTTCGCTTAAAAACATGGCCAAGGAGCTAAATGTGCCGGTGCTTACACTCTCCCAGCTTACCCGTGGCCCCGATTCCCGTACCGACCACCGCCCAATGTTGGCCGACCTGCGTGAGTCGGGCTCGATTGAGCAGGATGCCGATATTGTTATGTTTTTGTATCGTGAGGGTTACTACAATCAGGCCATAGACGACCGCAGCATGGCCGAGTGCATAATAGCAAAGAACCGTCATGGCGAGGTGCGCCCCATCAACCTGCGCTGGGACGAGCAGTACACAAGATTTACAAGCGTGGATAGGCTACACGATGATGAATGATAAGGCTAAAAAAACCATAGAATGCTACAAGATGCTAAAGCAGGGCGACCGGGTAATCGTCGGGGTATCGGGCGGTGCCGACTCGGTGGCTCTGTTGGTGTTTTTGTTGTCGGTGCGGGACGAGATGAGCCTTGAGCTTGTGGCCTGCCACCTAAACCACTGCCTGCGTGGGCAGGAAAGCGAGCGGGACGAGAAATTTGTGACCGAGCTTTGCACAGGGCTTGGCGTGGAGCTTGTGGTAAAACGTGTGGATATAAAGACCCTTGCCACACGCACCCATAAGTCGGTGGAGGAAACAGCCAGAGCCCAAAGGTATAAATTTTTTGCCGAAATAGCAGCTGACAGCGATAGGATTGCAACAGCTCATACAGCCAACGACAACAGAGAAACCCTGCTGTGGAACCTCACACGGGGAGGGGGGCTTCGTGGGCTTTGCGCAATTCCACCCGTGAGGGGCAATATAATACGGCCCTTCATAGCCTGCACACGGCAGGACACCGAGGGCTATTGTAGGCAAAACGGCCTTGAGTGGGTGGAGGATTCGACCAACCGTGAGATGTGCTATACACGCAATATACTGCGCCACAGGGTATTGCCACTGCTTGAGGAGCTAAACCCGGCACTTAGTGACAACCTAACCCGACAGTGCGCACACCTTCGCCGTGATGCCGATTTTCTTGATGAACTTGCGGCCGACAAAATGGCCGAACTGACAGGCCCTGGCAATATCCTTGACCGCAGGGGCTTTTTGGCATTACCGCTACCCATTGCCGACAGAATACTGCTAAAAATGGTGTCGAGTGGTGGCTCGCCAACCGGCAGGATGGTGGAGCTATGCCGCCAAAAGGCCGAGCAGGGAAGCGGTCGGCAACAACTTGTGGGTGGCTGGGATTTTTTTGCCACCGAGGCGGGCATTGGGGTACAGCTTCGTCAAGTAAGGCAGGCGGTGCCGACGGTCTGCGAGGAGTTCACCCTGCCACAGGTAGGGCATAAAATGAAACTGATGGCGGGGAATAGGGAATTTGCGGTGAGCATAACCAACAATAATTTGCACAATTACAAAAATATTTACAATTCCCCCTTAAAAAACGTAATAAATTGTGATACAATAAGTGGAAATGTTAAAATACGTTCCTGCCGCATGGGGGACACACTGCGCCTACCGGGGCGTGGGGTGAGCAAAACCCTTAAAAATTTGTTTCAGGAGCGTGGCATTTTGCCCCAAAAGCGCAGGGAAACCCTGTTGCTTGCCACAGAGGATGATAAAATTTTGTGGGTTGAGGGGTTTGGCGTGGCCGAGGACTATATTGTGTTGGCCGATACCCGCAAGGTGATGGTAATACAGCCCCCCGAGGGAGAATGACAAAATTTGGAGGTATATTGTGTTACAGGACATCGATAAGGTGCTGATTTCGGAGCAGGAGCTTGCACAGCGTGTGCAGGAACTTGGAGCTGAGATAAGTGAGTATTACAAGGATAAAGATTTGATGATGATAAGCGTGTTAAAGGGATCGGTGGTGTTCATGGCCGACCTCATGCGGTCTATCACAATACCGGCCGCCATTGACTTCATGGCGGTGTCAAGCTATGGCTCCGGTGTTAAAACCAGTGGCGTGGTGCGCATACTAAAGGACCTTGACTGTCCGCTTGAGGGCAAGGATCTTTTGGTGGTGGAGGACATTTTGGATAGCGGTGTCACCCTAAATTATCTGCGTGAGCTACTGCGTGAAAGAGGGCCAAACAGCATACGCATTGTCACACTGCTTGATAAACCCGAACGCCGCACAGCGCCTGTAACGGCCGATTATGCAGGTTTTGTGGTGCCGGATGAGTTTGTTGTGGGCTACGGCCTTGATTATGACGAGCATTACCGTAATTTGCCCTTTGTTGGCGTATTAAAGCCATCGGTATACAGCGAGGCATAAAATCACAATTTTTTCCTATTATATAGTGAGAGCAAGTACAGCACAGGTTTAAGGCACAAAAAAGGCATTTAATATATAACATCAAAGGAAGTGAAGCCGTTGTCACCAAAGAAATCCCGAGGAATACTGATATACTTTGCGGTGTTTCTCGTGCTCATGTCAATAGCCTCGCTGGTGTTTAACCAAACACCACAAGAGGAACGTCCGGCCTACAACACAATAATAGACTATTTTTATGACGATAAGGTGAGTGAGTATACCCTTGATTATGGCACAGGTATGCTTACCCTTACCCTAAAAGATAGCGAAGAACCAATAACCTATAAGGTGCCAAACCTTACGGTGTTTATTAATGATACCCACGAATATGTAAAAGAAAAAAATGCCGAGAATCCGGGCACGATAGTACAAAACTATGATGAACCCGAGGAACAACCCTGGTGGTTCTCGATGATTCCCACCCTGCTGCTTGTACTGGTGCTTGGAATATTTTGGTTTGTAATGATGCGCCAAACCCGTGGCGGTGGCGGTGTTATGAGCTTTGCCAAGGCCAAGGCGCGCGGCCCCGACCAGGGCCCCAAGGTTACATTTGACGATGTTGCCGGCGCCGACGAGGAGAAGGAAGAGCTTGTGGAGGTTGTGCAGTTTTTGCGCAATCGTGACCAGTTTAATAACCTGGGTGCACGTATACCCAAGGGCGTACTGCTTATGGGCCCTCCCGGTACTGGTAAAACACTGCTGGCCAAGGCCGTAGCAGGTGAGGCCGGAGTGCCGTTTTTCTCGATATCGGGCTCTGACTTTGTTGAGATGTTTGTAGGCGTTGGTGCCTCACGTGTAAGAGATCTGTTTGACCAGGCAAAAAAATCCTCGCCAAGTATAATATTCATCGATGAGATTGACGCCGTGGGTAGACACAGAGGTGCGGGTCTTGGCGGTGGGCATGACGAACGCGAGCAGACCCTAAATCAGCTACTGGTAGAGATGGACGGCTTTGCGGCCAACATTGGCGTAATTGTTATAGCGGCCACAAACCGCCGTGACATCCTTGACCCCGCACTGCTGCGTCCCGGTCGTTTTGACCGTCAAATCGTGGTTAACTACCCCGATATCAAGGGGCGTGAGGAGATACTAAAGGTTCATGCCCGCAATAAACCCATTGGCCCCGATGTTGAAATGGCTGTTATTGCACGCTCCACAGCGGGATTTACAGGCGCTGACCTTGAAAACCTACTAAACGAAGCGGCACTGTTGGCAGGTCGCCGTGGATATAAGGCCATCACCATGAGTGAAATTGAGGAGGCTACCATAAAGGTTATGGTAGGACCCGAAAAACGCTCCAAGGCCGTTAACGAGAAGAATAAACGCCTTACCGCATACCACGAGGCAGGCCACGCCGTGGCCACCTACTTCTGCCCCACGCAGGATAAGGTGCATCAGGTTTCCATTATTCCGCGAGGTATGGCAGGTGGTTATACCCTGTCACTGCCCGAGGATGAAAGGATGTACCGCACCAAGCGTGAGATGGAGGAAAGTGTCATTGTACTGCTGGGCGGCCGTATAGCCGAACAGCTTGTGCTGGACGACATCTCGACAGGTGCCTCGAACGATCTACAACGCGCCAGCGACATTGTGCGTCAGATGGTCACAAAGTTTGGTTTTTCGGATAAGCTTGGCCCCATTGTTTACGGCAACGACCAAAATGAGGTCTTCCTGGGACGTGAACTTGGCCACAGTCGCAACTATTCCGAGAACGTTGCAGGTGAGATTGACACCGAGGTAAGAGCAATATTTGACACTGCATACAAGCGTTGTGCCAACATCCTAAAGGAGAATATGGCCAAGGTTGAGCAGGTGTCGCAGTATTTGCTACAACATGAAAAATTGGATGGTGAGAATTTCGAGCTTCTGATGAAGGGCGAAGAACCACAGCCACCCAAAACTGTTGAGCCCATGAAGGCACCCGAGCCAAAACCCACCGATGAAGAGCAGAGTGAGAACACCGCTACCGCTCCCGATGGTGAGGCTGTAGCACAAAATCCAAGCCCCGAGCCTGCTGTGCAGGAAGAAAACAGGGACGAAGATTAAGAAACGCAGAACAACCCCCTATCTTTGACAAGATAAGGGGTTGTTTTTATGTGCTGTGCACTGAAAATTAAGACTTAGAAATGAGCGTGGAGGTATTTTCTCCCATATACGCATATACATCGGCTATCCACATGTGGTAATAATAGCCGAGGTGGCGTGTGCTGATGGCCGTAGGCTGCCATCAGCATCAGGGGCAAACAGATTGCAATTTAAATGATATTTTTAGTCACAATAAAGTTAAATTACACGGCAGTAAAAATCCATTGTGTACACACATTGTATAATAAATTAAGCTGCAACTAATTTAATCTTTCACGATAATATGGGGATACAAGTGATTTTATGCTGTTTGGAATTTGCGTATCTTAACTAAAATTTTTTATAGACAGTGGCTTTTAATTATAAGCATTTTTTAAAACCAAGCTTATAATGAAGGATTGATTAAAAAAACTTGCATTTCATGCTTGGTTTCAATATAATAAAGTGTGTGAATTGATTATGGTAGCCTAAGAATAGGCCTTACAGAAAGGACTTGTAGCCGAATGTTCAAAATTGTGAAAAAGCGTGAACTAAACGATGTTGTTACACTTATGGAGGTGCAGGCACCGCTTATTGCCAAAAAGGCACAGGCGGGACAGTTTATCATCTTCCGTGTGGATGATATGGGGGAGCGTGTGCCCCTTACCATAGCCGACTATGACCGAGAGGCCGGCACTGTCACCATCATCTTCCAAAAAGTTGGCCGATCGACAAAAATACTCGGCGACATGAGCGTTGGGGAAGATATCCTTGATTTTGTTGGGCCTTTGGGCACGCCAACCCACTTTGGCGAGGTTAAAAAAGTGTGCGTGGTAGGCGGCGGCGTGGGCTGCGCAATCGCCTATCCACAGGCCAAAACCCTGCACAACATGGGGGTAGAGGTAGATATAGTAGCAGGATTTCGCTCAAAGGATATTGTGATTTTGGAGGATGAGATGAGGGCTGCAAGCCAAAATCTTTATCTTACTACCGATGACGGCAGCTACGGCGAGAAGGGTTTTGTAACCGACAAACTACGCAGTTTAATAGAGGCAGGCAATAAGTATGACCTTGTCATAACAATTGGCCCTGTAATCATGATGAAATTTGTAAGCGCCGTAACAAAGGAATTTGATATAAAGACACTCGTTAGCCTAAATCCCATTATGATTGATGGGACAGGTATGTGTGGCGGATGTCGTGTAACTGTGGGCGGAAAGGTGAAATTTGCCTGCGTGGATGGCCCCGACTTTGATGGCCATGAAGTGGACTTTGATGAGCTTATGCGACGCAATACCGTGTATAAAGAGCGTGAGGGTCATGATAGCACCCACTACTGCCGCATGACAAAGGAGGAAGTTTCCAATGGCTGATATGTCACCAAATAAAACCGCAATGCCCGAGCAGGAGGCAAAAATCCGTGCACGCAATTTTGAGGAGGTATCGCTTGGATATACCCCCGAGATGGCCATGGCCGAGGCCGACCGTTGTCTTAACTGTAAGACACGTCCCTGTGTGGCCGGCTGCCCTGTAAATGTAAAAATCCCCGAGTTTATTATGCAGGTGAAGGACGGCGAGTTTGCAAAGGCCTACTCCACCCTGACCGATACAAACTCACTGCCTGCAGTGTGTGGGCGTGTTTGCCCCCAGGAAACCCAGTGTGAGCAAAAATGTGTCAGAGGCATAAAGGCCGAGCCGGTTGGCATTGGTCGTCTGGAGCGCTTTGTGGCTGACTGGTACATACAAAATGGTACCGATGAGGTGCAAAAACCCAAGAGTAACGGTCATCGTGTGGCTGTTATTGGTGCAGGACCTGCAGGCCTTACATGCGCAGGTGACCTTGCAAAGCTTGGCTACGAAGTAACTGTATTTGAGGCATTCCATGTGGCAGGCGGTGTACTGGTATACGGTATCCCCGAGTTTAGACTTCCCAAGGACATTGTGGCCAAGGAGGTTGACAGCCTACGCAAGCTGGGTGTTGAGATCAAAACCGATATGGTAATTGGCCGTATACTTGCAATTGACGAACTGTTTGAAGATGGGTATGAGGCCGTGTTTATCGGCTCGGGTGCCGGACTGCCTACCTTTATGAATATACCGGGCGAGAGCCTAAATGGCGTTTTCTCGGCGAATGAATACCTAACCCGTACAAACCTAATGAAGGCCTATCACAACAGCTACGATACCCCCATACGCAAGAGTAAGGCCGTTGCTGTGGTTGGCGGTGGTAACGTTGCAATGGACGCTGCACGTTGTGCTATGCGTCTTGGCGCAGATAATGTTTATATTGTATACCGTCGCTCCGAGGCCGAGATGCCCGCGCGTTTGGAGGAGGTTCACCACGCCAAGGAGGAGGGCATAGACTTTAGAGTGCTGTGCAATCCTGTGGCGGTAATCGGTGACGAAAATGGACAGGCTATTGGCCTTGAATGTGTCGAGATGGAACTGGGCGAACCCGATGATTCGGGACGTCGTCGCCCCGTTACCAAGGAAGGTTCGAATTTTGTGTTGGATGTCGATACTGTTATTATCGCTATTGGCACTTCGCCCAACCCACTTATTCGCAGTACCACGGATGGTCTTGAAACCAACAAGTGGGGCTGTATTGTGGCCGATGATAACATGGCCACCAGCCGTGAGGGTGTATACGCCGGCGGTGATGCTGTAACAGGTGCTGCCACCGTTATTCTTGCCATGGGAGCAGGTAAAACTGCCGCTCAGGCTATGGACGAGTATATCCAGTCCAAGAAGTAACCCACACCCCTGCCCAAGACCGTGGGGACGCTGTCCCCACACCCCTGCCCAAGACCGTGGGGCTTTGCCCCCCCCCCCCCAAACGTTTTTGAAAAAGTTTTACCCAAAACATTTTCACCCCCC
>CAYJGQ010000069.1:0-12443 GCA_964369885.1 uncultured Oscillospiraceae bacterium
TTTGCCCGCCCTTTGGGCAAATGTGCGGGCTGCGCCATAACGGTGGAGTTTGATGGCGTGGGGGTGGGGCAGCAAGGTGGAGGCCCTGCACAGACATGGCGGTTTTTTCTTGCTGCCCACCAGCTAACCACCTTTAAGTTTTGCCCATATCTTGCTTGTTTTATTGGCATTACCTTATGTGCCACAGGGTGGCGTTTTGGGTGGCTGTTTTAGGAAATGTCTATGGCATCGGTGGGGCAGGTGTCGCGTGCAAGTTGTGCCGGGGCCTGCTCGGAGGACTGAAGGTCGGCCCCCATGGCCACAGCCTTGCCTGTGTCGGCCAGCGAGAAAACGGTAGGTGCGGTCTGGATACAAATTTTACAGCCAATGCAGTCATCCTGCTTTACAAATGCTCTCATAATACACACTCATTTCTTTGTATTTATAGTAGAAATCATAAAAACAGTGGCCACTGCGCACTGCTTTTATGTAATGCTTATTTGATATAGCGGTGCAAACGCGTTTTTTGTTTTATGTATTAAACTTCCCCACAAGGGATGTCATATTCATAATTAGCATGGATATTTTTGCAATTGTTTCAAAATATCCCCAATTTTTTGGGTATATGTATTGTACTTTGTGCAAAAGGGTATTATAATGGATGGTGTACACGGGTATACTTATTTATATTGGAGGTAATTTATATGAAAAGCAGTGCATTGTTTGCGTTAATAGCCCTATTGTTGGCCTTGGTAGGCATTCTTGCAGGACTTATGATTTACTTTAAGAAAAGAAAATGCGCAATTTGTGACGATTTTAGTGATATGATGTTTGACGAAGATGACTTTGATTTTGACGATGATTTTATCGAGGGTGACGCCTGTTACGAGGAGGAGCTACCCGTAGCCCCCGAGACCACTGTTGCCGACGATTCGGACGAGCTGTAAACCGTACAACCAAGTAAAAAGGCGCTGTTCACATGAACAGCGCCTTTTTTTGTAATGTAAATTTGCTTTATGTTTTTACCTAACAAATTCATTTTTTACCTATTCTTCGTCCATCTGCTCATCGCCTTGGTCGGCAGGCTTTTCCTTTTTGGACATATGTAAATACCTTCTAACCATAAACAGTAACGAAACAGCTATAATTATAAACAGACCACCCAGCGGTTCAACATGTTCCACCACCATTTGGCGTGCAAGCGCCACCAGCAACACATCAATTACCGAGTCCACGCTGTGGCTTGCAATCATTTTTACAAACTCCACCCCAATGACAATATAACAAATTATGTTTAGCCATTCCCTAAAGTATTCAGGGTCGGAAAACAGCGCCGATATGTCTATATTATACACCACGCCTATTCCGCCAATTACGCAGGCCACCAATACAAATCCGCCTATGGCAAGCTCTATAAACGACAGGCATGTATACAGCCTTGATTGCATTCTTTTCTTCATTTTTTCTCCCCTCTTTATTAATATAATAAAAAGCCGGCATAAGACAATATGCAGCTGCACACTATCTTATCCGGCAGTTATATTTCCCACCCACAAGTCCGTTAAAAATATAACATACTGAGTTTAGGTTGTCAAGCAAAATTTTACATTTTTATCCAATTTTTGCACACCTTTGGGCTGTGCACACTACTTAGCTCAACTATTCATCCACCGTAAGGCTTACCCTGTTGGGCATACAAATTGCGGTTTGGCCCTCAAGCTCCAGCCAACCTGTATTCATGCAAATTTCATCGGGGCAGGTCACATCAACAAAGCGTATGCGTCCACCCTCCACCTCAAAGTTTACCGGCAAACCCATATGCTCAAGTGTGGTGTACTGCCTCTCCTGCGTAAGCTCCACCTCCATGGCGGCATTGCCGTCCACCCACACAGTGGCAGTGGCGGCAGGGGTGGTGCTCACAAAAAGCATACTCCACACCGCCCAAACCACCGCCAAAACAATAAGGACAACTACAATAATTTGAATTTTTTTACCCTTTTGCATCATAAATCAGGCCCTGTGTATAGATTTTTAGGTTCACCAAGTGTGACGATGTGCTTTTTCCACACCCTGCCAAACAATATTATATTTACCACCAGTGCCACGCTCTCGGCCAGCGGAAAGGCCAACCACACATACCCAAGCCCCATGCGTGAAAATACCCAGGCAAGGGGAAGTATTAGCACAAGTTGGCGCAGTAGGGATATAATAAGGCTGTTTACCCCCACACCTATGGACTGATAAAATATAGAAAACATTATGCCTATTGCGGCCGGCACAAAGCAGGTGGAAATTATGCGCAGGGCCGGCACACCTATGCTTAGCATCTCGGGGCTGGCGCTGAATATGCCAAGCAGCTCGGGGGTGAATAGGAAGAATATCAGCGTGCCTGTAAGCATTATGCCAAGGGCTATAAGACAGGCGGCACGCAGGGTTTGTTTTACACGCTCGCGGTTGCCCGCACCAAAGTTGTAGCCCATTAGGGGCATTGTGCCGTGGGTAAGCCCAAACACCGGCATAAACACAAAGGACTGAAGCCTAAAGTAGGCCCCCAACACCGACACAGCGGCATTGGAAAAGGATATCAGTATGGTATTTAGGCCTATTGTCAGCACTGTGGCCAGCGACTGCATTAGTATAGATGGCAGACCCACCACAAATATATCCCTTAAAATCTCGGCCTTGGGCCTAAAGCCCTTTAGGTTTACCTTTATCTCACGGCTTTTGGTTAAAAGCGCTATTATGCCGGCAGTGCAGGCCAATATTTGACCCACCACGGTGGCAATGGCGGCGCCCTTTATGCCAAGGGCAGGTGCACCGCACAAACCAAATATCAGTATTGGGTCAAGTATTATGTTAGTTATAGCGCCAATAAGCATAAATATCATGGGGCCAATCATGTTGCCTGTGGCCTGGAATATGCGCTCAATGGCTATTTGTATCATAACCGATACCGAGAATATGCAGACCACCGATAGGTAGTCGCTACCCATTGAGATTATCTCGGGGTCGGGGGAGAAGGAGGCAAAGAAGACCCGTGGAAACAGCGCCCCAAATATTGCAAAAAGCACACCTGCTATTACGGCCAAAAATATTGCGTGATTTGCGGCCATGTTGGCGGCCTCCACATTGCCCTGCCCCAAACGGCGCGCCATGAGCGAGTTCACACCCACACCCATGCCCACCGCCACCGAGATCATAAGTATCTGCACGGGATATGCCAACGACACCGCCGTTAGAGCTTTCTCGCCCAACTGCGCCACAAAGTAGCTATCCACCACATTGTACAGCGACTGCACAATCATAGAAAACATGGACGGAAGCGACATTTTTACTATAAGTCCCAGCACCGGTTGGGTGCCCATTTTACTGCTATCTTTCACAAATTTCTCCATTCCACCGCATTACCTAATATAATTTTGCTCTGTTTGTGGGGGCATAAAGCTTTGCCTCACCCCTGCTTAAAAGGTGGCAGAAGTGTGGGGATTTCGCCCGCGGTATTGATGTTGTATGCAAATACCATCACATCAATTGCCTTCGCCCACATGCGGCAATGCCGGGCGAAAAAGAGTGTCGATGGACAATTATACCAGATATGCCCCGGGAAATACACCCCGTGTAATAACTTTATTTTCTAAAGCGATTTTTTGTGTTTACAAACACCAAAATAAACACGGTTACCACGGCAAACAGCCCCCAGCCAATCCAGATAGGTATGGTGCTGTTAAGAGGGGTGGCACAGGCCGATATGAGCATACATCCGCAGTAACAAAACATCCCCTTGCCCATAAAGCGGCACAGGCCCTTGGCATCATATTTGTCCCGCTCGGCCTTGGGCATGGTGTTGTATCCCGCTATTAAAAACGCCCCCTTGCCCGAAATAAATACTATTCCCAGCACAAGAAAAAAACCTGCCACGATAACATCAACAATCCACATAATTCTACCTCCTGCTATCTGCTATTAAGCTTTGGCCATCTCTTTTTTTGTGACACCTTATGTGTACTTGAAAAGTCACCCACCTCACAGTCCATCTTGCTCGCCCTGCTTACCCCTGTTTATGGCATCATTTACCACTTCGGGGGAAAGCTGCGCAAATGGCACAAATGGCTTTGGTGGGGTCTTGCATGGCAGTAGCTGTCCCTCAAGCAGGTCGGCCGAAAGCCACTGCCCAAGCTTGTACCCCGCCTTATCAAGATGCCCCACAACCAACAGCCCCATGCGCTGATGAAACTTTACGCTTACCTCATTTGGGGCGGTCACCACGGCATACACCCTGTGGCACTGCTGCAACCGCAAAATTTCAAACAGACATCGGTAAAGCATGGCACCAAGGCCACGTCTGCGGCAGTCGCTTCTTATGTAAACCGACAAGGATACGCTCCATATATATGCCCCACGCGGACTATACTGCGAGGCATAGGCATAGCCCAGCACTTCATCGCCCTGTCCGCACACCAAAAAGGGATGGCCTTTTAGCGTTTGGGTTATATGCTGTGAAAATTCCTGCACAGTGGGTGGAACACACTCAAAGGTGGCGGTGGTGGAATCCACATAGTGGGCGTATATATCCCTTAGTGCCGCTGCGTCCTGTGGCCCTGCCACTCTTACAAACTCCATGCCAATTCCTCCTGCCCACAAAAAATTCCTGTCATGCCTGCTCGGCCAATGTGTTTTCACAGATTTCCAGTATCTTGCCACGTAGCCCCAAAAGGTCCTCAAGTGCGGCGGGTTTGTTGTTGGGGTTTCTCAGTAGTGCGGCAGGATGGAATGTTCCCATCATCAGTATACCCTTTTTCTCAATAAATTGCCCGTGCATCATGGTAACCTTAAACTGTGGGTCTATCAGGGCACAGGCCGCCACCCTACCCATACATACTATTATTTTGGGGCGTATTAACATAACCTGTTGGCGCAAATGCTCAAGGCAACATTTTAGTTCCTCGGGTTTTGGGTCACGGTTTTCGGGCGGTCGGCATTTTACCATATTTGCTATAAATATATTGCTCTCGCGCGACAGCCCCACATGCAAAAGCATCTTGTCCATAAGTTGACCACTGCGCCCCACAAAGGGCCTGCCCTGCAAATCTTCCTCTCGTCCCGGCCCCTCGCCTATCACCATGACCTCGGCCGTGGGATTTCCCACCCCAAACACAACATTTGTGCGTGTTTTACAAAGCTCACAGGCGGTGCAGTTTTCCACCTTCTCCTTTAGCCTGCAAAAATCTTCATTCACCCAAATTCCCCCTTAAGTAAGTCCTCTGTTTTCATTATATCACAGCACACATTGCCTGAAAAGAGAAAACAGGGCTGTTTATCACCTATGTCCTCAACCCTTTGCCTATAAAAAAGTTTTAAGGCTATTTAAACTTTCTAAAAAATGTCGATATACATTACATAGTGGTTTTATTTGATGGCCAACAGCAGAGGGGTTATTTGCCTGTGTTGTGCAGTGTGATTTTACACGCCCTGCACAGCACCGATCGAGCAGGAGGTGTATTAAATGAAAATAGAGGTTTACAGCAGTTCGGCGCTAAATAGTGAGTTGCCGGCCAAAACCTACGACGGTTCGCAGGGTGGGGGTGGGAATTTTGCCCCCTACCATGGGCGGGATAGTCAGGATGTATTTTCCCAAAAGGCCGACATAACCGAGGAGCTTGAAATATACGAAAAATATAAATCCAGCCCAATTGATATGCCCTACGAGTTCAAAACAAAGCTTGAGGAGCTGTTAAACGCCCTTCAGCGCAGCAAGCAGCAGGTGTTTGATCTTGATAGGGAGAGCGCACAGCACCGGGATGAACTGATAAACCGCATAGAGGAGCTTTTTCGCCTTGAGAGGGCGCAGGGCGAAAAGCGTCTGCAAAACATGCTACTTGTGTCGGCCTTTGAGAGCTACAAAACCCAAACCGACGGGCTTGATGCCCGCATAAAAGAGATGAAAAAATTGCAGTCATGCATGGAGATTGCGGCCAAAATAAGCGCCGGTACGGCCTCGGAGGAGGAAATCCGTTTTCTTGTTAAAACCTCCCCAAGCATGTACGCTATGGCCATAGCCATGGCACGCAGTGCCCCACCCGAGGATGAAGATGAGCGCAAAACCACCGTAAACCTCGACTTTGAAGACGAGCGTTCCCATGCCATGGGCGGCAACATGGAGGGCACCATTGGGTCGGGCGATGTGACTTTGGAGTCAGGGTCGGCCGTGGCGGTGCAGGCGGCAGCGACACCCTAAAGGCCAATGAGCCCTGTAAAATCAAACAGCACAAAATAAAAGGCCTATCGCCCCGCTGTGTCGGGTTGATAGGCCTTTTTTGTATTTACCCTATTGCTTGGGTGTAAGTACCTTCCTTACGGCAGGTATATTTACCATGCCCAACGTGCAAAGCAGTCCACCGCAAAATCCTGCCACCACATCACTTGGGTAGTGCACCCCAAGGTAGATGCGCGATAGGCCTATGGCGAGTATAAGCAGTGAAACAAGACCGCACATTACCCATTTTACGGGGTGCTTTATGTGGGTGATTATTAGGTAAATAAGCAGGCTGTAAAAGGCCATGCTTACAAAGCTGTGACCGCTTGGAAAGGAGTTTGTATGCTCCTGCACCAGCATTATATCCAGCGGACGTTGGCGACTGAAAATATTCTTAAGCACAAGATTGCACAGTACGGCCGAGGCTGCCAGATGCCCTGCCACAACAAGTGATTTTTGGGGTTGACCGCTCATCCAAAATGCCAGCATTAGGCCAAGGCAGAGGGGCAACAGCACCTGCACATCCCCAATGTCGGTGATAAGAATAACCACCTGTGTAAGCTGTGGGTTTATAATGGGGGAGAGCATGTTGTAAATCGGGGCATCAAAAAACGGCGGTATGTCGTTTGCCACCCAAAACGACAACAGCAAAAACAGTCCTCCTGCAAGCCCGGCGGTAATGTAGAGCAGTTTTGTTCGGGAGTTTTTCACGCCAAATCATCTCCATCCCCTATAAAGTCCAACAGCCCCACCCATAAGGGGCGAGGCCGTGGCAAGTGTTTGTGTAATTTCTTACTCGGGCTTGATAGCACTTGTGGGACATGTGCCTTCACATGCGCCGCAGTCGATACATGTGTTGGCGTCGATCACATAAACACTATCTCCTGCCGAGATAGCCTCTACGGGACATTCGCCGGCGCAAGCGCCACAGCTGATGCATTCTTCAGTAATTACGTATGCCATTGTTTTGCACCTCCATTTATTTTTAGTTCAGGCTTTATTGTACCACAATATCACAAAAAATCAACACGATTTTGCATATTTGCGATATCCGGTTGCAAATTCCGATGTTTTGGAGTATAATGGTGCTCCCCACCATGTGTGGAGGATATCAGTCAGTTCGAAACCTCCTGACTTAAAACAAAACTAAAGGAAACAATACTATGAAACAGAACACATTTTCCACCCCGGTATTATGCCGCGCGGCCATGATAGCCGCCCTCTATGCCGCCCTTACCCTTGTGCTACCCATGGCAAGCTTTGGCATGATGCAGTTTCGTCTGTCCGAAGCGCTAACCGTCCTGCCGTTATTTTTCAGTGGCTCGGTGCTTGGTCTTACAATTGGGTGTGTCATTGCAAATCTTGTTGGATTTTTCAGTGGCGCAAACCCCATAGGACTAATTGACGCCGTGGTGGGCAGCAGCGCCACCCTGATTGCAGGACTTTGCACCTCCTACATCGGCAGGGTTATACCAAAAACAAACCCCCACGCACGCCTACTGTTTGGGCTTATCCCCCCCGTGCTTTTTAATGCGCTGTTTGTGGGCGCCGAGCTGACCTTTTTATTCCTTGATGCATTTATGGTCAACTTTATTTGGGTCTTTTTGGGGCAGGCCGCCGTATGCTACGCCGTGGGTTATCCGCTTGGCCTTGGGCTTTCCCGCAAATTCTCCACAATAGACCAACCTGCATAAACCCAATTAAACCTAAAAAAATCTCCCCCACCCAAGCATTTTAAGGGTGTGGGGAGATTTTCAGTTTATTATTTTCTGCGGCATCATCTTTGGCGGTATGCCACTAAAATCCAAGCTCCTGCTCCACCAAAACAACCTCCATGGCCATACCCTCCATCTTGTTTAGATGAATTGCCATGCCGTTGCAAATCCTTTGAGCCGAGCGGCAGTCGTAGCATTTGTCGCCATGTTTTGCGCAGGGTGTGGCAAGCCCCAACCGCTGTGCATTGCGTGGGGCGGCTATGTTTCGCGCCCTAAATATAGCATCTTCAAGGGTGGGAACAAGCTTATTTGTCCCCACCACAAAATACACCTTTTGGTGCCCAAATAGTCCGCCTGCCACACGGTTGCCCGTGCCATCAATGCTAACAAGCTCCCCTGTAACGGCCAGTGCATTTACCGAGGTTATAAAAACCTCGGCCACCAGAGCCTTTTTGGCCACGGCCACAAAATCCTCCTCGTGGGTGCAGTGGGCAGGGTCGTGCAGGTAATTGTGTTGACAAAGCGCATCATAAAGCCCCATGTCAAGCAGTGTGGCCGAATCGCCAAACCCCACCACCTTGTTTTTAATGTTCTGCGCCATATAATCGCAGGCGGCGGCGCACTGCCCAAACCGTGACACGGCATAGCCCTTTTTGCGCAGTGCCGTGGTTAGGGTGTCAAAATCCGCTTTGCACATCCCGCTCATAGCTTATCTTACAAAGTTCATCTTGCTTCTGGGGGCAAGCTCAGGCGGAGCAACGGTGCTCTCTTTTAGGGTTTTTATCATCCAGGCCATATTAAGCCCCACGGTTTTTAGGATATCCACGCCCTCGCTGTCGCTTAGCACCTCGCCGCTTTGTTCGCCATGGATTACATTCCAGTAGCAGGAGGGGGTTATAACCATTCCGGCTATGTGGAAGTAACGCAGAAGCTGATCGGCCGCCACTACACCGCCACTGCGGCGCACCGCCACAAGCCCTGTGGTAACCTTGCGTGCAAACTTTGCCGAGGAGGAGTAAAACAGGCGGTCCATATAGCACTTCATGTCGCCCGCCACACCTGCGTAGTAAACAGGTGCGCCAAATATAACGCCGTCGGCCTGGGCAATTTTTTCGGCGTGCTCGTTTACGGGGTCATTGCGGTGAATACAGGTTTTGTCAGCGTTTTTACGACATCCAAGACATCCTGTACATCCCATAATGGCATCAGGGCCAATTTGCAAAATCTCGGTTTCAATGCCCTGTTCCTCAAGGGTCTTACATACCACCTGCAGTGCCTGATAGGTGTTTGATGTGGGGCGATGGCTTCCGTTTATGGCAACAACCTTCATAATCTTAACTCTCCATTCTAATATTTAATATTAAATTACAATCCATATAAACAATCTGCATACAAGCCCAAGACCGTGGGGCTTTGCCCCACACCCCACAAACTTTTTGAAAAAAGTTTGATCCAAAACCTATGCACGCCCCCCGGCTACCGCCCGAGGGCGAAGTTTTTCCCCTGCACTAATCATAGCAACATCTACGGTGGTGGCGCGGCTACGGCTTTACTGCCTACTGTCCTCACTACGCTTGGACGGCAGCCCCACTGCCGGTGGCAGTGGCACCCCCCAGCGCAGGCAAAGCCTGCGCCCCTTCACACACCTATTGCCACCCACCGTGAAGACAAGCAAAAATTCTGTCGCCTCCTATTTGGCAAGACAGGTTTTGCTACGAGCAGGGTGATGGTACATTAACCTGTGGCTCCTATGAAAACAGCAGGCTCATTACTCCGTAGAGTATGGGCTGGTGTAGCATATAAATAATCAGGGCTTTGCGCCCCACCGCGCCAAGTGGCGGGCAGTGGCTTATGTAAAAGTGGTCGGGGAGCTCGCGGCGTTTGGCCCATATCCCCACAAAGCTTCCTGCCAAAAATAAAAACAACCACGGTATAAGCGGAAAATAGTCCGATGACACAAAGTTTGGCCCCGGAAGCCCAAACATAAACAAAAACGGTGTTGAGTACAGCTCGGGCGGAAGGGAAAACTCAAGCAGTAGCGGAATACCCATACGTCCATAGTATATGCCGCGGGTGAGCAAAAACAGCACCGAAAAAATTCCCACACCTGCCGCAGGGGTAAGGCGGTCAAGCAGGGGGGCACAGACCGAGTAAATCATCATGGCGCTGCCCATAAAGTGCAAAATGCCAAAGGCTATGAGCTGTTGTGGCATAAAAATCCATGTGATCAAACTTAGTGCAAGCCCACAGCAAAACACCAAAAGTCCCCGTTTTAGGTTGTTACTGCTAAAACGGCAGGACATGCCGGCCAGTACAATAAATGTACCGCATACAATCTGCTGCCAGTAAAACCCCACCGGGCCACGGTACCAGGGCATATCAATTCCAAACATGTAGACAAGGTTATAAATTCCATGGTAAATCACCATATTAATAACCATCAGTCCACGCAGTTCATCTATTAGGTATACCCTTCGCACAGAGCTTGATTTTTTTACAAAGGTTTCTACAGCACTTGGCATTACTACACCTCTTTCTCCACAGGCAGGGTGGGTTTACAGTTTCATCTCATCAAGGGTAAGCCCATAGCCCTCCAAACACTCGGCCATGAAGATATCCACCGCCGGCATGTTCATCTCTTTTAGGGCGGCCTCGGTGCTTTTGCGCGCCATTGTAAACTCCTTGTTGCCGCCACTTTGTTCCTCTATGCACTTTATCAGGGCCGACAGCTTGTCGGCCGCCTTTAGGATTTTTGCAAGCTCGGGGGAGGGTTTTTGCTCAAGATAGGGGGCATACTGTGGGCAAAGGTCGTCGGGAAGTAGTGACAAGAGCCGCTGTGATGCCCCATGCTCCACCGCCTTGTAGGCCTTTTTCATCTCGTCGCTGTGATACTTTATGGGGGTTGGCAGGTCGCCGGTTATTATTTCGCTGCAGTCGTGATACATGGCATACAGCACCGCCTGCCCTGTGTCAAGCTTTGTTCCAAGGCGGGTGTTTGAAATGGCGCACAATGCATGGCACAGCAGTGCCACCTCAAGGGTGTGCTCGCTTAGGTTTTCGTCACGCTGGTTGCGCATAAGCCCCCACCGCTGTATATACTTCATACGGGATAACATTGCATAAAAATTTGTGCCGTCCATGGGTTTTCCCCTCCTTTGTAGCCTAAGCGGGAGGGTGCAACCCTGCCACATCTTGTTTTATTTTACATTGAAAAAGCAATAATGTAAATGCCTAATACCCACCGCCGCCAATTCTTTGCCCCGGCCGCTCAAACATTCCTCTTTTGGGTCTGCCACTTTTGCCCCGTGGGTGCAACCGCCTCCTTTTCATTTTACGCCCGTCATTTGGCCTATTTGTAGGCATAGTAATGCATAATTTGCCAAACATTTGGTGTAGAAAGTGCCAAAATGTGCTATAATAAGGTGTAGCGCTCTATTTTAAGGAGGACATCTCTTGAATCAAGCAATAAACAAACACGGACACTATATAACATTTGGTCTGGCGTTTTTTACGTCGGCACTGATATTTTTACCCTTCATAATAATAAATGATGGCTATTTTTTCTACTATGGCGACTTTAACCTGCAACAAATCCCATTTTACCAGCATGTGCACGAGCTAATACGCTCGGGCAACATAGGCTGGGACCCCATAACCGACCTTGGGGCAAACCTTGTGGGCTCCTATAGCTTTTACTGCATATTCAGCCCCTTTTTCTGGCTCACCCTGCCCTTCCCAAACCACATGCTTCCCTACCTCATGGCTCCACTGCTCGTGCTTAAAACGGCCTGCGCCGCCCTCACCTCATATTTTTACATCGACCGCTTTGTAAAGGATCGCTTTTATGCCATTATGGGCAGTCTGCTTTACGCCTTTTCGGGCTTTATGGCCTACAATATATTCTTCAACCACTTCCACGAGGTGGTGGTGTTCTTCCCCCTTATGCTCATAGGGCTTGAGGAACTTATATGCAACAAGCGCCGCGGCCTATTTGCGGTATTTGTGGCCATAAACGCCGTGGTAAACTACTGGTTTTTCATCGGCGAGGTGGTATTTGTCATAATATACTTCTTTGTGCGCACCACAAAGTCCTCCCGCAGGCTAAACCTACCCACACTTGCCCATGTTACCTTTGAGGGCATTTTGGGGGTTGGCATGGCGGCGGTGGTGTTTCTTCCCTCGGTGCTTACAATTTTGGGCAATCCACGCACCGGTGCCGACGACCTTATACAAGGCTGGAACATGTGGTACTACCACAACCCCCAGCGCTATATTGCCATACTTCACAGCCTTTTCTTCCCGCCCGACATGCCCTCCCTGCCAAACTTCTTTACCACCCACGGCGCAAAGTGGGCCTCCCTTGCGGCCTATCTGCCCATGTTGGGTTTTAGCGGCGTATTGGTCTTCCTAAAGGCTCAGCGCCGCCACTGGCTAAAGTACCTACTTGTAATTTGTGGCATAGCCGCCATAATACCCCTGTTCAACTCAGCCTTTGT
>CAYJGQ010000070.1:0-11956 GCA_964369885.1 uncultured Oscillospiraceae bacterium
GTTAGCATCAAATGTATGTAACATTTGATACAACATAAGAAAAGTGAAAAAAGAGGGTTTTATGCAGAGTGAAAAAATTTCTATCTCGACACCGTTTATAAAATTATCCTCACTGCTAAAATTTGCAGGAGCGGTAGAAACGGGAGGACAGGCCGGCGAGGTTATAGGCGAGGGGCTTGTTTTACTAAACGGCGAGGTCTGTACAATGCGGGGCAAAAAAATTGTGCCCGGAGATGTTGTAGAGGTTGATGCACAGCTTCGCATTGAGGTAACGCAGGAGTGAAGATCCTATCTGTGCGGCTTCAAAATTTTCGCAATCTCGCCGATGTAACCCTCACCCCCTCCCCTTCCATAAATGTAATTTATGGCGACAATGCCCAGGGCAAAACAAACCTAATTGAGGGCATATGGATGTTTACCGGGGGACGGCGGCTTCGGGGTGGTAGCAGCAGTGAGTTAATTCGTTTTGGGCAGGAAGGCCTGGCGCTTGACATAAATTTTTTTGGCGGCGGGCGCGAGCAAAGTGCCGCAATAAGAATGGGACAAAAAAAGCTTACCACCCTAAATGAAATAAAACTAAAATCACGAAGCGAACTTACAGGGGTTTTCCCTGCTGTGGTTTTCTTCCCGGAGCATCTCTCCCTTATAAAGGAGGGGCCGGGTGTGCGGCGGCGCTTTTTGGACGATGCAATATGTCAGCTTATGCCACGCTACCAAAAATATTTGGCAGATTATGCAAGGGTACTAAGCCAGCGCTCGGCACTGCTGGGGCAGATATGGAAACAACCCTCCATGATGCCACTGCTTGAGGAGTGGGACGAGCATTTTATAAAGTTGTCGGTGGTACTGCTAAAACTTAGGCGCAGATATGTAGAGCGACTGTGCCAAAAAGCAATACCTATATATGCCGCCATTTCCAGCGAGAGCGAACAAATGGGGATTATATACCGCTCGACATTGCTGTCCACCGACGACATGGAGGACAAGGCGGCCGCACAGTGTATAAGCGATCAGCTTATTTTAAGCCGAGAGCAGGATATAAAAACAGGTAGCACCACCATAGGCATACACCGTGATGACCTTGAAATAACGCTGGACAAAAATCCTGCAAGGGCCTTTGGCTCACAGGGGCAACAGCGCAGTTGTGCCCTTGCCCTTAAACTTGCCGAGTGCGAAATTTTGGGTGAGGTAAGTCAGGAGCAACCCGTCATACTTCTTGATGATGTGCTAAGCGAGCTTGACAAGCATCGCCGCGAGTATCTTTTGTCGGGCATAACCGGTGGTCAGGTTTTTATAACCTGCTGTGACCCACAGCACCTTGAGGGGCTGTCGGTATCGGCCATGATAGAGGTAAAGGGCGGACAGATTGTACAGCCCAATTAGGCAGGAGGTAGTAAATGTATCTACACCTTGGACAGGACACAGTGGTGCGCACCTGCGACATTGTGGGAATATTTGATCTTGATAACGCCACGGTGTCCGGAAGGACAAAACATTTTTTGTCCCGTTGCCAAAAAGAGGGACGGGTAATAAACGTAACAAATGAACTGCCAAAGACCTTTGTGGTCTGCACCCAGCCGCAGGGCGGATTTGTGGTTTATATCTCGCAAATAAGCTCCTCAACCCTTAAGCGGCGCACAGGATTTATAGATCACATAGCAAATATATAATAACATGTCATAAAACCGAGGAAATCTCACGGGCGTTATTGCCCGCTTACCTTAAAAGGAGAGAAAGAATGGAAGAAAATCTGAACCTTACGCAGGTGACAGGACAGTACGACGAAACCCAAATACAGGTGCTCGAGGGACTTGAGGCAGTGCGCAAGCGCCCGGGTATGTATATCGGTTCGACAGGCCCTCGTGGTCTGCACCATTTGGTGTATGAAATTGTCGACAACGCCATTGATGAGGCTCTGGCAGGATATTGTACCGAAATAAAGGTAGAAATCCTGCAGGGGGACAGCATCCGTGTTAGCGATAACGGGCGTGGTATTCCGGTTGGCATACAGCCAAAAATGGGCATATCGGCCGCCACCGTTGTATTTACGGTGCTTCATGCCGGTGGTAAGTTTGGCGGCGGTGGTTACAAGGTATCGGGCGGTTTGCACGGTGTGGGCGCAAGCGTTGTAAATGCGCTGTCCTCCTGGCTAAAGCTTGAGGTGCGTGACGGCGAAAAGGTGCATTACCAATCCTTTACCCGTGGTGTGCCGGACCAAACCCTTGGCCCCATTGGCGACACCGCCGAAACAGGCACAGTGGTAACCTTCCAGCCCGACCCCGAAATATTTGAGGAACTATGCTTTGATTATGAGATTTTGGCCACCCGTCTGCGGGAACAGGCCTTCTTAAATGCGGGCATAAGCATTACACTTATTGACTGCCGCGAGGGCAAGGAAAAAGAAAAAAACATGAAGTACGAGGGTGGCATTCGCAGCTTTGTTGAGTACATCCATAAGCGCAAGGGGCTTGCGGTGCTTCACGATGAGGTGGTATATCTTTCGGGCAGTGGTGGAACATCAAACGCCGAGATTGCCATGCAGTATAACGACAGCTACAATGAGCTTATACTTTCATTTGCAAACAACATGCACACCATTGAGGGCGGCACCCACGAAACAGGTTTTAAAACCGCCCTCACCCGAGTGCTCAACGACTACGCCCGCAAAAACAACGTACTAAAAGAGGCCGACAAAAACCTGTCGGGCGAGGATGTGCGTGAGGGGCTTACCGTTATAATATCGGTTAAGATGGAGGATGCACAGTTTGAAAGCCAGACCAAGGCAAAGCTTGGCAACACCGAGATTGGTAGCCTTGTAAACAATGTGGTGGGCGAAAAACTTACTACATTTTTGGAGGAAAACCCCTCGATTGCCCGCACAATATTGGACAAGGCGCTGTCGGCCAGCCGTGCACGAGAGGCCGCACGCAAGGCAAGGGAGCTGACCAGACGTAAATCTGTGCTGGAGTCGGGGCAACTTCCCGGTAAATTGGCCGACTGCTCCGAAAGGGACAACCGACGCACCGAAATATACATCGTGGAGGGTGACTCGGCAGGTGGTTCGGCCAAGGGCGGCCGTGACCGACGTTTTCAGGCAATACTTCCCCTTTGGGGCAAGATGCTAAATGTTGAGAAGGCAAGACTTGACCGTGTTTACGGCAACGACAAGCTAATGCCGGTTATAACGGCGCTTGGCTGTGGTATAGGCGAGGAGTTTGACCTTGAAAAACTGCGTTACAACAAGGTGGTTATAATGGCCGATGCCGACGTTGACGGAAGCCATATCCGCACACTACTGCTGACATTTTTCTTTAGATTTATGCGCCCACTTGTGGAGCATGGACATGTGTACTTGGCACAGCCTCCCCTATTTAAGATAAGCCGTGGACGGCAGGTGCGCTATGCCTACAGCGACAAACAGCGTGATGAAATTTCGGCCGAGATGAGCGACAATGGCACACATAAGCTGGGCATACAGCGGTATAAGGGTCTTGGTGAGATGAATGCAAATCAGCTTTGGGAAACCACAATGGATCCCGAGTTTCGCACCATGCTTCAGGTAACATTGGACGATGCCGCCGCCGCTGATGAGGTCTTTACAATCCTAATGGGGGACAAGGTTGCCCCCCGCCGAGCCTTTATAGAGCAAAATGCCGAATATGTAAAGGATCTTGACATTTAATTTTGATTGGAGAATGGTAAGATGGCGCTTTTTGGACGTAAGAAGGAAAAACAACTGACAAAAGAAGATTTTACAATAAGTTTTGAGGGTGAGGTGGCCGCAATAACGGCCCAGTACACCGTAAGTTATGAAGATGTGCTGATGGGGCTTGAAATAATGGCCGAAAATCAGAACAAATGGCGCATATGGGGCGGCATTGCAATACTAATTGTTTGTGGAGTGCTGGCCACCCCCATGATTTTTGCTCGCAGTTTGGTGCTTGGGATAGTGTTTTTACTGTTTATGGCCTACATTGTGTTTAGCCAAATTTTTGGGCCGGCCATGAGCCGCCGCCATACAGCCAAAAAAATTGCCGGCGAGGCAAAACCCGGAACACTTCGCCTTTTTGCAGGCGGTTTCCAAATAGAGGACGAGAGCGGTAAATTTGACATTCCCTTTAGACTTATTTTGTGCCATGAAACAAAGGATTCCTATGTATTCATGCTGGGCAAGGCCAAAATGATGGTATTTAACAAAAGTATATTCATGGATAAAAACCCCTTGGTCAAGGAGATACTCATTGCAAACCTTGGGCAGGGCCGCAGATACATCGTAAGCGATAAATAAAAAGCAAAAGCCGAGAGTTTTTTGCGGTGTGGGGCAGGGCTCCTCACGGAAAAACTCCAAGGAGGGTAAATATGCTTGACGAGTCAGGAAGAGTTATACAGGTTGATATAAAAGATGAGATGGAAAAAAGCTATCTTGCTTATTCCATGTCGGTTATTGTGGGACGTGCCCTACCCGATGTGCGTGACGGACTAAAACCGGTTCACCGCCGCATACTATATACCGCCTACGAAAAGGGCAACACCCCCGACAAGGATTACCGCAAGTCGGCCGAAACGGTGGGCGCAGTGCTGGCCGACTACCATCCCCATGGTGACGGCTCGGTTTATGATGCAATGGTACGTCTTGCACAGGACTTTTCGCTGCGCTATCCCCTTATTGATGGCCACGGAAACTTTGGTTCGGTGGATGGCGACCCCGCCGCTGCCTACCGTTACACCGAGGCCCGCATGAGCAAAATGGCCATGCATATGCTAAGCGACATAGACAAACAAACCGTTGACTACATGCCCAACTACAACGACAATAAAAAGGAGCCCGTCGTGCTCCCCTCCCGTTTTCCCAACCTGCTTTGCAACGGTTCAACCGGTATTGCGGTTGGTATGGCCACAAATATTCCCCCGCACAACCTGCGTGAGGTAATTGACGGGGTTAACCTGCTAATTGAAAACCCCGACGCCCCCCTTGAGGAAATTATGGGATGCATACAGGGGCCCGACTTCCCCACCGGTGGTATAATAATGGGGCGCAGTGGCATACGCTCGGCCTATGCCACGGGGCGTGGCCGTGTAATTTTGCGTGGCCGTGCCATCATAGAGGAGCACAAGGGCGGCACCCGTGAGCGCATAATCATCACCGAAATTCCCTATATGGTAAACAAGGCTAATATGATTGAGCATATTGCCGAGCTTGTAAAGGAAAAGCGTATAGACCAGATAAGCGACCTGCGTGACGAGTCCGACCGTGACGGAATGCGCATTGTTGTGGAGCTTAAAAGGGATGCCAATGCACAGCTTGTGCTAAACCAGCTTTACACCTACACCCAGCTACAGGATACGGTGGGTGTAATAATGTTGGCACTGGATGGCGGTGTGCCAAAGGTTATGAACCTGCGTGATATGCTTATGGCCTACCTTGGTTTTCAGCGTGATGTTGTGGTGCGCCGCACACGTTTTGACCTTGGCAAGGCAAAGGAACGCGAGCATATTCTTGAGGGACTAAAAACCGTTATAGATCACACCGATGAGGTAATACACATTATCCGCCACTCGGATGACCAAAACCATGCAAAGCAAAATTTGTGTGAGCGCTTTAGCATAACCGACATACAGTCGGGGGCTATTGTGGCCATGCGCCTTGGACAGCTTTCCGGCATGGAGCGCATAAAGATTGAAACCGAGCTGGATGAAATACTAAAGCGCATTGCCGAGCTTGAGGGCATACTGGCCGATGAGCAGAAAATTCTTGAGATAGTGAAAAAAGAGATAAACGAGATTAAGGACAAATTTGGCGACGAGCGCCGCACAGAGATACAGGCCGTTAGCGGTGAGGTGGATATTGAGGATCTAATTCCGGTGGAGGACTGCGTAATAACCCTTACCCATTACGGTTACCTTAAGCGTCAGCCCATGGATGTTTACAAAACACAGCGCCGTGGTGGCCGTGGCATTTCGGGCATGACCCGCCGCGAGGAGGACTTTGTGGAGGATCTGTTTATATGCTCCTCCCATGATTATGTGCTGTTCTTTACCGACCGTGGCCGCATGTACCGCATAAAGGCCTACGAGATTCCCGAGTCCTCCCGCACCAGCCGTGGTACAAATATAGTAAATATACTCCCCGTAGAAAAAGACGAAAAAACAACAGCTGTAATACGTGTTAGCGAGATGGATCAGGAGAGTTTCCTCGTTATGGTAACACGAATGGGCGTGGTAAAGCGCACTCCCCTGTCGGCCTACAAGAATGTGCGCAAGGGCGGCATTATTGCACTTGCGCTGGACGAAGGCGACTCGCTTGCATGGGTTCGCAATACAAATGGTAGCAATCAGCTGCTAATTGCCACCCGTGAGGGCATGGCCATCCGCTTTGACGAAAACGACCTGCGCCCACTGGGACGCACCGCCCGTGGTGTGCGTGCAATACAGCTTGGGCAGGGCGATGTTGTTGTGGGCATGGCTCGAATTCGTGAGGATGCCACGGTGCTTACGGTGTCCGAGAGTGGCCAAGGCCGACGCAGTTTGCCCGACGAATACCGCCTGCAAAGCCGAGGCGGCAAGGGCATACGCAACTACTATGTTGACAAAAACGGCCCCGTGGCCGGTATTCGTGTGGTGGATGAACAGGACGACGTTGTGCTTATAGCCGATGACGGTGTAATTATCCGTATACCTGTGGCCGACATCACGGTGCAGTCACGTTATGGTGGTGGTGTGCGTGTAATGCGTGTGGGCGAGGATAGCAAGGTGGTAACACTGGCACGTGCCCCCCACGAGGATGAGGATGAAAATGAGGGTGAAGGTGTAGAGGGAGAGAACCAAAATGCCGAAAACCCCGAAAACCTGCAAGACACCCAAACCCCAAAGAGCGCCCCTGAGGCAAACGGCGAGCAGGACACAGAAGAATAATAAGAAGTTGGTATAAAAAAACCGCCCCCGCAGTGGGGGCGGTTTTGCTGTGTGGAAGGTGTTGTGGCGCATATATAACCGACATCACGGTGGGGTCGGGCTGTGGTGGCCTGGGTGGTTTTGTGGGTAGGGTGGCAAAAAAACGGGCCGTCGGTTTTGCCGACAGCCCGCCTTTTATTGTTGAAAAGTTTTACTTATTCCACCGAGGGGTAAAGCTCGCCATCGGTTAGTTCATATACGCCTACATCCGAATAGATATAGTTGCCCTGGCCATCCTCCATGCGGTACATAAGGATGTAGTAACCGTCGGGCAGTGCATCTTCTGTAAAGGTTGTGTCCTCGGTAACAGTTATGGTGTCAACCAAAACAGGCTCAAATTCATCGTCGCCACTTATGCTGCTGGCATAGTGAATGGTCTGAATAACATCGCCTACCTCAAGGTGTACAAGCTCCTTATCGGCGGCGCCGCCCTCGCTAAGTGGTTTACGAGCACCAAGGATTACAAACTCCTCCATGTTAAAGTCATAGATAACCGAAAGGTTGTACTCCTCATCATTTAGCAGGATAGGCACTGTGTATTCGTTGTAGTCGTCGCCCTCAAATACCAGTTCCATGTAACATATTGCGCCATCAAGGGTGCCCCATACGCCACGGAAGTTATCGGCAAAAACACCGGCATCCCAGTCGCCCACTATATCATTATCGGTGCCCAGCAGTAGCAGTAGTTCGTCATCCTCGTCGGCCGGGGTGTAGTAAAGCTCAAAGGCCACAGAGGACAGTGTGTCGTAGGCAGTGGGGCCAAGTTCCAGCACAAATGCGCCGTTATCATCCACATACAGGGGGATATCTTCCCAGTCTGTATCGGAGGTTTCAAGGGTTTGCAGCTCGGGAAGCTCCTCGGCGGTGTAGTTTATAGCCTCAGCTATATAGGCCATACCTGCATCGTCAACATAACCTGTAAGACCATAATAGTACAGATAGCTCATGGAGCCTACGGGGTTTACAGATATAAAGGAATTTAGATGATCAAGGTCACCATCGTAGGTGTAAAAGGTCGAAAGTCCCATGCCATCGGGGTTGTAGGAGCTTACTATTTTGTAAATAACTGCATTATCAATGGCATCAATTACATTTTGCGAGGCCTCGGGGAACAGGTCGCTGGAGTTTAGCACAAGTTGTCCTAAATCGACCATGTTGGTATAGCCCTGCTCGCGGTTGTTGCCGCCGTAATTTTCCGAGGCATTGGCCACCTGGTGCAGATGGTTAAAGTAGGAGGGATCATTTATTGCGTAGGACAAAGCCTCGGCGCCAAATGCATCAAAGGATTCAATTACAGGCTTGAGTTTGGATAGATCAGTCACCGAGAGGGTTATGTCGTCGGCCGTGCCGGCATACTCACAACCCGTTACATAGGTGTCGCAAATTGCGGCGCCCAGTGCGGCAGGGCTTATGGTGGGATCGTTTGCAAGGGTCTCCATTATGCCGGTGTAGTACCAGCCATTGCCTGGCTCAAGCTCCTGCGAGGCCACAAGATAGTTTGCATGTCCCGAAAACTTATTAGCAGTTTCCAAGGTGGCCATCAGGCAGGTGTCAAAACCTACAATGTCAACGGGGTAGTACTCGTAGTCGGTGCCGTACACCTCGGCCATGGCGTTGAACATTTCGTCGAGCACAAGCGAGTCATTGCCATAAAGCTCATCAAAGGCCGCGCCCGTAATTGAGCCACCACCGTGATTCCAGAAGTTAATCATGGTGCGGTCGCCGGGGAAGTTTGTTTCGGCAAAGTTAAGGAAATCTACAAAGGTTGAGGTTTCGCCCATGTTTGCAAGGGGCAGCTGCTCAACAAGCTGAAGTCCCTCACTGTCATACACATAACGCTCAATGTAATTTGGGTCTACAAAATCGTTATGCCACTGATAGGCGCCGCCGGTTTGTATAACCACCTTTACGCCCTCGGGCAGTGCAACCTCCATCATCTCGTAAAGGTCCTCGGTTGCAGAACCCCACTCCGACTCAAGGTCACTGCCGCAGAGATACCAATACATAACCCAGTCGGTACCTGTATCCTCGCGCGGCACATGCTCCACATCAAGGAAGCTCATGTCATCGCCGCCCTCGTCGGCATATTCCTCGTCTTCGTAGTACTCCTCGTCCTCGTAATAGCCCTCATCCTCAAAGAACTCATCATCAAACAGCAAAAAGCAGGAGGTCATTGAGAGAACCATGATGGTAGCCATTAGTAGAGCTAAAAGTTTTTTCATAAATACTCCTTTGCATCATAAAAATATTAAGTTGTAAATTTACTGTGGGATTATCTGTATAAATAAAACCCTAATCAAACCTAATAATATCACGTTTTTTTAATATCTACAAGCTAATAAAAAAACTACCTGTTGTCCCATTACTTTTGGATAGGGCTATGTGTGCAAAGCCATGGTGCATAGAAATTTTTACTGTAAGTATCGTCAAAACCTGCCTGTTACCCCCATAATGCATTGCAATAGATAATTTTTGGTGGTATAATCTTACCTTGTTAAAAGTAGATTATTTGCAAGGAGATAGTTATGACTTCACAAACAATTCAGGCCACCCCCGACTCAAAGCTAAAACTTTTTATTGAGCACAAGTGGTTTCAAAACACCATAATGTTTTTCATCATGCTAAACTCGATACAGCTTGGACTGCAAACCTCAGCCGCTGTTAACGAGGCCATAGGCCCCTTCCTAAACACCTTTGACAGGGTTTGTCTTGGCATTTTTGTTGTCGAGCTTGTACTAAAGCTAATTGTGTACCGCTCCTCATTTTTTAAGGATGGGTTTAACATCTTTGATATGTTCATCGTGGTGGTATCGTTGCTTTCAGACCTTGCGCTATTCTCGGTATTCCGCATGTTCCGTACCTTCCGCGTACTGCGCTCGTTACGCAACCTGCGTGCACTGCGCATGATAACAGGGGTGGGCAAACTAAATATAATTATAACCGCCATTGGGAAATCTATCCCCAGCATAGCCTGGACCAGCTTACTGCTTGGAATTATATATTATGTATTTGCGGTAATGGGCACCACCCTGTTTGGTGAGTCATTTCCCCAGTGGTTTGGCAACATAGGCCGTAGCATGTACACCCTCTTCCAGGTTATGACCCTTGAGAGCTGGTCGATGGGAATTTCTCGCCCTGTTATGGAGGCCTTCCCCTGGGCTTGGGTATACTTTGTGCCCTTTGTGCTTATAAGCGCATTTGTAATGATGAATGTTGTTGTGGGCATTGTTGTTAACACCATAAGTGAGGCCACAGGCGAAAACGAAAACCACAAAACCGACATAATAGATCCAAACGAAAAGCCCTCAACTGCAGCCCAGCTTAAGGCCGAAATTCACGCCTTAAAAGAGCAAATTAGCCGTGTAGAACTACTCATTGAGCAGACCGAGGCCGAAAAACAATAAGCTCTAAAATATTGGCCACCGTGGGTTAGCTCTGCGGTGGCTTGTTATGTATAAGGAGAAATTATGGATCAGTCATCAATCGGTATACTTATTGTGGTTTTACTTTTTATGGGAACAGTATTTTTCATAGTTGGTCTAAAGTCTGTAATAAGACACCATGCCATAACCTGCAAACCCTACCAAACCGTTGCAGGTGCAATTGAAGGGCTTGAGGAGCGCAGGGATAACAATGGATCGAGCTATTACCCTATATATAATTTTTACTATATGGGCAAAATGTATAGGGTTGTGGGTGGTGTAAATGTATTCCCACGCAGTGCCCAAAAGCCAAATAAGCGCAGGGCATACGCCCCCGGTGATAGTGTGCAAATTCGTGTGTACGATGACCCAAACAAGGCTGTTTTGGACAACAGCGATATTATAAACATGTATAAAACAACAGGCATAGTATTTGGCCTTTGTGGGCTTATGTTTTTAATTATAGCGGTGAGTTTGATAGTTTATAGGTAGTAAGGCAGCCACTACCCTATGACAAACTGTCACAGCACAAAAAATTTTGCCCACGCCACGGCCCCGTGAGTTTATATGCAGGCCAAAGGCAGATTTGCAAATAAGTAATCAGCACAGCGAATTACTACATATTAGTGGAGGGAAACGGCATGTCAAATAAAATTAGGCTTGAGCTAATAGCAAATGCCGGGGTGCTTATTGAGTATGGTGGCCAACGCATGTTGGTGGATGGCCTGCACCACAACGAGGATCTCCCCTTTGATGGCCTGCCGCCACAGCTCATAGGCCCCATGCTAAGCGCCGACGGCCCCCTGGCCGATATAGATTATCTGCTGTTTACCCACAGCCACCCCGACCACTTCTCCCCCACACTTACCCGGAGCTACATGCAAAACAACCGTGTGAAGGGGCTTGTATTTCCCGGGGAAAGCGACAAAGCAGGTGGAGTTTTGGAGGCGGCCGAGCAGATGGGCATAGCCTGCATAGCACCAAAACTGCAAAACGGTGAGGCACAAAGCTATGCCCCCGAGGTGTTGGGCACAGCAGGGCTTGTGGTGGCGGCCTTTGCCCATATGGGTGCGCAGTATGCCCACCGCCAGAGCTATACCCTGCGGCTTGACTGCGGCGGACATGGTCTGCTTTTTACAGGGGATAGCCAGCCCGACCCAATACAGGCGGCGCAAATTTGTGACAGCATGGCCTGCGACACCATGTTTGTAAACCCGCTTTACTACATTGACCCCAAAGGGGGACGTGTGATAGAGATGTTGGCGCCAAAAAATCTGGTGATATACCACCTGCCACAGGGCGATACCGCCTATAAAGGGGCTGTTATGCGGGCCTTTGCACAGCGCAGTGGCACACCAAAGCCCACATTTTTTGAGATGGGACAAACCATCTACCCCAAGCTGTAAATATACTAAGCAGTTGCGCCAAAAAGCGCGTAGCAAGGCCGACCCGTGCACCCGCATAATGTAGAAAAAAGTATTGACACCCAATGTGTATGGTGGTATAATTATCGGGCGACATGCGGATATGGCGGAATTGGCAGACGCGCTAGATTCAGGTTCTAGTGAGGTTAAATTCGTGCA
>CAYJGQ010000071.1:0-11778 GCA_964369885.1 uncultured Oscillospiraceae bacterium
ATGTTGCGTTATACCTGTGCCAACTTTTCCTGCGTCGCCTCCCCCGAGGGGGAGGGGGCACACGTCCTATGTGTGCGGGTGGGGGGATTGGTCAGTGCGACCACGCACAATATAAATATTACCGTGAAAGGAGGCCCTGCAAATGGCTCTATATGTCATAGGAGATCCGCATTTGTCGCTTGGCTCACAAAAACCCATGGATATATTCTCGGGCTGGGAGGGATATGTCGATCAGCTAACCGCCAATTGGAAGGCAAAAATCACCCAAAATGACACCGTGGTACTTGCAGGGGACATCTCCTGGGGTATGTCGCTTGAGGAGAGCCTTTGCGATTTTCAGTACATCCACAATTTGCCGGGCAAAAAGGTGCTGGTAAAGGGAAATCACGACTATTGGTGGAGCACAAGATCAAAAATGGAAGCTTTTTTTGAGCTACATGGTTTAGACAGCCTACAAATACTGCATAATAACTGCGTTATCCCGCCGGGTGAGAACAAAATAATATGTGCAAGCCGTGGCTGGATGATGGAGTCCGGGCAGGTGTTTAACGCCAAGATTATCACACGTGAAGTCGGGCGGCTACGGGCCTCACTTGCAGCGGCCGAGGGATATGCAGGAGAAAAAATTGTGTTTTTACATTATCCGCCGGTGTATGGGGAACAAATGATTCCTGAATTTGTTGACTTGCTTATAAAACACAATATAAAGCGTTGTTATTATGGACATATTCACGGACATGCTTGCCGCTTTGCCCTTAATGGGGACTATATGGGGATACATTTTAGCCTTATATCGGGTGATTTTATAGGTTTTGACCCACAAATTGTGCCCTAAGCCGCAACTTATATGTGAAATAGCAGTAGTAAATCTTTACAAGTTATGATATACTGAATTGATTAGTTTTTTTTAACGTGATACTTATATGGGAGGACGTAAATAATGAAAGTTGAAACATCTAACAAGCTACAGGACAATCGCCATGAACTGACCATCTCGGTAGGGGCCGAAGTATTCAAGGAGGCGGTTGACAAAGCTTTTAAGAAAAATAGCAAGCGCATCAACGTGCCGGGATTTCGTAAGGGCAAGGCACCTCGTGCAATGATAGAAAAAATGTACGGTGAGGGCGTTTTCTTTGAGGACGCTGTAAATGAGCTTTACCCCAAGGCCTACGAGCAGGCCGTAGAGGACAGCGGCATTGAGCCGGTTGACTATCCCGAAATTGAGGTTACCGACCTATCGGCCGAGGGCTTCATCTTTAAGGCTACAGTAACAGTAAAGCCCGAAATTTCCATCAAGGACTACAAGGGCATAAAGGCCGATAAAATTGTATATGAGGTTGGCGAGGATGAGATAACCTCCGAGCTTACCCGTATGCAGGAGCAAAACGGCCGTATGATCGACGTTGACGGCCGTGCCGCACAGGACGGCGACACCGCCAACATTGACTTTGAGGGCTTTGTGGACGACAAGGCTTTCCCCGGTGGCAAGGGCGAGGGTTACCCCTTGATTCTTGGCTCGGGACAGTTTATCCCCGGTTTTGAGGGTCAGGTTGTGGGCAAGGAGGTTGGCGCAGAGTTTGACGTAACCGTCGACTTCCCGGCAGAGTACCACGCCGCCGAGCTTGCAGGCAAACCCGCAGTATTCAAGGTAAAGCTCAACAGCCTAAAGGTAAAGGAGCTTCCCGCACTTGATGATGAGTTTGCAAAGGATGTAAGCGAGTTTGACACCCTTGCACTTCTAAAGGACGACATCAAGGCCAAGGCTCAAACCCGCAAGGACGACCGCTCCCGTGCCGACCTTGAAAACAGCCTTGTAGATTCCCTTATTGCCAACATGGAGGGCGACATTCCCGCCATTATGATCGACAACCGTGCCCACGAAATGGTGCATGATTTTGAGCACCGTCTGCAGGGTCAGGGTATGAACCTTGAAACCTACATGCAGTACACAGGTGGCACCGTTGAGGATATGAAGGAAAGCTTTAAGGAGCAGGCTGAGCGTCAGGTAAAGGTTCGCCTTTGCCTTGAAAAGATTGCCGCACTTGAGAGCATCGAGGTAAACGAGCAGGATCTTACCGCCGAGTACGAGAAGATGGCCGAGGCCTACAAAATAGAGGTTGATAAAATCCGCGAGATGGTTCCTGCAAAGGAGATTTCGGGCGATATGTTGGTACAAAAGGCCATTGATTTTGTGCGTGAAAACGCAAAAGTGACCGAAAAACCCGAGGAAAAGGAGCAAAAAGCTCCTGCCAAGGAATAAAAGGCAGAATAAACGGTCATGCTGTGCCCTATAAAGACTACTACACAGGAGGAATTTGGCATGAGTTTGGTACCAACCGTAATAGAGCAAACCAATAGGGGAGAACGAGCCTATGACATATTCTCGCGTCTTCTAAACGACCGCATCATTATGCTGTTTGAAGAGGTAAACGATGTGACGGCCGGTCTTGTGGTGGCACAGCTGCTATTTTTGGAGGGGCAGGACCCCGATAAAGACATTCACCTGTATATCAACAGTCCGGGTGGCTCGGTGACGGCAGGAATGGCCATCTATGACACCATGCAGTATATAAAGTGTGATGTTTCCACCATTTGTGTGGGTCTGGCAGCATCTATGGGTGCATTTCTGCTTTCGTCGGGCACAAAGGGCAAGCGCTTTGCCCTGCCAAATGCAGAGGTTATGATTCATCAGCCCCTTGGCGGCATACGTGGTCAGGCCACCGACATGAAAATTCATGCCGACTGGATTTTGGGCATAAAGGAAAAGCTAAACCGCCTTATGTCCGAGCAAACAGGCCAGCCGCTTGATGTTATACAGCGCGATACCGAGCGTGATAACTTTATGTCGGCCGAACAGGCAATGAGCTACGGTTTGATAGATAAGATTATAGAAAAGCGATGACGGTGCTTATCTAAGCACAATTAGGAGGGCGTATGGCAAAAAGTAATGACAGCAAAACGCTCCGTTGTTCTTTCTGTGGCAAGACCCAAGAACAGGTGGAACGCATGGTTGCAGGTCCTGGAGTGTGCATTTGTAACGAGTGCATAGAACTGTGCCAGACCGTGTTGGATGGCGATGTACAGCCGCCCAAAAAACAGCCTGCGGTGGCCGAGGAGATTGAAATAACAATACCCAAGCCGTCCGAGATAAAAACGGTACTTGATGAGTATGTCGTAGGACAGGAAAAGGCTAAAATTTCTCTGTCGGTGGCGGTGTATAATCACTACAAGCGCATATATTTCGGTGATGATGGCGATGTGGAGCTAAGCAAGAGCAATGTACTGCTGCTTGGCCCTACCGGTGTGGGCAAAACTCTGCTGGCACAAACACTTGCAAAGATACTAAATGTACCCTTTGCCATAGCCGATGCCACCACCCTCACCGAGGCAGGATATGTAGGTGAGGATGTTGAGAATATTCTCCTACGCCTTATTCAGGCCGCAGATTTTGACGTGGAGCGTGCCCAGCGCGGCATTATCTACATCGATGAGGTGGATAAGGTGGCCCGCAAGAGTGAGAATCCCTCCATTACAAGGGATGTAAGCGGCGAGGGTGTGCAGCAAGCTCTGCTAAAAATACTCGAGGGCACCGTCTCCAATGTGCCGCCTCAGGGTGGGCGCAAGCATCCACAGCAGGAATTTATACAAATTGATACCTCCAGCATACTGTTTATATGCGGTGGTGCCTTTGATGGGCTTGAAAAAATCATTGAAAAGCGTGTGTCGACCTCCAGTCTTGGATTTGGCGGAGCTATTCGCTCCAAGAGCGAGAACGACGAAATGCTTTCACATGTTCAGCCCCATGACCTTGTAAAGTATGGGCTTATCCCCGAGCTTGTGGGACGTATGCCGGTTATTACCACACTGGAAAACCTTGATGAGGATGCACTGGTGACCATACTTTCAGCACCTAAGAACGCCATTCTTAAGCAGTACGAAAAACTGTTTGAGTTGGACGGCATTAAGCTTGAATTTTTGGAGGAGGCACAGCGCGAGGTTGCAAAACAAGCCATCGAGCGCAAAACAGGAGCACGAGGACTGCGCTCCATAATGGAAAATGTGCTTGGCAAACTCATGTTTGATGCACCATCGGATCACACGGTGGAAAGAATAACAATAGACGCAGGATGCGTAAAGGGTGAGGACGAGGCAGAAATGCTCCGCGACCCTGCACGCAAGCCGATAAAACTAAAACTTCCCGCCACCACGACGGGACAGGGTAAACGCTCCAAACGGAGCTCTGCATCCTAAGATATTTCGGCAGTTCTGTGAAAGGTTTCGCAGAACTGCCGTAGGTGTTTTTTGCAGTACTTGTAAAAAAAACACTAATATGGTATAATTTGGCTATCGGGATAGCCTTTAATTTTGAAAATTAGCTTTGCCCACACCGATCTGTCCTGTATGAAATCTCACATCTCTATTTTAAAATATAGGCACTGTGTGCACAGGATTTGACACATTGTTGGAGTGGAAAATATCGGGCGAAGTTTTAAGTATTTACCAAAAACCATTGCCACAAAAGGAGGCGAAATATATGAGCGAGCAGTATTCAGACTTCCCACAGAGAATGCCCATGCTGGCACTCCGAGGGCTTGTTCTCTTTCCAAATATGGTACTGCATTTTGATGTAGGCCGTCAAAAATCCATACTTGCACTAAACGATGTAATGGAGAAAAACCGCAAGATTTTTCTTGTGGCTCAAAAGGATGTAAGGGACGATGACCCCACACCAAAACAGCTCTATACCGTGGGTGTGGTGGCCGAGGTGCGCCAGATTGTAAAGGTGCATGGCGGTGGCCTGCGTGTGCTTGTAAAGGGTCTTTATCGCGCAAAGGCCACCGAAATTGTGCAGGAAGACCCCTTCTTTAAGGTGTTTATAGATGAGCTCCCCCTTCAAAGCACAAAGCCTGTGCGCTCGGCCATGGTGGACGCCACCATGCGCACCGTAAAGGATTTGTTTGAGGAGTATTGCTACCTTTCCCCCAAAATGCCCCGCGAGATGGTGGCCAATGTAATGATGAGCGACGACCCTGTATATGTGGCCGAGTACATTGCAGGCAACATTCCGCTGCATGTGCAGGAAAAGCAAAAGGTGCTGGAGCTTTCCACCGCCCTGCGCAGACTCGAATTTGTAGCCCGCATGCTGGAAAACGAAAACGAAATACTTGCCCTCGAGCAGGATATACACGACCAGGTGAGAGAGCAAATTGACCGCAATCAGCGTGAGTACTACCTCCGCGAGCAGATGAAGGCCATATCGGCCGAGCTTGGCGATGGGGACAGTACCTACGACGAGATTGAAAAATACACAGGCAAGATAATGAAGCTAAACATCCCAAAGGATGATCAAACCGCCCTGTGCAAGGAGGCCGAGCGTCTGGGCAAGATGCCCTCAAGCTCCCACGAGGCCGCCGTTATAAGAGGCTACCTTGATACTGTAATTTCACTGCCTTGGGGCAAATACACCAAGGATAAGGTGAATATTACGGCCTCACGCAAACTGCTTGACCGCGAGCATTTTGGCATGAAAAAGGTAAAGGACCGTATGCTGGAAATCCTGTCGGTGCGCAGTCTTGCCCCCGATCTTAAGGGTCAGATAATATGTCTTGTAGGACCTCCAGGTGTTGGTAAAACCTCCATAGCACGCTCCATTGCCAAGGCCATGAATCGCAAGTACTCACGCATGTCGCTGGGTGGTGTGCGGGACGAGTCGGACATCAGAGGACACCGCAAAACCTATATTGGCGCCATGCCCGGACGCTTTATAAACGCCATGAAACAGGCCGGCAGCATGAACCCACTCATACTGCTTGATGAGGTGGATAAACTGGGCAATGACTACCGAGGCGACCCCTCGGCCGCACTGCTTGAGGTGCTGGACAGTGAGCAAAACTTTGCCTTTAGAGATCATTATATCGAGGTGCCTTTTGATCTTTCGCGGGTGCTTTTTGTGGCCACAGCAAATGATCTTAGCTCCATACCCGGCCCCCTTGCCGACCGTATGGATATAATCGAGCTTGGAAGCTACACCCGTGAGGAGAAGTTTAACATTGCAAAGCGTCACCTCGTATCAAAGCAGTTAAAGCTTCACGGACTTACCAAAACCACACTGAAAATATCAAAAGATGTGTTTTACGCCATAATTGACAGCTACACAAAGGAGGCCGGCGTGCGCAGACTTGAGCGCAGCATTGCCACCATATGCCGCAAGGCCGCACAACAAATTGTAGAGCTTGAAAAACAGAGCGTGACGGTTGAGCTAAAAAACCTTGAGGAATTCTTAGGGCCACCTAAGTACCGTGAGGATGAGCAGAGCAAAACCGATTTGGTGGGTGTGGCCAACGGCCTTGCCTGGACCTCTGTTGGTGGCGAGATGCTGCAGGTAGAGGCCGCCGTAATGAACGGCACAGGTAAAAATCAGTCGACGGGATCGCTTGGCGATGTTATGAAGGAATCGGTGACGGCCGCCATAACCTACATTCGTGGAAATGGTGAAAAGTACGGAATTGACAGCGACTTTTACAAGAACAAGGATATACACATCCATTTTCCAGAGGGAGCGGTTCCCAAGGATGGACCCTCAGCCGGTATTACCACCTGTACGGCCCTTGTGTCGGCACTTTCGGGAATTGCGGTGCGCCACGATGTTGCCATGACAGGAGAGATTACCCTGCGTGGACGGGTGCTGCCAATAGGCGGATTAAAGGAAAAATCCATGGCGGCCTACAAAAACAACATGACCACGGTGCTAATTCCGTATGGCAACAAGGCTGATATCGCCGAGGTTGACCCGGTGGTGGCCGAAAAGATTAAATTTGTGCCGGTGTCGGATATTAGTCAGGTGCTGGATATAGCGTTGGTGTCGAGCCTGCCCGCAGCTGTACTGCGGGCCGAGCAAATACCCGAGAGTGCAATAAATCTCCCCACCGACACCCCCATTCCGCAGTAGCAGGGAGGAAAGAATGAATCGACATAACGTAGAATTTGAAATGGCCTGTGGCCTTGCACGACAACTCCCACCCTCCGACCGCCCCGAACTTGTGTTTGCCGGGCGGTCCAACGTGGGCAAATCATCACTAATCAATAAGCTGTTTGGCCAACATAAGCTGGCTCGGGTAAGCTCCATGCCGGGAAAAACCGCCACCATAAACTTCTTCTCACTTGAAGGGGTTAGGTTTGTGGATTTGCCCGGCTATGGCTATGCAAAGGTGTCCAAGTCGGAAAAACAGCGTTGGGCAGGGCTTATTGAGGACTATTTTTCGTCTGGGAGGGGAATAGAGCTTGTTTTCTCCTTGGTGGATATGCGCCACCCACCCTCGGCTGGGGATCACCACATGATAAACTTCCTAATTGATGACGGCATACCCTTTGTGGTGGTCTGCACCAAGATGGATAAGCTGACAAAAAATCAGCAGGCCAAGCGCATTGAGGAACTAAAAAATGAACTCCCATGTGGAGATCAAATAACCATTGTGCCATTTTCGGCCAAGACAGGCGAGGGTGTGGATGCATTGTGGGATATTATTGAGGAAATTGCAAGTAAAGAATAAAACGGAGGGTTTGTATGTTTGTATCGGATTGTCTTAATATCAATGCCGTTGGTCATTTGACCATTGGTGGGCTGGATACTGTGGAGCTGGCTGAAAAGTTTGGTACACCTGTGTATGTGATGGATGAGGATGCCATTCGTGGGGCCTGCCGCAGCTATGTAAACTCAATTGATAAGTTTTATGGGGGCAAGGGCGGCGTGGCCTATGCCAGCAAGGCTTTTTGCTGTAAGGCTATGTGCAAACTTGCACAGGAGGAAAACCTACTGCTCGACATAGTTTCAATTGGAGAGCTACATACCGCACTAAGTGCAGGGTTCCCCCCCGAGAAGATGTTTTTCCACGGCAACAACAAGACAGTGCAGGAGCTTACCACCGCCCTTGAGCAGGGTGTTGGGCGCATTGTTGTGGATAACCCACAGGAACTTGAAATATTAAACGAGCTTGCAGTGAGCAGGGATATGAGCGCCGAGGTGCTTTTCCGCATAAAGCCGGGTATTGATGCACACACCCATGCCTACATACGCACAGGCCAAATTGACAGTAAATTTGGTTTTGCACTTGAAACCGGTGAGGCTCTTGAGGCGGTACAGCGTGCCGTAAAACTCCCCGGTGTCAAGGTAAAGGGTATACACTGCCACATTGGCTCACAGATATTTGACGTGGAGCCTTTTGAAGAGGCTGCCCGTGTTATGCTTGGTTTCATGGCCGAGGTAAAGAGCACCACCGGACTTGAGATGGAGGAGCTGGACTTGGGCGGTGGATTTGGCATAAAGTATCTGCCCGATCACGACCCCGTGGCCTACGAGCATTATATGGAGCTTGTATCCAAGGTTATAAAATCCACCTGTGATGAACTTGGCCTACAGCAACCCTTTGTGGTAATTGAGCCTGGTCGCTCCATTGTGGGTCAGGCCGGCATAACCCTTTATAAGGTGGGTGCCGTTAAGGAAATTCCGGGTGTGCGTACCTATGTTTCGGTAGATGGCGGCATGGGGGACAACCCAAGATACATTCTTTACCGCTCCGAGTACGATTTTATGGTGGCAGGACGCGCATCCGAGCCTAAGGATAGTGTGGTAACAGTGGCCGGAAAGTGCTGTGAAACAGGAGATCTGCTCGGCGAAAATGTACCCATACAGCAGGTTCGTGCAGGTGATGTAATAGCAGTGCTATCCACAGGCGCATACAACTATTCCATGGCCTCCAACTACAACCGCATTCCACGTCCCCCCGTGGTTTTTGTAAAGGGTGGGCAGGCACGTGTTGTAATAAAGGGCGAAAGTTTGGATGATCTTATCCGCAACGACCTGTTTTGATAGCACTTGACAAAAATATTTGCGTATAATATAATGAAAACACAAAATAATATATCTGTTTCAGGGCGGGGTGTGATTCCCCACCGGCGGTGATGGGCCACAGTGCCACAAGTCCGCGAGTCATAAAGACCGATGAGGTTAGAATCCTCAACCGACGGTATAGTCCGGATGAAAGAAACGGTTGTGGTGGCATTACTGCAAACTTTACGCCCTTGGACTACCAGTCCAAGGGCGGTTTTGTTTAAAAAATCAGCTTCCCAACCTTGTCCAACAGGTAAAACAAGGAGGAACAAAATTATGTCAACCGCAACAACCAAGACCAAAAAACTCACAACCATGGCCATGTTGGTGGCCATATCGGTGGTACTGCTCTATCTGGTGCGCTTCCCAATTTTCCCTGCAGCCTCATTTTTGGAGTATGACCCTGCCGATATTCCTATTTTGGTGGGTACACTGCTTTATGGCCCTACGGCAGGGCTTATTCTTACGGTGGTGGCCAGTGTGATTCAGGGCTTTACAGTAAGCGCTGCAAGCGGCTGGATAGGCGTGCTGATGCACATATTTGCCACCGGAACAATGGTGCTTGTAGCAGGTAACATCTATAAGCTTACCAAAAGCCGTCTGGGCGGTGCTGTTGGACTTTTTGCCGGAACCATTGCCATGACAGCCGTAATGGTGGCCTGGAATCTTATATTTACCCCCATATTTATGGGCGCACCGCGTGAGGCCGTTGAGGCCATGATAATGCCAATTATTGTGCCATTTAACCTGATTAAGGGTGGGGTAAACTGTGCTGTGACATTTTTTGTATACAAGAGCATCTCACGGCTTGTGGGGGCTGAGCAGTTGACAAGCCCGAAAAATGGTGGTAAAATAATACCTGAAAGCTGAATAATAACTTATCAAGAGTGGTGGAGGGCACAGGCCCTGCGAAGCCCGGCAACCTGCCAATGGCAAGGTGCTAAATCCTGCGGCACTGCCGAGAGATGAGCGATATAAACGCCGGGCAGATTGCTCGGCGTTTTTCTATTTGCGCCCGGTCGCACCGACCTCGCCCGACGGCCGCGTGGTCATGGCGGAACACGCCCCCCGCCCGTGCTGTGGGGCGCACTGTCCTCCCCCTCGTGGGAGGCGACGCAGGGAAGATCAGCACAGGTATAAAACACCACATCACGCATCATGCGTTGTAGGCAGCGGCATTCTCGTCGCTCCGTCATTGCAAATCCAAACAACGACATATGCACCTGCCTATGGCAGGGCTAATATAAATTTGCCATGCCCGTAGGGCGGCATATAAATAAAAGCACGTCTGCATGGCTCTTAATTATTTAGATGCACCTGCCAAAGGCAGATGTGCGAATAAATAATCCTACAAATTATTTATATTTTATTATGCGAAAGGAGTAGTATTATGTCAAAATTTCTTTTTACCAGTGAGTCGGTGACCGAGGGACATCCCGACAAAATGTGTGACCAAATTTCTGATGCTGTACTTGATGCAATTTTAGGAAGTGATCCCGCCGCGCGTGTGGCCTGCGAAACTGCAGTTACCACAGGCATGGTGCTTGTTATGGGGGAAATATCGACCAATTGTTATGTTGATATACCTAAGCTTGTGCGCGAAGTTGTAAATGATATAGGTTACAACCGTGCAAAGTATGGTTTTGACTCCAACACCTGCTCGGTGCTTACCTCGATTGATGAACAGTCGGGGGATATAGCCATGGGTGTTGATAAATCGCTTGAGGCAAAAGAAGGGGAGGGTGCAGGTTACAGCACCGGCGCCGGAGATCAGGGTATGATGTTTGGCTTTGCCTGTAACGAAACCCCAGAGCTTATGCCCATGCCTATATCTCTTGCACACAAGCTTGCACACAAGCTTACCGCTCTGCGCAAGGATGGAACACTGCCCTACCTTCGCCCCGACGGCAAAACCCAGGTAACTGTGTCCTACGAGAACGACAAACCCGTGCACATTGAAACGGTGGTGGTGTCTACACAGCACGCCGACGATGTAAGCCTTGAAACCATCCGTGAGGATGTTATAAATCACATACTAAAGCCTGTGCTTCCCGCAGAGCTTTATAATGCAGACACAAAGGTGTTTGTAAACCCCACAGGTCGATTTGTTGTGGGTGGGCCTCAGGGTGACAGTGGGCTTACAGGACGCAAAATCATTGTGGATACCTACGGTGGTTGGGGTAGACATGGCGGTGGTGCATTCTCGGGCAAAGATCCCACCAAGGTTGACCGTTCGGCGGCATATGCAGCCCGTTGGGTGGCTAAAAATGTTGTTGCAGCCGGCTTGGCAGCACGCTGCGAGGTGCAACTGGCCTACGCCATCGGTGTTGCAAAACCCGTTTCGGTTATGGTTAATACATTTGGTACAGGCGTGGTTTCGGATGAGGAACTGTCGCAGGCGGTGGATAAGGTATTCGACCTTCGTCCCGATGCCATCATAGAATCCCTCCAGCTTCGTCGCCCCATCTACCGTCAGCTTGCCGCCTATGGTCACATGGGCAGGGAAGAGCTTGGCATTAGCTGGGAAAAAACCGATCGCGCTGATAAGCTAAAAGCTGCTTTGGGTCGCTAAGATTGCGGGGAGGCTGACCCCATACCCCTGACACCTTTTGAAAAAGGTGTACGAAAACTTTTCACGCCCCCTGCCTACGGCAGGGGGCGAAACTTTTCTTACGGCAGGTATTACAGCAATATTTTCGGCGAGGTGTGTATCCACCTGCGCAAGTAACAAGCGATAGGCGAGGGGCGTGGCCCGGGTTACCACCGCCGTAAATGTGTTTGTGGTAGGTGAAGGGGTAAAAACTTCGCCCCCTGCCATGGGCAGGGGGCGTGCAAGGTTTTGGGTCAAACTTTTTTTCAAAAAGTTTGTGGGGTGTGGGGCAAAGCCCCAC
>CAYJGQ010000072.1:0-11735 GCA_964369885.1 uncultured Oscillospiraceae bacterium
CGCCAAAACCGCAGGGTTTGGGGGCGTAGGGGCGGAGCGTGAGGCTGCCGCCTTGGCGGTGCCTATGATAAGTGCCGCCCTCGGGGGGCGGCACTGTGTTGTTTAAACCTATCATTTATATTTTGGCTAAATCAGAAAGATATTTCACCCTCCGCAAAAGCCAGCCTACACCCCACGGCCACACAAAATCACCCCACTTCATCAAACCTCACGGCGCCGCCTCCCCCGAGGGGGAGGAAAACACGACGAAGTCGTGTGGGTGGGGGGAGAGTTCCGCCGCGACCACGCGGCCGCCATAGAAAAGCCCCCGTCGCATATATGCGACGGGGGCTAAAAGGTTAAACCTTCTCTTATTTCATCATGGAAGCAACTTCATCGGCGAAGTTATCTTCACGCTTCTCAATGCCTTCGCCCTTTTCAAAGCGAACAAAGGATATGATGTCAATTTTGCCGCCAAGATCCTTAGCAACATTCTGTGCGTACTGCTGTACAGTCACATTGCCATCCTTAACAAAAGCCTGCTCAAGTAGGCAGTTTTCCTTTAGGTACTTGCCAATTTTGCCCTCAACCATCTTCTCGATGATGTTCTGGGGCTTGCTCTTGTTCTTCTCATCATTCTGAATTTGTGCAATCATGATTTCTTTTTCTTTTGCAATAATATCGGCAGGAACCTCGTCCGACTTGAGGTATGCAGGATTGATAGCTGCAATCTGCATAGCGATATCCTTAGCGCAGGCTACAAAATCTTCCTTGCCGCCAAGGTCGGTGTCAAACTTAACCATAACGCCGATACGTCCACCGCCGTGTACGTAGGATACAAGGTCACCCTCGTAACGCACAAAACGGCGAATTTTGATGTTCTCGCCAATGGTGAGAACCTTCTCCTGCAAAGCAGCCGATACAACCTCGCCGCCGGGGAGCTTGCAGGAAAGCAGAGCATCAACATCGGCAGGATTTTGGTCGATAACGGTCTGTGCACAGTCGTTAACAAAAGCGACAAAGTCGGCATTCTTGCCAACAAAGTCGGTCTCGGAGTTTACCTCAATAACAGCACCAATCTTCTTTGCGTCGTCAACAAGAGCTACAACAACGCCCTCAGCAGCAATGCGTCCTGCCTTCTTAGCCGAAGCAGCAAGACCCTTTTCACGCAGAATTTCTGCGGCCTTATCCATATCGCCGCCCGACTCGGTCAGCGCCTTTTTGCAGTCCATCATACCACAACCGCTGCGCTCACGCAGGGCCTGTACGTCCTTAGCAGTAAAAGCCATCTTGTTTTCCTCCTGTAACCTATGATAAATTATTTTCTCATGCAAAGGTGCCCGGCGCAGAACCCCCGGACACCCAATTGATTAAAAATTACTCAGCAGCAGCTTCGGCCTCGGCCTCGGCAGCGCCCATCTGACCCTGTCTGCCTTCGATGATGGCGTTTGCCATGGTCGAAGCGATCAGCTTAACGGCACGGATAGCATCGTCGTTGCCGGGGATTACGTAATCAACCTCGTCGGGATCACAGTTGGTGTCAACAATAGCAACAACGGGGATACCAAGCTTACGAGCTTCGGCAACTGCAATCTTTTCCTTGCGGGGGTCAACTATAAACAGAGCACCGGGAAGACGCTCCATGGTCTCAATACCGCCCAGGAACTTCTCAAGCTTCTCGATTTCGAGGTTAAGCTTAACAACTTCCTTCTTGGGTAGACGCTCGAATGTGCCGTCCTGGCTCATTGTGCGGAGCTGCTGAAGACGGGATACACGACGACGGATGGTCTTGAAGTTGGTCATCATACCACCCAACCAACGTGCATTAACAAAGTTAGCGCCTGCACGCTCGGCCTCCTCCTTGATGGAGTCACTGGCCTGCTTCTTGGTGCCAACAAACAGAACATTGCCGCCCTCGGTGGCAACGTCACGAACAAACATGTAGGCTTCCTCAAGCTTCTTAACGGTCTTCTGAAGATCGATGATATAAATACCATTTCTCTCGGTGAAGATGTACTGGCCCATTTTAGGGTTCCAGCGACGGGTCTGGTGTCCGAAGTGAACACCTGCTTCCAACAATTGTTTCATAGATACTACGCCCATTTGATAAATCCTCCTTAGGTTTTTTCCTCCGCCCCACGCATCTTAATAATCACCAGTCACACAGGGTGTGACCACCGGGCAATCATTAATTGTAGGACGTGTGTTTTGCCGTATTAGTATATCAGATTGCTTCGACCTTGGCAAGGCCTTTTATTCATTTTTTCAAATATTTTATGGTATCCTGTCAAATCCCCTTGTTCCAAGTCCATTTATGCCCTGTGCAATGTCGGCAAATACAGGTGCCGCCACACGACTTCCCGACTGCCCATCCTCACAAAATACAACAATAGACCACTCGGGATTGTTCTGTGGGTAAAATCCTGCAAACCATGCATGAACAATCTCCTGTCCATCCTCGGTCACACCCGTTTGGGCTGACCCTGTCTTGCCACCTGCCCCCCAAAGCTCAGGGCGGGCCATTGTAGCACTCCCCTCTCTCACGGCTAAAATCATCACCCGGCGTATAAGCTCTGCACTCTCCTCGCTCATCACCCTTTGATCTGCATAGCCCTCCTCTATTGTAGCAAGCTGTTGTCCATCTTTGGTGGTGCCCACTACAAGCTGTGGAAAAACCATTTGGCCACCGTTTGCTATGGCCGATATCATTGTGGCTATTTGCAGTGGAGTAGCGCTGAGCTTGCCCTGCCCAAACGAAAAATTTGCAAGCTCTCCGCTTGTAAGCTCCTGCACCGAGGTTAGGGTACCGGCCGATCCCACAAGGCCATCTGCCAAGGTAACACTGCGGCCAAAACCAAGCTGCTTTGCCATGTTGTGCAGATGCTGAGTATCCATTTCACGGGTAAGATTTATAAAATATGAATTGCAGGACTGTGCCACGGCCTCATGCATGTCTATATTTCCATGGCCGGTGCGGTTGTTACACCAAAATGTGTGCCCGTCCACCTCAACATACCCCTCACACTCATAGCTTGTTTGGGCAGGTATTCCCTGCTCCAGTGCCGAGGCCGCTACCACCAGCTTAAATGTAGAACCAACACTATAAGGCACAAGGGCCCTATTAAGCATTGGGGAGTCTTTATTTTCAAGGGATGAGGCCACATCGCCGGGGTCATAGGTCGGCAAACTTACCATGGCCTTAATCTCGCCACTATGAATATCCATAACAACGACTGCACCCTTTTGCACCTCATTTTGTAGCAGTGCCTGCTCGGCAATGCGCTGTATTTCACTGTTTATGCTCAGCACCACACCGCCCTTTGGCATTTCTGCCTCCTGCCCCTCCACCTCACCAACCGAAAGCGCCCTACCTGCGGCATCCACCTGACAGCTCACGCTAATCTCACCGCCGCAGTCCTGCAGTAGTTGGTCGTAGGCCGCCTCAATGCCAACCACACCTTGCCCACTGCTCTTTTCGGTGTACCCCACCACATGTACCGCTAACTGCTCGGCACTGTACCGTTGGGCCAGCTCAAATTGCCACACCCCCACCCCCGACACAAGCTCATTAGTGGGGCTATATAAGAACGGTTTGCCCTGCTGTAGCATGGCCAGTACATTCTCTCGTTCCTGTGCTATTAGTTGTGGCAGCAGGTGAGAGGCGGTGTCGGGACCCGGTACCACCGCCATCAGGCTCTGGCTATCCTGCCCCACCATGGGGCTAAAATTACAGTCGTATATTATGCCACGGGTCTTGGCCACCTCAAGTGTGTAGGTGCTTTGATTTATCGAAGTACTGGCCAACAGTTCCCCTCTTGATAACTCGTAAAGCCTCAGCACAAGGCTTGTAAGCAGTACAAAGCAGGTGCCGTATATGATAATTGCACGTCGTCCCACCGCTGATCCCCCCATAAAAATACTATATATGAGAGAGTGTGGGGCATTTGGGGCAAAACATACACTGTGCTACCCAGAAAAATTCGCCATATCCCCCCGAAGCTTATCTGCAAATTTCCCTCTACACAAAACAAGTTTCCGTATTTGCAGTACAAGGGCTGTCAGTATCGCAAAGGCCCCTACGCTTATAATATACGACAATAGGGCATAAAGCCAGTCGGCCATATCGTGCCAAAAGGGTCGCAGTTCCTGATAAAAGTAGTTACCGCCCGTAAGGGCATTTGCCACAAGGGCGGTGGGTAGATATACAGTAAAGGCCACTGCCCCTCTGAAAAAGCCTTTCCAACTTGGGAACCATCCATAGGCAAAGACCGCAAATATTGGTATTAGCACGGTTATTATATGGTTTATCATGTAGGAAAGGCCGCTTATATGCCCAAAGTTATAGACCGACAGGGGATAAAACAGCGATATTAATGCGTAAACGCTAAAGTAGCAAATAACATCCATCAAGGCTTTACTTTTTGTGATTAAAAATATTATGGTAAGCAGGGTGGCCACACGGCAAAGATGAAGTGGCAACCCCTCTGAGAGAAAATTGGGTGTACAAAATGCATACCAACCGTAGAGAAGAAAAATTTGCTGAAATGCTATAACACCCAAAAACATCTTACTAATCATTTGTGCGTTTTTGCGTATAACATTTTTACTGCGAATAAATAGAAATACAGCCACAAAACAAAAAGCTAAATAGGTGATATGGGCAGTGCCCAGTACCTTTACAAAGGGGGCATCGGGCGACCAAAAGTCATGCAACATGATCTTTACCTCCAAAATTCGAGTTGATTCGAAAGAATATTATCACAAATGGCCAAGCTATACAAGTTGGTTTATATAAAAAATTTGTACAGAGAAAGGCCCCATTTGGTGTTGGATTGTAAAATCATCCTACATCAAAGGGGGCCTTTTAGCTACATTATTTTGTCAGGATAGCTTCATTTTTACTTAAAGTTTTTATCTCGCTTAATTCTGCTGCTGAATATGGCAAGGGTGATGATTGTTACAATGTAGGGCACCGCCATGGTCAGCTGGCTTGCAATGGTGTTTTGAAGTGCCACACCCAACGCCTGTGCAAAGCCGAAGAAAAGACTTGAGGCTATAATTACAAGTGGGTGGTTTTGTCCCATGCTGGCGGCGGCCATGGCTATAAATCCACGGCCCGAGGTCATATTTTCGGTAAAGAGGGTAACCTGACCCATTGCAAGTACCGTGCCACCAAATCCACACAGTGCGCCCGACATTACAACGGTTAGCATCTGGGTGCGTGTGGCCTTTATACCAAGACTTTCGGTGGCCTCTTTATTTATGCCAATAGATAGCATTCTAAAGCCTGATACGGTACGAAATAGGTAGAAAAATACCAAAACTGCAATTATGTAGGAAAGGTAATCGATGATTGTAAGATTTCCAAATACCGTGCCAATAAAGGGTATGTCCTCAATTATTGGTATGCTTACCTTGCTCATGGAGATTAGGCTTGGATCGGAAAAATTACCCCTAACCCCAAACATGGTATACATCATAAGACTTGTGGCGGCACCCACCAGTAGATTAATCGAGGTACCTATTACCATATCGGCCGCTTTGTACTTAACCTGTAGAACTGCGACAATTAGCCCCACCAGCGCACCGGCGGCAATGCCTGCCATGGTTGCCAGAAAGATGTTCTGGGTGTGGTAGTTTACGGCTATGGAGGTAAAGCTGGCAATTAGAAGTTGGCCCTCAAGGGCAATGTTAAATACCCCAACGCGTGAGCACAGGGCGCTGGCAATGGCGGCAAACAAAACAGGGGTGGTGGAACGAATGGTCGAATTGATTACAACTGCAATATATTCAGCATTCATTACTTGTTACCTCCTTGTGCCGATTGGGCCGACTCCGCAGTGCCCTTATCCGCTTTTTTCTTTTTAACAAACTTTATCACAAGTTTTACCGATACAAACAGGGTGATACAGCACTGTATTATGGTGGCCATTTCAATGGGGATGTCGGCTGTTCGTTGTATTGACTGTCCGCCAACCTGAAGCCCTGCAAGGAAAATTGCCGCAAAGAACATGCCAACCGGGTGAAGGTCTGCAATTAGCGCCGCCATAAGGCCTGTCCACGCATAGCTTGGAGAGCTTAGCATGGCGTCGATATAGCGGTATTTGATGCCAAATATATCGCCGGTACCTGCAAGGGCTGCAATGCCACCGCTTAGGAACATGGTGATAAGCAGGGTTTTTACACCCTTAATGCCGCCATACTCTGCAAAGTATGGATTCAGTCCACCCATGCGTGACTCATAGCCCAGCACGGTTCTTTTGGAATACAGCAAAAATGCTATTGTGATGAATATGGCCAGTACAAAGGAAACATTTATGCTTGCCATTTTATCAAATTTTAGAAAGTGCATACCCTCGGGGATTAGTATGGTTTGAAGTGCAAGGCCGTCGCCCGATTGATCCTGCAAAGGGTGGGATACAAAGTATGAGGTTATGTTGTTGGCCACATAGTTTAGCATTAGGGTACAAATAACCATGGAAACGCCGAATTTGTAGTAAAGATAGGAGGCGATTGTGGCATATAGGCCACCTGCAATAACACCAAGCGCCAGAGAAAGCGGAAGTATTATAAAGGCGGGGCCGGGTATGTATATGGCCGACACTGCGCTGACAAAGCCGCCCACAACCATCTGCCCCTCAACACCTATGTTGATGTAGCCCGCACGCCAGGCCATGGCCGTTGCCATGGCGCATATAATAATGGGTGTGGCACGGCTTAGGGTTTGCAGAAGGTAATAGGAAGAGAAAAATGATTTTTCAAACATTTCACCGTAAACCACCACGGGGCTTTCCCCCATGGCCAGTATTACTATTGCGCCCACTACAAGACCAAAAGCAATGGCCAAAAAGGGCTGCTTTAGGGCAGAAAGCCCACTCATAAGTTTATTTGTAAAGGATAAAGATTGCGCCTTATTATTAGTCATCTAACTGTCCCCCCATCATAAGAAGCCCAAGTTTTTCACTGTCGAGCTGGTCTTTGGTAAACATACCTGCAATAGCCCCATCGTAGATAACATACACCCGATCGGACAGGGAGATAATCTCACTTAGCTCGGAGGAAATCAGGAGAACGGTGTCCCCTGCAGCTCGTTTTTCAAGAAGCTTTGCATGGATATATTCCATGGCGCCTATGTCTACACCACGGGTGGGCTCGGCCGAAATAAGCAGTTTGGAGCCATGCTCGACCTCGCGAGCCACGATAACCTTTTGCAGGTTGCCGCCCGAAAGCTCCTCGGCACGCTGGTGCACAGAAGAATAGCTAACACCGTATTTATCAAGTAGGTCGTTAATATCGCTGTTTATGCGCTTGGTTTTCAGTATTCCCTTGGAGGAAAAACGCTCCTGCGACTGCTTTGACATCAAGGCAGTTTCGGCAAGGGTGGCCTTTTTGGCACATCCCCAAAGGTATCTATCCTCGGGTATACAGGCACAGCCCGTATCTCTTATTTCCATTACACTTTTGCCCTTGATGTCCTGTCCGCAAATCTTTATGCTGCCGCCATTATACGGCATAAGGCCTGTAATACACTGAATAAGCTCGGATTGTCCATTGCCCGATACACCGGCAATGCCCACTATTTCGCCCTCTTTGCACTGAAGGGACAGGCCGTTTAGTATCGGCTTTTTGTTCTCGCCCGTAAGCACTAAATTTTCAATATCCAGCACTACCTCGCCGGTTTGCTGCTTTGGAATTTCGCCGCCTGCAAGATGACGCCCCACCATAAGGTAGGACATTTCCTCAATCGAGGTATCCACCTTGGCCATATCTTTTATGTATTTGCCGCCACGCATAATAAACACCCTGTCGGCCACCTGCATTATCTCGTGGAGTTTGTGGGTGATTATTATGATGCTCTTGCCCATTTTGGCAAGATTTTTTATGGTGATAAGTAACTCGTCTACCTCCTGAGGGGTAAGCACGGCCGATGGTTCGTCGAATATTATTATATCGGCATCTTGGTACAGCACCTTTAGTATTTCAATGCGCTGCTGTGTGCCTACTGAACATTCGCTAACCTTTGCATCGGGATTTATTTCAAGACCATACTTTTGCGATAGCTCAAGCACGGTTTTTTTTGCTGCTTTTTTGTCGAAAAATATACTACCTTTTTTAGGTTCTTTGCCGTAAACAATGTTTTCGGCCGTTGTAAATGGATTAAACAACATAAAATGCTGTTGCACCATGCCAATTCCTTTTTCAATTGCCTTTTGGGGGCTACTAAGGTTCACAAGCTCCCCATTTAGATAAATCTCGCCACTTGTGGGTTTTTCAAGACCATAAAGTATCTTCATAATGGTGGATTTGCCTGCGCCGTTCTCTCCACAAATCGCCAGAATTTCACCCTTGTCAAGTGAGAGAGTGATATTGTCGTTGTCCAATAAATCACCGTATTTTTTGGTAATCCCCTTCATCTCAAGAAGCATTTACTCATCTCTCCTCATTTGTGGTTTTAAAAAGCGTGAAAGAGCAATTAAAAATTATCTCTTTCACGCTTAATAAATAAGTTACATTTTTTTGGGACTAATTACATCACGTAATCTTCTTCTGCGGGAAGCTCTGCAAGAAGTTCGCCGGCTGCAATAGCGTCGGCAGCAGCCTTAAGCTGAGCAAGCTCTTCCTCGGTCAGCGACTCGGGGATGGGGCCAATGCCCTCGTGTGTTACGTGTACAGCGCCGATAGCGCCTTCCTTAACGCCCCATACTTCATCGTCGGTCGACCACTGGTCATTGATGAAGGCCTCAACAATCAGGGTGATTGTTGCATGGGTGTCCTTTAGCTGGGAAGAAATGATGTAGGGATTATCAGGTGTGGTAAGGTCGGAGTCCTGACCCGAGGTGTAGAAGCCCTCTTCCATAGCGGCCTCAAATGCACCAACGTCGCCACCTGCAGCGGCACTATTTACAAACTTTGCACCCTGTGCAAACATCTGTAGAGCAAATTCCTTGGTCTTTGCAGGGTCGGTGTAGGAACCAACATAGTTAAATAGGATGTCGGCTTCGGGCTTTACAGCCTTGATGCCCTCGGTAACGCCGTAACGCCATTTCCAAGAACCTGCACCCTCGTTAACACTGATGTGGCCAAAGGTCATGTCCTCGGGCTCGGTGGCAAGTGCTGCCAGCATGCCTACAAGGTATGCGCTCTCCTGCTCTCTGTAGGAGATGCACTTAACAACCTCAGCTTCAACCTGGGAGTCGATAAGAGCATATGCACAGGCGTCGGGCATTTCGGTAGCCATCTTGTTGATAGCCTCGCCTGCCTGCCAACCACCACCGATGATGAGGTCAACGCCCTCAACAACAAGTGCACGTACATTGTCTTCGTAAGCTGCAGCGTCGGCACACTCAACGATGATGGCCTCAAAGCCGTACTGGGCGGCAGCATCGTTAAGACCCTGAATGGAGTTTGTGATAAATGTGCTTGCACCCGACTTCTCGGTTACAAGAGCAATTTTAAGGTCGGACAGATCGGCGGTACCTTCACCCTCACCCTCAGCGGCTGCACTTTCCTGTGCGGCGTCACCTTCGGGAGCCTCGGTGGCACAACCGGCAAAGAATGTAAGCACAAGGGAAAGTGCCAACATCATAGCCAAAAACTTCTTCATCTTTAGTTCCTCCTAAAATACAACATAATTTTTACACATTAACGGGATTGCCCCGTAGAGTAACAAAACATTGGGGAAGAGTCATAAAGTGTTTCATAAGGTCTTTAGATTATTGTACATGCAACGTACATAATTTTTACATAAAATCTTAAAATAAACAATATATCGCAGGTTGAAAAAAAACAAATTCTCAACTTTCATTAGAATACGCAGTAAAAGTTAAATGATTATTGTAGCTTTTACACCAAAAATTTGTGCTGTTTGTGGCCTGTCGTGGAAAATAGTAAAGTTTACCTACTAAGTTACACGATTTTTCACCCCAAAATGCTCAACTATGTCGAGCTAAGTGTACAAATTTTAGATATTTTTAAGCATTTCCTCGATAATAAGCTCATATACCTTCTTGTCATTGGCCTTAAATTCGTAGTAGGTATCATCTGCGCTGTCGTCCGACATGTCCGAAATTACCCTTATGATCAAAAAGGGGATATTGTTCATGAAGGCCACCTGGGCCATAGAACCACCCTCCATGTCGGACACCATGGCCTTAGAGTTACCGTATACCGCCTCTTTTGTCACCGAGTCGGTAACAAAGTGGTTGCCGCTGGTTATTATACCACTGTGTACAATATCCTCTATGCCAAGGGTGGTCACAGCGTTTTTAGCCAGGGTCAGCAGTGCCTCATCGGCCTTGTATACACCCTTGTTGGGGAAGTTGTCATCCAGCACCGATTGTGGCTTTACATCGTAGTATTCGGTCGAGGTGGAGAGCACAACATGCCCCACGCGCAGCTTGTCCGAAAGCCCGCCGCCTATGCCGGCGTTTATAAGATGGGTTACCCCAAACTCGCATATTAGGCACTGGGTGGCGGCCGCCGAAGAAACGGTGCCCACACCACAACGTATAATTACAACCTCAACTCCCCCGGAGCGACCTCTCCATATGGCAAATCCGCAGCGGTCGTCCCTGGTGGGGTTTTCTACGATTTTTAGAAGTGCGTCGACCTCTTCCTGCATGGGGCCTAAAATTCCTATAATCATGATAATTCTCCATTCTGCCACCCGACATTGTTTTAATCTTCCCACCTCTCGGGTGGCCACCGGGTGAGAAGAATTTTTTGTTGTTTGAGCGGTGGTAAGCACCAAGTCCCAATTTTTGTCCCACTCAATTTTAACTTGAAAATCCCAAAAATTCAATGTATAGTTGAATAAACTTAAAATAAAAAAGATTTGGGGTGAGCTGAGTGAGTGAGGTTGCAAAAAATCTTGTAAAATATCGCAAACTACTAAAAATATCACAAAACGAGCTGGCCGAACTAATAGGGGTGTCATTTCAGGCCATATCAAAATGGGAAAATGGTCAAGCCAAGCCAAAAACAGGCAATATGATACTGCTTTCAAATGCGCTCAATGTAAGTATAGATACGCTTATGGGACATGTCAATGTGTCGGAGCGACAACAGAGGTACGACAGCCTTTACAGCGGTGATCAGGATTTTTACTGGGGTGCCACCCCAACAGAGCTTGCCACACGGGTGCTAAAATACAGGCCTCCCCATGGCGAGACACTGCTTCTTGACATTGCCTGTCGCGAGGGGCAAAACCTTTTGTTTTTTGCCCGAAACGGCTACAAGGTCAGCGGTGTTGAGATATCCGAGGTTGCAATTAACAAGGCTCATAGCCTCATGGAGTCCTGCGGTATGTCGGCAAGAATTTACAAATCAAGCATTGAGGACTATGTACCCGATCATTCATACGACATCTGCTTTTGTGATGAAGTGCTACACCTTGTAAAAGCCGACCGCCGACAAGAGGTTATAAAGCAGTTAAAACATCACACCAAACCGGGCGGTCTGCACATAATCAGCGCGCCTGTTGCAAAGCCATACATCAAGGAGCCAAAATCACGGGGTGTTTATCCCCTGCTATCGGGCGAGCTCTTTACCCTTTACCACGACTGGAAGCTCCTTGAGGTCTGCGAAACCGAGGCCATAATCATAAATAACAATCCTTATCCTCGGGTATACAACATTGTTGTGGCCCAAAGGCCACGATGACACAACCCATACATCAAGTCAAAAACCACCCCCAAATAGGGTGGTTTTTGACTAATTCTATGCTATCAATATGAAGAATGCGTAGCATTATTTAT
>CAYJGQ010000073.1:0-11712 GCA_964369885.1 uncultured Oscillospiraceae bacterium
GGCGGAGCCCCCGAAGATCATGAGCGCAGCGAGTGAGCTTCGGCCCCTGCCAAGGGCAGGGGTAGCCGCCAAAGCCGTAGGGCTTGGTGGCGTAGGGGCGGAGCGTGAGGCTACCGCCTTGATGCACCTGTGCCCAGCGCTACCCAATGGACGTGGGGCTTGCCCCACGTCACACAAACTTTTGCACGCCCCAAGGCCTGTGGCCTTGGGGCGAAGTTTTTTGTAGACTTGATGTTTCCCACCCTGCAAAATGGTTGTGCTTTTACAAAAAGTTTTGTTTGCATCAAATTTCCTGCCCCTGCACCCTCTTCTAAACACTTTTTTGTGCCATAACTACCCCACTGTAAGGTTATTATTTTCTGCCCGCATTAGTCTATAATTATAGTGCTTTTAGACATTTTATTACACTGCAATGTATTTTAATGCCAAACATTAACTAAAAATACAAAAATTAACAAAATAACCCATAAATTTGCCCAATTCTATTGATAAAATGTTAATATATGTTAAACTTTAACTGGTAAAAAAATAGTATATATAGGTGGTGCAAATCATGCTTGATATTGATTGTAGTGGTAAGGATAACCTAAATAGAGATAATGCTTTTTATGTTGCTTTGGAGGCCATTGTTGATGTATCTCCCTTTGCACTTAATTTGTGGGACTCTAATATGAATAATCTCGCCTGCAACAAGCAAACACTGCACCTATTTAACCTTACATCCTCCAAGGATTTTCTTGAGGACTTTTATAAATTTTCCCCTGAATATCAGCCAAACGGTATAACCTCGATTGAAATGACACACCGCAATATGGACATTGCCCTAAACCAAGGTTTCCACAAATTTAAGTGGATGCATCTAAGCAGTGATGGAGAAGAGATCCCCGCCGAGGTTACCCTTACAAAAATAGCCCTTCCAGACAACGATCATAGCTATATTGTAGGTTTTGTGCGCGATTTAAGACCGGAATTCCAGCGCAACACGACCCAAAATGATGATGACTTTTATTTCCCCAATAAGCTTCCGGAAAAGGCGGTACTCAGCCATGTTGCCGAGATGTCGGATGATGTGTTTTTTGTAATTGATAGGCGAACCACCACCATTCAGTTTTTGGGGGCAGAGGCTCAAAACAGCTATTTTCAAATGAATGATAGCAAAACCACCCCGGCCGCCTATGACGAAAACATTATACATCCCGATGATGTCCAAATTTATCAGGGCATGGTTGCAAATATGCAGCGTGGTATAACCACCCCCATAGATCTTAGGTTTTTGCACCATGACGGCTCATATAGATACCACCGCATAACCTATCGCTTTGTAAAGAATAAAGACGGCCCCCCAATTATCACTGTGGGTAAGGTTAGCGATATTCACCAACAAAAAATGCTGGAGGAGCAGGTAAAACTTGATTCCTTAACCGGGTGTTATAGCAAAAGCAGTGTAGAGGAGCTTATCTTAGCAAGGCTTAAGGAGAATAAGCCTTACTTTGGTGCGCTACTTTTTATTGATATTGATGGCTTTAGAGCTTTTAACGAAAAAAACGGCCATTTTTATGGCGATGAGGTTTTGCGCCAGCTTGTAAAACGAATAAATAGCTGGAAATTTGATAGGGATATAGTAGGCCGTATTGGTGGCGATGAATTTGTGGTATTTATCGACAAAGTCTCGGATGATGCCACGCTAAACGAGCGCCTTGATAAGCTTTCAAAAACTATAAATACGCTCTACACCCTGCCCGACATGGAGGCCGATATAGGTGTGAGCATTGGTGTAGTTTTGTGCGATCAGAAAGATACCACATATGAATACTACATGCGCCGTGCCGACAAAGCCCTCATGATGTCTAAGGTGGATGGTAGGGGCAAATGGATGCATTATAACCCAAGCGTCGATAATCTTGATAGCCCCAGTCTAACCAAATTTAATCGTGCTGACAAAATTTCAGGACTTGATATGGATCACACCATATCCTCGGCCATTTTTAATATACTATATGAGAGAAACAGCGACGAGACTGCAATCAACTCGGCGCTTAGATACCTTGTCCAAAACTACAATTCCGACCGCAGCTTTATTGTGGAGTCTTTTGATGGCGGCCAAAACTACGGCATTACCTACGAATGGTGCAGGCCCGGTGTTACCTCCTACATTGACACCCTCCCCCTTGCGGAGAGCAGCAGTATAAAAAATCTTTTTGATTATGCCTCGGATAGCGGCATGTATGTGTGTGATGATATAAACGACTGCTATTTAAGTGTCGATATCCCCCCCATACTTGCATCCAAAGAGGCCAAATCCTTTTTGCATTCCCAGATAAAAAAAGATGACAAGGTTACATTTTTTATTGTGGTTGAAAACTGCCACTGCACCCAAACATGGACAGAAGCTCAGGTAAACACACTGCACTACCTGTCCAGAATTTTCTCAATAATTTTGCGTGGCAACCACTTAAATGACGAAGTAAAACTTCTTAGCGAGCACAGCAAGGTGTCGGCCTTTGTGGGGGCTAATACCGACAACTTTATTTACATCGTCGACCCCGACACCTACGAAATGAAATACATGAATAAAAAAGCACTTGATATGTACGGTAACCCAAGCGAGAGCTACTGGAAAAGCAAAAAGTGCTATGAGCTTTTGCACAACAAAACCGAGCCCTGCGATTTTTGTACCAATAAATATGTAATGGAGGGTAGCTTTTACGAGTGGACCTACTACAATCCTATATTTGATAAGACATATCTATTCAAGGACAAACTTATCCGCCTTGACGAAAAACTTGTAAAACTTCAGGTGGCCACCGATATAACAAATGTTATAGAGCTTGAAAATAAACTGCAAGAAAAACTGGACGAACAAACCCTACTGCTAAACTGCATAAGAATGCTTCATACGGGACAAAGCCCTGATGTTTCTATTGAGGCAATTTTAGGGGTTGTGTGTAACTTCTTTGGCGCCTGCCGCGGAACAATATTGCAGGTTTCCATGGATGGGCTTACGGTAAACAATACCCACGAATGGGTGGGCAAAAATGCCCACTCCTTCAAACCATTTTTGCAGGGAATTCCCATGCCCTCCATGCGCCGCTTTATTAATAGCATAAGCTCAAAAAACTCGTCATATTTAAGCAATATCGCAAATCACTTTTCAGAAAACAAAGCCATATGTAACGCCCTTAACAAAACTTCAGTAAATGATCTAATATGTTCGGCCATTAACGATACTAACGATAAATTTATTGGCCTGCTTAGCGTTGAAAACCCCACAAAAAACACCGATAAACACTGGCTTTGCACCTCACTGTCGGTATTTATTGCCGACTTTTTGAGCAAAAATAAACTCATTTCCTCGCTAAATAGACTCAGCTATTTTGACACACTAACCGGGGTTAAAAATCGCCATAGTTTTGCAGAGGTGCTAAGAAAGATTGACGGGGATAATATACACTCACTGGGTGTTGCTTATATCGACATTAAGGGTCTTGCCCGTATAAATGAGCACAAGGGCATACGCTATGGCGATGAGGTAATACGCAAACTGTCGGAAATTTTGTGCGAAATATTTGATGACAATATCTTCCGAGTTGGTGGAGATGAATTTGTTGTGCTGGAAAAAAACATCAGCGAGCAAAACTTTGAGGGCAAAATTAAAATATTGCGGGAGGCCATTTACGATGAGCCCGATCTAAACGCCTCGATAGGCTTTACCTGGAATGCAAACTCGGGCAATATGAGCGCACCCGAGCAGGAGCAGCACAACACCATTTTGGGAAGCCGAAGCTATACTACTATACTCAGTAAAAACCTTGAAAACGAGATAAAAAACGGAAAATATATGGTTTTTTTACAGCCCCAAATAAATCTGCAAACCAATACACTGGATGGTGCCGAGGCTTTAATTCGCAGAACTGATGCAAATGGCGTCCCCCAGCCACCTATTTCATTTGTTCCTTTTTATGAAAAAGAGGGCATGATTTCCAAAATTGATTTATATGTTTTCACCACGGTATGCCAACTCCTTAAACGGTGGGACATGGCCGGGATTGACAGCTCCCTGAAAATTTCGGTCAACTTCTCCCGCGCCACAATAATGGAAACCGGCATAGTTGACACCCTATCAGATATCTGCGACCAACACTCGGTCAACCGCTCGATGTTTATGGTGGAAATAACCGAAACCATGAGCCAGTCGGATGATAAGGCCTTCATAGGTGTAGTTGCCGCACTAAGATCAGCAGGATTTTGCGTTTCGCTGGACGATTTCGGCAGTGGGCACGCAAATTTGTCCTCCCTAAAAATTTCAGATTTCGACGAGATAAAAATAGACATGGGTATAACCCGTGATTTGGCCACCGACCATCGTGCAAAGGTGCTTACCAAGGTGGCACTAAATCTCTGCAATGAACTTACCGATATGGTCTCGGTTGCCGAGGGAATAGAAACCCCCGAGCAACTTGACATACTACGAAATCTCGGCTGCCAGAAGGGGCAGGGATATTACTTTAGTCGCCCCATCTCGATTGATGATTTTCAGGCAAAATATTTTAGTGATATTCTTTAATTTTATCTATACTCCCCCCACACCCCGAAAATTTTTTGTATACATCACCTGGCAAACCTAACTGAACGCCTTTTAGATTGGAGTTTATAAATGAAAAACATCAAAAGTAGCGGCGACTCCTCTGCCGACCGTATGCCTGCGGCAAATGCCAACTTTACAATAGATCAGTTGTTGCGTGTTTTGGACAGCACCCCCATATGTATTAATATATTAAACGAACATGCTCAAAGTATATACTGCAATGCGCATACATTAAGTTTGTATGGGATTGACTCGATGCAAAGCTATAATGAAAAATTTTATGATCTCACCCCTGAGTGTCAGCCCGATGGCCAAAACTCTAAGCTTGCATTTAGCCAACAGGTTTTAACCGCCCTTGAGAATGGCGAAGCCCATTTTAATTGGCTTGATATAAAGCTAAGCGGTGAGGAAATCCCTCTTCATATCAGCATATACCGTCTGGGCACAACCGATCAAGACGGCAAGCAGCTATTGGCAAGCTCGATGCACGATTTGCGCCCCTACATTGCAGGGTATAACAATGAGCCTAATTTTAATGAGTACTACTTTAGCCGTGTGACCTACCGCGACCTGTTTAACAGCGTGGCCCAGCTTACCGAGGAATGGTTTTGGATATACGATGTCAGCATGTCCACCATACAGTTTTTTGGCAAGGGGCGTGATATTCTTGGGCTGTCGGAGGTAAAGCAGCCCTTCCCAAGCTATGTGGTGGAAAACGGTATGGTTTTCCCCGATGATTTGGAGGGCTTTTTACAGTTTGATGCCAACCTAAAAAGCGGAGTGGTGGAGCCTTTAGAGGTTCGCTTTGTACAGCCCAGCGGCATAACACGTTACTACAAAATCACCTATAAAACGATATATGACAAGGATGGCAAACCCCTGTTTTCAATAGGCAAAACCTATGATATTGATAAGCAAAAACGCCTTGAGGTTCTCTCAAAAACCGATTTGCTGACAAACTGCCTAAACAAAATAACAACTGAAAATATAGTTCGCGACATCATCGATAGCTCTTCGGGCGCCTCTCATGCGCTATTTATCATAGATGTTGACAACTTTAAGTCGGTAAATAACGAGCTGGGCCACTACTTTGGTGATATTGCGCTTAGTGACATTGCAAAAAATCTTCACTCTAACTTCCGTGGTGGCGACATAATAGGCCGTATAGGCGGAGATGAATTCCTTGTGTTTGTAAAAAACATCTCCAATGAGCAGGTTATAAAACACAAAGCCGAGGCCATTGCAAACGCATTTAAGAATAGCTATTCGGGCGAAAACAGTGACTATAAAATATCAGGTAGTATTGGGGTTGCCATATACCCAAAACACGCCGATACCTACGAAGGACTGTACAGATGTGCCGACAAGGCACTTTACAACTCCAAGGCCGATGGCAAGGACTGCTACACCATATACTCGGAGGAGTTGGCCGATACCAATACCCCAACCCTTACCGTTGTGGACAACTCAAACAAACCGGTAAACTCCTATTTTGACTCCAATATTGTATCGGTAATGTTTAATTTGATGTACCAAGCCGAGGATGTTTCAAGATCTATAAATATGGTTGTTGGGCTTATGGGCACCCATATGAATGCCGACAGATGCTATATAGTCCAAACTACCGACAGCGAGACAAGCTACAGCATAACCTATGAGTGGTCATCAAATAACACCATCTCCAAAAAGGATTCCTTCCAAAACGTTGATGGGGCATCGCTTGTTGATTTCTTTGCCGAGCTTGAGGAAAATGGATTTATGTGTAGCAACGGTAAAACCTTGCTTTTGGATACCGACCTTGAGAAAAACACACCCGATAAATCTGCAAATTCATATCTATTGACCCAAACAAAGGGTAAGGGCTGCTCACGGATTGTTTTTGGCCTTGACGACATTAACCCCCACCGCATTTGGAGCGAAAAAGAAATAAACACCATGCAGTATGTGCTTAAGATGATATCGATATTTATGGCTTCTTTTGATAAATAAAATTACAAATAATACAGGATAACGCCTGCAATAAAAAATCCCCCACATATATTGTGGGGGATTTTTATGTGCTTTTATTTTGCCCTTGTAGGCTTGGCGCAACCTTTGGTGGATCATGCGCAACTTTTACTCTACATCCTGCAGGATAACCGACCCAAAATCCTCGGCATACACATCACAGTAAACCGAAACGGCGGTAAACTCTTTGCCCTCTCCAAGCTCAATGGTAATATCGTGGTTTTCGTAGCTACCCTCAAATTTTTCGGTCACCAGTTCGGTTTTTTCAAACGCTCCACCCTCGGTTTTATTGCCAATGGCTATATAAACATCCGGGGCCTTGCCATCGTAACTAAGTCCTACAATCTCAAGGGTATTGTCGCTATACAGGTTTACAACGGCCGCTACATCGTGCTCTCCGTCGGTAATCACACCGCTCTTTACAATTGCGGCTTCATCTGTGGTTTGCTCGGCCGGTTCCTGCATCGCCTCCTCTTGGGATGCCTCCTCCACCTGAGATTGCTCAGCCTGGGGTGTTGCACCGCTTTGCAGTGGCTCCTCCTCTTGGGCAGGGGTGGAGCAGGCCGCCATAACTGCAAACATAAACACGCAACCAAATACAATAGTCAAGCCCTTTGTTAATTTACGCATTGTAATTCCCATCCTTTCACTCATGTCCTAAGTAGGACCACCGTAACTTCTCTGTGTATACGTAAAACCATTATATATTATTGTACAATAATTGTCAACTATCCCCTATGTTGCCCAAGGCCACTGTATGCCGTGTCACTTTTAGGCAATGTATGTTATAATGTAAAAAAACAGAAAAGAGCCTTTGCTATGATAAAAGACATTATAACAGATGAAAATTTTTTGGCCCAAAAAAGCCTGCCTGCCACACCCGATGACCTTGCCGTGGCACTGGATTTGCTCGACACCCTGTCGGCCAATAGCCAGCGCTGTGTGGGGCTTGCCGCCAATATGATAGGCTGTCTTACCCGCATTATTGTGGTGGACGACAACGGCGATCCACTTGTTATGCTCAACCCCAAAATAATTAGATGTAGCGACGCATACACCACCGAGGAGGCCTGCCTTTCGCTTGAGGGCACACGCCCCACAAAGCGCTACAAAAACATTAAGGTGGAGTACCAAAATATGAAATTTCAAAAGCGGCTAAAAACCTTTTCCGGCTTCACAGCGCAAATAATACAACACGAAATTGACCACTGCGACGGTATTATCATATAGGCTATGCAGGGAGGGCGCAACCCACAACACCACCCCACGCCTGCCACTATTTCTCTAAACACACCGCACACAAAAAACAAAACACCCCCACCTACAAATCAACTGTAGCTGGGGGTGTTTTACACCGGCTGTCTATTCTCCAAAGCAGAGGTCTATCCCTCTGAAAATTGCGTCATACGGTATTTCCTTGCTTTTGTAGCACAAATTTACACAGCCCTTGCGCGCCACAACATATGGCGAGTCGACCTCGGCTTTTATGCTCTGCACCGCATCCGGGCTGCCAAAATAGACGCTAATATACTTCTTCCTGCAGCCAATTGCCACATATGAACCCTTGTGCCTCCATGTGGGTATGTGGGTTTTCTTTGAATATTTTTCGTCAAACACCGCCGCGCTGTACCGCTCCTGAATATAAGAAATCATAGGCATGACCTGCAATCTTGTTTTTTCATCCACCAAATCTAAGTGGCTTTGTATTGGCATATTTCCCTCCCGCGCTTTGCGCTGTTTTTTGTGGGGGCTTACCCCTTTTGCTCTGCCTATTGTCCAATGTTAATATAAGCATAATTTTACCCCGTTTTCCCTAAAAATCAAATATTTTTTGTTCATATTTGTGCATATGCATTCATCATGAAACGACTTGTACATATGGAAAATTTTTAGTTAAAATAAACCCCTATATAATTCCCATTCTCATTGACTTTTATATAAAAAATGATACACTTATACTTAGTATCTTGTGATTCTAAGAGTGATGAATTTGCAAATGAAGCATATTGCAAATTACTGTAGTATGTAATTTGAAAGGGTGGTTATTATCACTGGTAAAAATACGGCCCATCCTCATATTGATAGCCGATTTAACATCCAAAGCTATGATCAATACCTTGAGGATCTAAAGACGAAAAAATTCACAAAGATATGTATGACCGAGGTTATCAACGCCGATATGATGATAGCCACATTTGGCGAGGAAAGTTACTATAAAACCAGTAGCGAAATACTAAAAATGGGCAATGAGGCCTACAAGGCCATGGGTATAGACCACCTAATACAGGTTTATGTTCACACCTATCGCTCCTTTATGGCGGTTGCAACCGACGACATGAGCGACGAGGATTTTACAAACCTCATGAAGGTAAACCATGAGCAGTACGAGCTTATCAGTTCTCGCCAGACCGGCCTTGGCGGCATTTCCCGCTTTGTTGTGGCCTACGGCGATGACCTTATTAACCGTGCCAAGAGCGCATTTTACCTAAATAAAAAACTACAAAACAACTTTATTGTAGCCACCGACGAAAAAGAGCGCCTTATGGCCGAAACCGAAAAAGACCTAAAATTGTTTGATCTTATAAACTACGCCATAAAAAATGATAAGGTTACTATGTTTTATCAGGGTGTGCAGGACAACAACCTTGGCAAGATAACAAAATATGAAGCCCTTATGCGAATTTATGACCAGGAGGGTAAGGTTTGCCCCCCCGGCATGTTTTTGGATGCCTCAAAAAAGCTAAAGCTCTACCTCACCCTGAGCCGTATTGCAATTGACAAGGCTCTTACAGCCTTTGAAAGCAGAGATGCCGACCTTACACTCAACCTATCTCTACTTGATGTGCAGTCGGAGGAGTTTAAGCAGTGGTTTTATGATAGAATTAAAAAGCATCCCCACCCCGAGCGTGTGGTGGTGGAGTTTGTTGAAACCGAAAATTACAGCGGCAGTGACATTCTGCTTGACTTCCTGCACGAGGTAAAAAAGGTTGGCTGTAAGCTTGCGGTGGATGATTTTGGCTCGGGTTTTGCAACCTATTCCTCAATAATTGCCTGCAAGCCCGACATAATTAAAATTGATGGCGAAATAATTAAGCACATACCCAAAAGCCACGAGAGTATGGTGGTTTTAGACTCGATATGCTACATGGCAAAGCTAATAGGCGCCGATGTTGTGGCCGAATTTGTGGAAAACGCCGAGATACAAAAAATTGTAAGCGATAGCGGCATAAAGTACTCTCAGGGCTACCACTATGCAAAACCACTCCCCCTTGATGAGCTGTAAATTAAATAAGCTAACCCGCATACACAAATCCCCCTAAAACGTAGTTTTAGGGGGATTTTTACATAATTTCTCGGTTTGCAGTAGCGGTGCATATAACAAATTCGTATTATTACCCCTGATCTTCCCAAAAACTGTCGAGCGCCTTTATGGCTTTTAGGTAGCGTGCATACTTTTTGTCATAAACCGCCTTGCTGGAATAGGAAGGCATTACCGTGGCGCTGGTTTTCACCATTGCGGCCACCGCCGCATTTGTATCGGCAAAGTAGCCCATGCCAACGGCGGCACACATGGCTGCACCAAGGGTTCCAAGCTCGCTGGCCACAGGTATTTCCATGGGCATACCCAGCACATCGGCAAACATCTGTGCCCACTGCTTGCTCTTGGCACCACCACCTGCAATACGTGCGGCCTCGGGGGGTGGCAGGTGGGTCAGCAACCGCTCAATATGAAAACGATGGGAGAAACATATCCCCTCATATATAGCCCTAATAATATGCTCGCGCCGATGCCAGCCCTGAATGCCAACAAAGGTGGCCTTGGCATGTGGGTTTACATTGCTGCCATATAAAAAAGGTAAAAATAGCAGTTCACTGTCCCAGGCCTTTGTATTCTCCACCGCCCTGTTGCAAATGTCGTACACACTGCTTCCCTCTGCCTTGGCCTGCTTTTTCTCCTCCTCCAAAAACTCCCTGACAAACCACTCAAGGTTGGAGGCCGAGGTGGGCGAGCCCTCAAGCATGAGGTAATACCCCGGACGGGAAAAAATACTGGTGGAGAAAAGATCGCGCGATACCACGGGTTTTGTGGCAATATACTGATTGTTTGCCCATGTGCCCGATATAACACATATGCGGGTTTGATCCACCGACCCTGTGGCCAGCCCTGCGGCGGCTATGTCGTAGCATCCTGCAAACACAGGTGTACCGGGCTCCATACCCACCGCCATGGCCACCCCCTCATCCAGCCTGCCGGCCAGATCAAAAGATCCAATTAGGGGGGGAATCATTTGGGCCACCTCACCAATGCCCATTTTGGAGAGCATATCGCTGTCTATTTTGCGTTTGGCGGTGTTTATAAGTCCGGTGCCCGACATATCGCTTATTTCGCAATATGCCTTGCCGGTAAGACGAAAGCGTACATAATCATGTACATTAAAGAAGTATTTTACCCTTGCGTAGTTTTCGGGTTCGTTCTCCTTGAGCCAGCGCATAACCACGGCCGAAAGCCCCGGCCACAGTGCCTGCATATTGCTGGGGTGCACCTCCTCGTAATAGCCCTCTTCCTCAAAGGTTTGCACAAGCTCAAGCGCCCTTGAGTCGGAGGCCTCTATTATGGGACGCACCGGATTACCCTGCGCATCAAGCAGGTGGGCACCATTACCATGGCCTGTTATGGATATGGCCATGATCTCCTCGCCCTTTACCCCTGCCGCCTTTATTGCCCCTGCCATAGCGGCTATATTTGCCTCCCACAGGGTTTGCATGTCCCGCTCGTACCATCCGGGGTGGGGGGAATTTATCTCGGCCGCCTGGCCACACACCCCAAGTTCATTTCCTTCAAGATCAAATACTGCGGCCTTTACAACGGTGCTTCCGTTGTCTATGCCCATCAAATATTTCGACATACCGCTCCCCCTTAAATACATTTACTCCAAAAATCAAGACTACTGTGCAATGTAAAAATGATTACGCCTACCCACACCCACAAAACCATTTATACTGTATCGGCATAGATTTTGCACCTGCCAGAGGCAGATGTGCGAATAAATAATCTGTTATACAGATTATTTATATTAGCTCCGCTAATATAAAACCTTATCTTGATTGGCTTGTGGCTC
>CAYJGQ010000074.1:0-11574 GCA_964369885.1 uncultured Oscillospiraceae bacterium
GGAGGGGGGGAGAGTTCCGCCGCGATCACGCGGCCGACGAAGTCGTGTGGGTGGGGGGAGAGTTCCGCCGCGACCACGCGGCCGACGAAGTCGTGTGGGTGGGGGGAGCGTCCAGTGCGACCACGCGACCGAGGGCACCTGCTTTGCTGCAGGTCAGCTACTACGACAGCGCCCCAGCCGCCTTGACATAACAAGGATATGAATTGTCACACCTATACCTACGGCTATTAGCAGCAGTGTGATAGGCAGTGATTTTGACAGCAACATGGAAACTATAAGTGTCGTCCACAAAAACAATAGGCTCCAGATTATTGTACGCCACCTAAGCGGACGCTTTTTTGTATAGCTCTCGTAGTATTCTCGGAAAGGGGCAATTTTAAGCACCCATGCGCGAATTTTTGGGGTTGCCGAAAAGCACCCAATTGCAAGTAGTACAAAGGGTGTGGTGGGTAGTATTGGCAGAAATATTCCTATAACGGCCAGTGACAAGGCAAGAAATCCTGCAATTATTTTTATAATATGCACTTAAATTTATCCCCCCGGCATAATGTTAGGCTCATCAAACTGCCTACAAGACATAAAAAAACCGCTTCATTCCAGACTTTGCATGGATATGAAGCGGTCTGTTTTTTTATCCTCACAGCAATATACTTGATAGAATTAGCAGGGTAAGTATAAGGGTAAAGCCGCCACATAACAAAAGGTAGGCCATGCGGTTGTTTTTACCGTCAATTTTGCTGGCTATAAATCCCATTATAAGGCTGGCAATAAGCGCCCCTACCATGACCGAGCCCACCTGTAACAGTGGCAAAATTGGTCTGTTTATTTGGGAGTCCACCAGGGGGCCGCCGTAAATACCTACTAAAAATGCAAGTGGTGTAATGGCCAGAGGAAGCACCGCCACCGCCGTTCCACCTTTACCCTGCCTTGCAGTTATTGCGCAAAAAAGCAGTATAATAACCACTATTGCTGCACTCTCTACTGCCATGTTTTACCCCTCCCCTGTAATAATGTTTACTATTTTATCAGCCGCCAAAGGCATCATTAAAAGCTTTCTCGATAGGTGCGGTATCGCCCGATACCACCAATGCCATATAAAGCCCGTTTTTAAGCACCTTGGCATCCTCTATCTTGGGCATTTCCTCGGGTAGGTAGTCCTCAAAGGAAAATGTGAGGTTTTGAAGTCTTATGTTAATCATTTCCTCAACATAGGCCAGCGACTCCTCATCGGTTGCCACAAAAACGGCAACCTCCTCAGGGGTGCTCATGGTACTGCTGGCATAAACTGCAAATTCTGCAATACTGCTATCATCCAGTGTATAGAGGTTGGGCACAACTGCGGGGTCAAGCAACATGAGCTCATCCTCCCATGTGCCGGCCGAATACATATCCTCCGCAAGGGTGGCAAGGTCAGGAGCGGCAACCTCTGCCCCTGTGGGAGCAACCTCCTCCTGCCCCTGTGAACAACCTGCAAAAATCAGTGCTACCGCCATAATAATCGAAAATAAGCTTATCTTGTTTAACATAACATTTATCTCCTTTGTGGTGATGTTAATTTTTTTGAGCCGTTACAGCTACTCTGCATTCGGACAAGGTTTACTACTCGGTCACTGCATGACTCTTTAGATAATCAAACCATTTCATATAGTAGGTTGCACCAAAGTGCATACCATCCTTGGGGCTGGCCTCGGTGGGAAGCGCCCCATTCTCATCCTTAAATGCTTCGGCTACATTTAGGTAGTACACACCCTTTTCCTTGGCCAAATTCATCAAAGCAATATTGTACTGATCAATTCGGTCGTTTGAGTACCCCTCTTCAAGACTTTTTTCGGCCGTCACAGGCAAAATTGACTGCACATATACCGTGGCATCGGGGTGTTGCTGTGTTATTCCGTCGATAAGATCACCATAAAATCCCATCATTGTTTCCTCATCAAGGAAGGCCACGCCATTGGCACCAAGCATAACATAAATCTTTGCAGGGTCATCCTTCTCCAAAGCTTCAAGGATTGTCAATGTTTCCTCCCCGTCTATAATAACACTCTTGGTAAGAATAGTTTGTGGATTTATGCCGGTATGTGCAATTATTGTGGCATTGGTCATGGTATTGTAAACCTGTAAACCGTAGGTTATCGAGTCGCCCACAAAGGCGGCATCATCAAAATAAGAGGAGTCCACCCAATCCCCCTTGGGCACCACAACATCGGCCAGATCCTCAAAAGGCGACTGCGTGCTGTCGGCAAGACTGCTTTCCTGCTGACTTTGGGAGCTTGATTGGCTATCCTGTTGGGATGCGCTTTCCTGTAAGCTGTCCTGAGATACGGTTGGCGGAATTTGCGCCTGTTGTGATTGTTGTTCTGTGATGGGCTGTGTTCCCTGAGGGCTCACCATGTGTGTCTGCCAGTACACGGCTATTCCAAAAGATATCCCGGCAACGGCAATTATCGCCAAACCAAAAATCAGCCAGGTCTTACCCCTACCCTGACCTGAACGGGATATTCTATTTATTGCGTTCATATAAGTGCTCCTTACAAGTAAAATTCATTTATAAATCGACAAACTATTACTGTATTATACAACAAAACATGATTTTTTACAAACAAATAAATCGTGAATAAAACACCTCCGTAAAACTAAAAATTATCTCCCGTATATACAGTATTCCGCTCATTTTCCTTTAATGCAATAATTGTAGTTGATTTGGCAGTGGACGTTTTAGTATACTTTTGCAAAATTATTCGTTTTTTGTAAAATATAGCTTTATTTTTCATATCCTATACGCTAAATATTACCGAGTAATAACCCCTTGTATAAACAAGTACTCAACACTTTCAACATAGTTTTCCACAGGATATTGGCCTTGGAAGCTTGTTTTATCCCCAAAATGGCAGTTTTCAACTTTTTTTTGGTTGAAAACCACCCTGTTGGACGGCTATACAGTGTAGTTTTTAACAAATCAAAATCAGCCTTTTGAGTTGTAATATTTTGGAATTTATTGTGTTTTATCCTCTATATTTGCACAAATATCTCCCTCTATTTTCTCTGTGCAATCTGCAAAAATGTTCGCACAACACTACAATTTTGTGATATAATATTGAAGGTTGTGCGAACAATTTGCTTGTACGAATTATTTGACCTTGACCATCATATGCTAAAACAATGCCACTACCAATACCCACTACGTTTTGAGAGGTTTACTACATGTCAATGCTCGATATTGTACTTATCGGCCTTGGGCTTAGCATGGACGCTGCTGCAGTTTCTGTGGCAAACGGGCTTGCCTTCCCCAACATTTCCTGGCCAAAAAAATTGTCCATACCCATTGCCTTCGGGCTGTTTCAAGGGCTGATGCCCCTGTTTGGCTTTTGGGCAGGCTCGCTTTTTTCTCAGTTTATAAACCGCTATGCCCCCATAACCTCATTTTTGGTGCTGGGCTTTATTGGCGCAAAAATGCTGTGGGACGCCCTGCGTAGAGCGCCATATCAGGATGATAATGTCCAAAACTTTTCTTTTGGGATGCTAACTGCACAGGCGGTGGCCACCAGTATAGATGCATTTGCCGTTGGGGTAAGCTTTTGTGCTTCCAATGTAAATATTTTTTGGGCGACCACCATAATAGCAATCACAACACTGCTATGTAGCACCGCCGCTCTGGTTGCCGGCAGGCTGTTTGGCTCAAAAATAGGTAGTCGCGCCCAGCTTGCAGGCGGCATACTCTTAATTGCCATGGCAATCAGCGCGTTACTTTAAGCTTGTCAACCCCCACCGTGCCAACCCCATGACTTTGCCCCAAAACCCCACAACATTCACCCTGCTACCCGCAAAAAAGCCCCCCGACTACTCGGATTTTCCGTAGCTGTCGGGGGGCGTTTTTACTATAATGTCTATGTTGCCTAAGGGCTTATATGGCTATATCAGGCGCTGTGCAGTGTAATTTCGCCCTCATCATTGGCCGACACTGCCAGCAGTGCAGGTGGATTATCGGGGTTTTCAACCAGCAAAACAGCCACTTTGTCCTCCACCTCTTTGCGGATAATCCTGCGCAGATCACGGGCGCCGCTCTTGTCACCAAAGGCCTTGGTAGCAATGGCCTGCTCAGCCTTTTGATCGTAGCTAAACTTAATCCCCTTCTCTTCCAAGGGTTCCTTCATCTCGCTCATCATAAGTGCGGCAATGCGCCCAAAATCGCCCTCGTCCAGCGGACGGAACACAACCACCTCATCCACACGACCCAAAAACTCGGGGCGCAAGAAGTCACGCAGGGCCTTGTGTGCCTTTTCCTTTTCAAGATCGGTCAAGCTTTTATTAAAGCCAAATCCACCGCCCTTTATGCCACTTCCGGCATTGGATGTCATGATTATTATGGTGTTTTCAAAGCTTACATTGCGTCCCTGCGCATCGGTTATTTTGCCCTCATCAAGAATTTGCAGCAGTATGTTCATAACATCGGGGTGAGCCTTTTCGATCTCATCAAACAACACCACCGAATAGGGGCGGCGGCGCACCTTCTCGGTGAGCTGTCCGGCCTCGTCATACCCCACATATCCCGGGGGGGAACCTATAATTCGGGACACCGAAAACTTCTCCATAAACTCCGACATATCAAGACGAATCAGAGGATCGGCATCATCAAACATGGCCTTTGACAGCACCTTTGCAAGCTCGGTTTTACCAACACCTGTGGGACCCACAAATATAAATGAAGCCGGCCGACGACGGGGCGAGATCTGTACCCTACTGCGCCTTACAGCCGAGGCCACAAGCTCCACTGCCTCGTCCTGGCCTATTATCTTGCTCTTTAGCTCGTCGGCAAGCCCTGCCACACGTCGCACCTCGTTTTCCTGTATGCGGCTGGCAGGTATCTTTGTCCAAAGCTCTATCACCTTGGCAAGGTCACCCTCGGTCACCTGACGGCTCATGGCCACAGGTTCAAGCTCACTTATGGTTTGATCCATCTGGGCAAGCTTTGCCTTTAGCTCGGCAATCTCACGATAGGCCTCCTCCTGCTCCCTTGCATCCCCTGTACTGCTTCCCTCAAGGGCAACAAGCTCTTCATCGGCCTTATCACGTTTCTTTTTCAGCCGTCTATACTCACCAAGCTCCTTGTTGGCCAGGGTAGCGCAGGAGCAGGCCTCGTCAAGCAGGTCAATGGCCTTATCGGGCAAAAACCTGTCAAAAATATATCTCTCGGACAACACCACCGCACGCCTTGCAATGTTATCGCTTATCTTTACCTGGTGAAAATCCTCGTAGTAGCACTTAATTCCCTGCAAAATCTTCACGCTGTCCTCAATGGTGGGCTCGGATACCTTTACGGGCTGGAAACGTCGCTCAAGGGCGGCATCCTTCTCGATATGCTTGCGGTACTCATTAAAGGTAGTGGCACCTATCACCTGTAGTTCCCCACGGGACAGGGAGGGTTTTAGTATATTGGCGGCATTCATAGAGCCCTCTGCGTCGCCACCTGCACCCACAAGGCTGTGCACCTCGTCTATAAACAATATTATGTTACCGGCCTTCTTTACGTCGGACAACAGCCCCTTTACACGGCTTTCAAACTGGCCTCTAAATTGTGTGCCGGCCACAAGGGCGGTAAGGTCAAGCATATATAACTGCTTGTCGGCCAGCTGTGCAGGTGCCTCGCCCGAGGCTATGCGCATGGCAATGCCCTCGGCTATGGCGGTCTTGCCCACACCCGGCTCGCCTATTAGGCAGGGGTTGTTCTTTTGTCGACGGCAGAGAATCTGCTCGACTCGGGATATCTCCTCCTCACGGCCTATAAGGGCATCAAGCTTGCCGGCCGCCGCTCGGGCGGTAAGGTTGTCGCAGTATGTGTCAAGGTGCTTATACTTTGGCGGCTCTTTTTCCTTTTTAGCAGTATTTTTGGTCTTTCGCTGTTCGGTGGGCGGCAAAACAATTTTTTCGCCCTTTTCGCCCTCCTCGTCGCTCTGGGTGGGCACAAGCCCCTGCTCGGATGCATTATTCTCCCCACCAAATAGGTTTTGGAACAGTGGCATGGGCATGGCTCCGCCCGGCTCAAACAGCCCATCCCCCTCGGTTTGCATTATCTCCATCATCTGATCGCTGACAGTGTCTATATCATCATCGGTTATGCCCATCTTGGTCATGAGGTCATCTATTGGTTTTAGGCCAAGCTCCTTGGCACACTTTAGGCATATTCCCTCCTGGGTGGTTTTTTCGCCATCCATTCGTGTCATAAAAACTACTGCCATACGTTTGTTGCATCTGCTACACATTATACTCATGTAAGCTTGTTACCTCGTCTCTAAAAAATGTTGGTCCTCTGTGTCTTGGCGCAATCGGTTTAATCACATATCTTATAACGTCATAAGCTCTGATTACCTTAATTTTGCCACCCCGTATCGACCATCTTAATATGTTTATTAAATGACAATAAAATTGTCACCTATCAGTATAGTATTGTCAGTTTACCCTTTTGTGAACAAAAAATTAAAATTTATGTGTAGCAAGGTTGGGCCAACATAAAAAGCGGTTGTAATAAGCCTTGCCGCTACTTGGCTATGTCGGCTTAGTTTGCGCCAACACCAAATGCAGGCAGTGTTTTTTTGTAGCACATTTTAGGTTTTGGGATTATGTGTACAAATTCATGTTTCCTTTGCGGTGTTTTTTCTTTGGGTTTTGTCAAACTCCATGTAACCGCGCATATACATAATAAGTGAGAAAAGCATAAGAAAAAATATTACGCCAAGCAGCGGCACAAGGGCGCTGTAATGCAGATCTCCCCGTGAGACCACCATGACCATTATGAGGTAAAACACCACCGTTGCCAGCTTTCCAAACCACTTAGAACTGCCCACAAACTCAAACTGTTTGTAAAGCCGCCAGCCGCCAAACAATATCATGCCCTCCTTTAGCACCAAGGGCAGGAAAAACGGCCACAGCTCGGGATACCTTACCCAAAGACATCCCACAACGGCAAGTTGGGTGAGTTTGTCGGCCACAGGATCTACCGCCATACCCCACTTTGTCACCGAATTTGTGCGACGAGCAATAACCCCATCCAGCACATCGGTGACGCCCGAAAACAGCAGTATTGCGGCCGCCACAATATAGTCGGCGCGGGTTTGGGCCACCATGTACTGCCAAACAAATACGGGTACTAAGGCCAGTCGCATGATGGTAAGAACATTTGGAATGTTAAAAGGAACCTTTAGCAATTCTTTCATGGTGCATCCCCCTTTTTCCGAGTTTTTCGGTTGCCGGAACTGATTATAGGCACACATTATGTTTTGCTGGTCTTTCCATTTTAAACATCTTACCGGTTGGTCAATATTTTACAGCTATATAAATGGGAATGGTATTTTGCTAAAAATAAGGGTTTGATCCATGGTTGAGGTTGTTATATATCCATCGTTTCCTGTGGCCGCAAAGAAAAGCCCGAGTGCTATTGTAAGCAGTAGCAGTATTACATAGGCCTGCACCACACCCACCGTAGCACCTAAAAAGCGGTTGACACTGCCCACCACAGGTATTTTGTTAAACACGCCGCTAAGCCCTGCAACTACATTTAAAAGTCCACTGAGTATAATAAAGCAAAGTAGCATTATGCCCATGCGAAGCACCAACATCACCACCGGTCGCAGTGTTAGCTCCACAAGTCCTTCGGCCACGCCCTGCCCCTGGCTTAGCATTACAGCCAGCGAATCCTGAAGGCCTTGGGTGCTTACCTCCATGGCATCGGTCACGGGTATACCCAGCATTCGGGAAAGTGCATTTGACATCTCTCCAATTACCGAAAGCGGTTGAGCCATCTCTTGAAGCCCCACAAGCATGGCGGTCAAATCATCTATTTGCGAGCCCCCGTTTAGGTTGTCCAAACGCTCCTGCACATATCCCACCAAGGGTTCTTGTGCCATATTTTCGTAGACCCATTCGGCCGCCGGCTCGGATACGGCCTGGGCTACCCAAAACGAAAACAAGGTTCCCAAAAGCACAATTGCGGTGGCCATAAATCCCTTATGCCAACCCCAACCCACACACAAAAGTACAATAAAAATTACGGCGGCATCTAAAATAATCCATTCCATGCAGTATCTCCTTTTTCCTCGGTCCTTTGGGGACAGGTTACTGCCACCGTTTTATTATATGTATTTCTCACCCTAACATCTCCACCAAGTCTTTACTTGGGAGGGTCAATTTCGGTAAGATTAAGTCCATCTATTCCTGCTGTGTACACCGTACTTCCGGCCGACTCAATGGCCATCACCCCGTATAGTCCAATGTCATAACTATCTAATACATCTCTATTATAATAATTTACCCTACCTTCTGTAAAGATGCAAATGCCATCTTTTTGACATTTCATATCAATAACAGTGGTATTTATGTCGGTTTGGCCAATAACCTCAAGCTCATCCGATAGCGAAACAAGCACAAGGTGGCGTCCATCCCCCACCTCATCCAGCAGCACATATGCTCCGCCGTCCCGCTCGGGCCCGTTGACAAATCGGTTTAGTATGCGGTTTCCAAAGCTGTATGAGGCTATTTGTTCCCCATCAAGATTATATGCATACACCCCTTTTTCGGTTATTATTTGCAGCTGCTCATCCTGCGCACCCACAAAATCAACCGAAAGTGCCATTTGGTCCTTTAGCATTATCTCACACAGCGGGGTTTCGCTTGAAAAATCAAGTGCGGTTATGCGGGAGCTAAGCACCCCTGCATCGGCCTCGGTACTAAGCGAAAGCATGGTGTCCCCCCTCCTGCTCAGCACTACCTGCCATACAAGTTGTGAGGTGTCCCACAAAAACATTTCCTCCCCCTGTGCATCAAACACCACCACTTCACGCTCAAAGTAGTCGCCGCCCGTCACAACAGCAACATTGCCGTTCTCAGCAAGATTGGCCCACACAATTGGGTGTGTGGTGGTTTTTTCCCATATTTCCTCGGTTCGGCTGTAGAGCGCCAGACGCTGGCCTTCTCGGTCAAATATAATGGCACGGTCACCGCTTGTGCTGATTATAGGGTTTTGGTATCCATGCACAATGCGCGCCGTTTCCTTGCCGGTTGAATTATACATCGACAGGGACACATCGCTTAGTATTGCCACATCCTTGCCCATGTCCGACATCTGCAGTATGCTCTCATCGGGCAAATCCACAGGGAAACCCTGCCCCGGTGAGTAGGAAGCCACAAGGTCGCCAAACTTCATGCCAAGCCCCATGCGTGAGATGTCCTCGCTTAAAAAAGCAACCCCCCACACCGCAAAGCCCAGCAGTAAAAGCATACCAAAACGCCCTGCAACTATGCGCATTCTCTTGCGTTGTCTTGCCTTTGCAAGCTCATCGGGCTCCGGCTTTGGTCGGCGTTTCATGCTTTTCACTCCTTTTACAGTTTGGTGTTGGTGGGAATATTTGCAGGGGCTTTAAGGCCCCGGATTTTCATCATAGTATACCTTGTCAAGGTATAGGCCATCGGGTGGCAGTGTTATGCCGGCTTCACTGCGACTACAAGAGTCAATAATAGCGGGAATTTCCTCTGCGGTGCGACGCCCCTGCCCCACCTCAAGCAGTGTTCCAGCCATGATGCGCACCATATTATATAAAAACCCGTCGCCGGTCACCCAAAACTTTACTATATCACCCTCGCGTTTTACCTCGGCACTTAAAATACTGCGGTGCTTGTCCTCCACCGAGCCACCGGCCGCACAAAACGATGTAAAATCATGCCGACCCACAAATTGTGCCGCCGCCTCATTCATGGCCTTTTCATCAAGGGTGTAGCGGGCGTCACAGTGGTAGGCCCTGCCCCTTAAAAAGGGGTCACGCAGTGGGGCGTTGTGGTATATGTAGACATAGCGTTTGGCACGGCAGTTGTAGCGCGCATGAAAATCCTGCGCAACATCGCGGCAATCCAGCACGGTTATGTCCCCCGGCAGCACCGAGTTCAGCCCCTTTTGTAGGCCGTGGCAGGGCGCTGTCATGCCATCTTCAAGCTGCATGGATAAGCAGTAGTGGTTGGCATGCACACCCGCATCGGTTCGGGAGCATCCCTTTACATCGGGGCGCCTGCCCAGTAGTTTTTCCACCCCGTCCTGAAACACCTCGCAGACCGTAATGGCATTTTTTTGCACCTGAAATCCGTGGTAGGCCACACCACAAAAGCGTATGGTTATGAGTAAATTTCGCATGTGACCTCCTTTTTGCATGGTGTATGTGTTGTGGCAAATAAATTTGGATTATATTTGCCACACTATGCGTGGATTTTTTGTTTAGGTGGTGTGAGGGCCTGTGCGGACTTTTGCCCGTGGGGCGGTGTTTGCCCGGCGGGCTTGTGTCCGTGCGGGTCCTCGCGCCGCATAAGCGGAAAAGCCACGCAGAGGGATGGGTTGTGGTAGCCTGTCGTCACAGTATGGCCAGTGGGTAGAAGATATTCACCACCACAACGCCGGCCGTAACGGTCACCACAAACAGTGAGGCCACAATATCCTGCACCGAGATTTTAAGCTGCTTCATGCGTGTTCTTCCCTCACCGCCCTTGTAACAACGGCACTCCATGGCCAGCGCAAGCTCGTCAGCACGGCGGAAGGCCGATATAAACAGCGGTATGAGTATTGGCACAAGTGCCTTGGCGCGCTTGGTAAGCCCACCCGACTCCATGTCGGCACCCCTTGCCTTTTGTGCCGACATTATCTTGTCGGTTTCATCAATAAGGGTTGGTATAAAGCGTAGGGCTATGGTCATCATCATGGCCAGTTCATGCACAGGCAGACCGAGTTTTTTCAGCGGGGATAATAGGCGCTCGATGCCGTCTGTCAAGACTATGGGGCTTGTGGTGTAGGTTAGAAGTGAGGTGCCGGCAATAAGGCATATAATTCTCACGCTCATTAGCCCTGCCGTGGCCAGCCCCTGGCGTGTGATGGTGATAAAATGCCATGAAAACACAGCATCACCCTCAACAAAGAACATATTTAGAACTGCTGTAAACAGTATAATTGGCACCACCGGGCGCAGAGATTTTAGTATCAGTTTTGGTGGTATGCGGCTTATGGCGTAGCAAATTACCACAAAAACCACCCCAATGGCAATACCGCTAAAACCATCGGCCAAAAACAACATGATAATATAGGTTATCGAAAGAAGGATTTTAACCCTGGGGTCAAGGCGGTGTATAACCGATCGTCCCGGAAAAAACTGGCCTATAGTAATATCCTTAAGCATGGCCGCCCTCCTTGCTTTGGCGCAGTGCCAAGAGTTGCTGTTTTGCACTTTCTATGGTGTAGCAGTGTTCCTGCACAGGCAGACCCGCCTGGGCAAGGCCACGGCAAATGCGGGTGATTTGCGGCACCGAAAGCTGCATATCTCGCAGTTCATCGGCCCTGGCAAACACCTTTTCCACTGTGTCAAACATGGCCACACGCCCCTTGTTTATTACAAGCACACGGTCGGCATATTTTGCAATGTCCTCCATGCTGTGGGACACAAGCAGCACCGTATTGCCCCGCTCGCGATGGTAGTCGGCAATTTTGCCAAGCACCTTGTCACGCCCTCTGGGGTCAAGCCCTGCGGCCGGCTCGTCCAGTATAAGCACATT
>CAYJGQ010000075.1:0-11564 GCA_964369885.1 uncultured Oscillospiraceae bacterium
CCCCACGGCGCCGCCTCCCCCAGAGGGGGAGGACAGTGCGCGCCCCACAGCACGGGAGGGGGGAGAGTTGTGCCGCGGTTACGCAAAAATAAAACCACCCGCCAAGCGGGTGGTCTTATTTTTGTCAGCTTATTTTGTTCCGTAAATTCTGTCGCCGGCATCGCCAAGGCCGGGAATGATGTACTTGTGGTCGTTTAGGCGGTCATCCAGTGCGGCGCAGTAAATTTTTGCGTCGGGGTGGGCTTTTTGCAGTTCTGCCAGACCCTCGGGGGCGGCTATAATGCACAAAAAGCGGATATTTGTGGCGCCGTGCTCCTTTATTTTGGCGATGGCATCCACGGCCGAGCCACCTGTGGCCAGCATGGGATCAAGCACAAAAACATCACGGTCCTGAATGTCCGAGGGGAGTTTGCAGTAGTACTCCACGGGGGTGTGGGTTACAGGGTCACGGTACAGACCGATGTGGCCTACACGGGCATTTGGCACAAGTGCCAGCATACCGTCCACCATACCCATGCCGGCACGCAGAATAGGCACAATGGCCATCTTGCGCCCCGACAGCACATTACAGGTGGCGGTGGCCACAGGGGTTTCAACCTGCACCTCTTCAAGGGGCAGGTCACGGGTGGCATCGTAGCACATAAGCATGGCTATCTCGCTTACAAGTTCTCTAAAAACCTTGGAGCTTGTGCTGCTGTCACGCAGTACGCTGAGTTTGTGCTGAATTAGGGGGTGATCCATAATTACGGGTTTGTTCATATTTTAATCCTCCAATGCCGTCCAAATGGCGGCCTGTTTATTTGTTATTACTCGGTAATTTTGCCGTCCTGTATATCCATGATGAGCCCCACCCTGCGTGCATGGCGTCCGCCCTCAAATTCACTTTGTAGGAACACGTCCACAAGCTCGCAGGCAAGGCCGGGGCCAATAACACGGCCGCCCAAACAAAGTGCGTTGGCGTCGTTGTGCAGGCGTGTGTATTTTGCCGAGAAGTAGTCGGAGCAGCAGGCCGCCCTCATTCCATCTATTTTGTTGGCCGACATAGATATACCAATGCCTGTGCCACAGCAAAGTATGGCAAAACGGCACTTTTTGCTTACCACAGCATTACAGGCGGGCAGTGCCGCCATGGGGTAGTCAATGGCTTGATCGGCTGTGTGGGTGCCAAAATCTTCGTAGGCCACACCCTTTTGCTCAAGATGTTCGCGTATGGCCTCCTTTAGTTCAAATCCTCCGTGATCACAAGACAATGCAATAACCATAAAACCTGTATCCTTTCTCTCGTCCGTTTTGGCCGACGATAGCCCTTTTTTGCTTATAGTTTTCCCTGTTTTTGTAGCAGTTCACGCTCGGCCTGTGGCAGGCGCAAATAGCTTGGGCAAAGCTCATCTGCTGTCATGGGTTTTATCTCTTCCCATCGGCTTTGAAGTGCCAACATAAGGGCCGACGCCCTTTGGTATCGGTAGGGTGGTGGAGTGGTTGTAACACTACACAGCCCCCCAAAATGCTCAAAACAAAGTTCTGCGCCGTCGCCTGTCAGCATCACGGGGTGCTCCTGCTGTGCCACCCACTGTCCAAGCTGCTCGATGCTCATGGCGGTGTCCTCACACAGTCGGGTCATGCCACCCTGCCCATCGCTTAAAAATGATGCGGTGTAAACCTGCTGTCTTCTTGCATCCATGGTGGCACACACTATGCCCTTGTGGACGGTTTGTCCATATCCCAGCACCTCAAGGGTTGAAAGCCCATAACATGGACGCTCGGTGCCAAAAGCCATGCCCTTTACGGTACCTATGCCTATGCGTATGCCTGTAAAAGATCCTGGGCCAATCGTCACGGCAAAGCCGTCAATTTCGGTGGGGGCAACCCTTGCATTTTGCAGAAGCTGTTCCACCATTGGCATGAGGGTTTGGCTGTGGGTCAGCTTGTTGTGCAGATAGTTTTCTGCTATAAGCGCCCCGTCCTCCCACAATGCGCAGGAGCCCGCCCCCGAGGAGCTATCAATCCCCAGCAGTTTCACGATCTTCCACCCCCTCCACCGTTATTGTGCGGCTGTTCTCCCCCGTCACGGTAAAGGTGACGGTTATTCGCTTGGCCGGCAGGAGGTCATCGGCCTTTTCGCTCCATTCCACGGCAAGTATGTCGCCACGGTCAAGGTAGTCGTAAAACCCTGTCGAGTAAAGATCCTCCTCGCCCTCTATGCGGTACAAATCAAAGTGACAAAGCGAAAACTGTTCCCCCACATATTCGTGCACCAGTGCAAAGGTGGGGCTGGACACCCACTGATCTATCCCCAAAGCGGCGCACAGCTCTCGGGTAAAGGTGGTTTTTCCGGCCCCCATGCCGCCACGATAGGCCAGCAAATCGCCGGGGCGCAACATCCCTGCCAATTTCTTGGCGGCAGCGGCGGTATCTTGTAGGCTTTGACAGTCGAATTTCAGCATATATTTCTCCACATTTTACGGCCTAAAAAACCGCTTTTCACTGAAAAATTATATCACAGCCACCCACGCAATACAATGTATGCTACGCTATTTTTACCAATTTGTTGTAAAATCCTTGCAAATATTGCCCCGCTTGTCCTATAATGAATAAATGACAGCCCAACACTACTGCAGTAATGGAGCATAAAATGCTAAAAAGAATATATAACGCCATACTAAACTACACAAAAACCACCGACCGTGCCCTGTGGGGTATGTGTCTTTTGTTGTCGCTTACAAGTCTGCTACTGCTAAGCGGCCTTTACTATACCGGCTACGCCACGGGGCGTCAGCTTTTCACCCAGGCATTGGCCATTGGCCTTGGGGTTGTAAGTGCGCTTGTTATTTCCTACTTTGACTATTCGGCAATAATAGGTTTGTGGAAATTTTACCTGCCGCCGGTTTACCTGCTTATGGGGGCCACCTTTGTAATGGGCATGGCCCGCGGCGATGACCAGGCCTGGCTTATTATAGGCGGGTTTTCCCTGCAACCCTCCGAGCTTTTAAAGGTGGCCTTTATACTGGCCTTTTCGCTACATTTATCGCTGGTGCATGATCAGCTTGATAACTACAAGCAACTTGGCGCGGTCGTTCTGCATGGCGGCTTTCCCGTTTTGCTGATATATCTGCAGGGCGATGCCGGCTCGGCGCTGATGATGGGTCTTATTGTGGCCAGTATGATATTTGCCGCCGGGCTTAGCTGGCGCATCATATTAATGGCCATAGGCTCGCTTGTGGTGGTGGGGCCGTTTGTCTGGTTCTTTATGCTAAACGAGGATCAAAAATCACGCATACTTATATTTGCAAACCCAGACCTTGACCCCTTGTCCTACGGCTACCAGCAGTTAAACGGACTTCTTGCCATTGGCTCGGGGCAGCTCAGGGGAACCGGTATTTTTTCGCAGGACCATGTATACACTCCCGAAATTCGAAACGACTTTATATTTTCCTTTTTGGGCAATTCCATGGGCTTTGTAGGGTGCCTTGCCGTATGCATTTTGCTGTTTGCGCTGTGTATGCGCCTTTTGTACAATGCTCACACCGCCCGCGACCGCGCAGGGTATTTCATATGTGTTGGGGCATTTGCCATGATAGCCTTCCAAAGTGTGTTTAATATAGGCATGTGCCTTAGTGTACTGCCGGTTATAGGTATAACACTTCCGTTTTTGTCCTCGGGCGGCACCTCGGTGGTGGCACTATGGTGTGTCATTGGTTTTTGTCTTAGCGTCAAGGCTCACAGCTCCACCACAATGTTTGGTTAACACACCGTCCCATATAGAGGACTTATTTTTACCAGGCCATTGCGCTTACCCTCGGCTGTATTTTATGCCCACACAAGAACCATGGTTTTTGCGTGGGCAGCCACTGTTTTGAGGGCATGACCTTGGTTAAAACAACCCTCGGCATTAAATTTCAATTTTCCCCAGCAAAAACTGTTGACTTTTGATTTTTTATATGATATAATCTTCGTTGTCACTTGAAATGCGCTGGTGTAGCTCAGTTGGTAGAGCAGCTGATTTGTAATCAGCAGGTCGGGGGTTCGAGTCCGTCCACCAGCTCCACCTGTTTTACCGGATTTTCAAGCGACAGGAACATGGGAGTGTTCCCGAGTGGCCAAAGGGGGCAGACTGTAAATCTGTTGGCACCGCCTACGATGGTTCAAATCCATCCGCTCCCACCAAAAAAATCCAACCGATAAATCGGTTGGATTTTTTTCTTTTTGTGGTATAATGATATAAATACCCCCTTGCCCATAGTGAATGCAGTAGGCGCGTGGTGGAGCAAAGATTTTGCCCCTGTGGAGTCCTGCTCAAAGTATCGCTTTTACATAGAAAGGTTTTCATCCGCCTTTGTTAGAAAGGATTGGTCATAAGTATGAATAGACGGTTATTTTACTTGTTTATTGCCTGTATCGTGGGCTTAGTGGCTTTATGTGTAGCTTCATCTTTTTTTAACCACGAAAAAGACATGCTGTTAAATTATGATGAAACGGTTACAACAAGCCTTGGTATGTGGACACTGCAAAAGGATGATATGGCTATACAAACTGATATGACCACGTTTAATCCGCAGGATGTTAACTATGAGCCATACAGCCTTACAAGCACAATTTCTACCGCTGCGTATAAAAAACCTGTAATAATTTTTGAAAGTATGCACCAAGCCTTTACCATGAGTGTTAATTCTGAAGTTATTTATGAGTTTGGGCAGGATGACAGCTCTTTTTTCTCCTCGCCTACCGGGGGCGTTTGGCATATTATTGAGCTACCCTATATTCAGGAAAACAACATCATACAATTAGACATTGTGCCAAGCAGCGACAAAACCGCAATAGGCATAACCGATATACGTTTAGCCGAGGAAAGCCAAGCCCTTTTATTCTTGGTTTCCGACAATGCCTTAAAACTGCTTATATCATCATTAATACTGCTTATCGGCATTACGCTTTTGGTGGCCCAGGCCTTTATTAGCAGGGGGTTTAAAAATAATAATTTAGTGTTGTATCTTGGCTTATTGTCAACCATTATAGCCACCTGGCTAATTAGCGAGGGCAATCTGCTTCAAATTTTTATAGGCGATACATTTATAGTGGGGAACCTGCCCTATTGGTCAATACAGCTGTTGTTGGTGCCATTTATTTTTTATGTTGACAGCATGTATACTCCCTCTCACAAATCATTGTCTAAGTATTTGTATCTTGCGTTTATTATTAATTTTGTTGTATGCGGCTTCCTTCATATGGCAGGCATAGCCTATTATTACAATACATTGTGGATAGTACATATTATTATGTTAGTCACCTTTTTCTATTATGTATTCTCCCTAATATACGAAACTTTTTGGAAGAAAAATAAAGATGCCGGTATGCCAATGTTCCAAATATCTTTTTTGATTCTTACTGCATTGAGTGAATTGTTGGTTTTTTATTTTGGCAACAACATGAACTCTGTGGGTGTAAGCCTTCAAACCGGTATGCTACTGTATCTACTGACCTGTATAATATCAACCTCGCTGAAATTAAGAAACATTTGGACCGAAAGTATGCACACCGCATATCTAAGCAAAATTGCATATACAGATATACTTACATCATTATTTAACAGAAACGCCTTTGAGCGCGACCTGAAAAAATTCATGGAGAGCGGAAATCCTCAAAAAATAATAGTCACCTTTGATCTTAACAACCTGAAGTATTTTAATGACAATATGGGCCATCAAAAGGGTGATAGTTATTTGGCTTATTTTGCTGAGTTGGTGCAGAAATATTTGGGTGATTACGGAAAGTGTTATCGTGTGGGCGGCGATGAATTCTCTGCAATTTTATATGATGTTCCGCTTGATATATTAGAGCAAAGATCGCTTGCCATCCAAGAAAAATTCGGGGCTTTTGAGAATAGCGACATGGCAGGTGTTGCGGTTGGGTATGCACATTATGACAAAAACGACTACCCCGATATAGCCGATTATCTTAATTATCTTGATAAGTGTATGTTTAAGAATAAGGAGGTTATTAAGGGGGAGGCCTGATTATATAATGGCAAAACCCGATGGCCCCAAATCAGTATAGGCATTTTTACCGCGGTGGTTACAAAAAACCAAACTCATGAAACATTGGGATTTATATTAATTATTTGAGTTTTTAGAGCCACTTTACATAAAAAAATTAGTGCAGGACGCAAAAAAACCTCTTATCTTTCGATAAGAGGTTTTTTAGTTACTGTAAGCCTCGGCTTAAAATGCCACCTTGGCTGCAATGTAGCTCTCAAGCTCGGCAATGGGCAGACGAACCTGCTCCATGGTGTCACGGTCACGCACCGTCACGCAGCCGTCCTCCTCGCTTTCAAAGTCGTAGGTAATGCAAAGGGGTGTGCCAATTTCGTCCTGACGGCGGTAACGCTTGCCAATAGATCCCGACTCATCGTAATCTATCATATAGGTCTTGGCAAGGTTTGCGTAAAGTTCGCCGGCCTTTTCGGACAGCTTTTTGGACAGCGGAAGCACGCAGGCCTTAAAGGGTGCAAGGGCGGGGTGCAGGCGCATTACCACACGGGTATCGCCCTCGGCCACCTGTTCCTCATCATAGGCATCGCACAGGAAGGCCAGTGCAACACGGTCGGCACCAAGCGAGGGCTCGATAACATAGGGAATGTACTTCTCGCCCGATTCTTGATCAAAGTACTCAAGGCTTTTGCCCGAGTGCTTTACATGTTGTGTCAGGTCAAAGTCGGTGCGGTCGGCAATGCCCCACAGCTCGCCCCAACCAAATGGGAACATAAACTCAAAGTCGGTGGTGGCGTTGGAGTAGTGGGAAAGCTCCTCGGCATCGTGGTCACGCAGGCGCAGATTTTCGGCCTTTATGCCAAGATCAAGCAGCCATTTGTGGCAGTACTCCTTCCAGAAGGCAAACCATTCAAGGTCGGTGCCGGGCTTGCAAAAGAACTCAAGCTCCATCTGCTCAAACTCACGGGTGCGGAAGGTAAAGTTTCCGGGGGTGATCTCGTTACGGAAGCTTTTGCCCACCTGGCACACACCAAACGGAATTTTTTTGCGGGTGGTGCGCTGAATATTTGCAAAGTTTACAAATATGCCCTGTGCGGTTTCGGGGCGCAGGTAAATTTCGTTTTTTGCATCCTCGGTTACGCCCTGAAATGTCTTAAACATCAGGTTAAACTTGCGGATATCGGTAAAATTCTTGCCGCCGCAGTCGGGGCAGGCAATGCCCTGAGCCACAATAAACTCAAGCATTTTTTCATTGTCCCAGCCTGCCGGATTTTCCTCCGACTGATCCTCAATTAGCTTGTCGGCACGGTGACGGGTCTGGCAGTCCTTACAGTCCATAAGCGGATCGGAAAATCCACCCACATGACCCGAGGCCACCCAGGCCTGAGGGTTCATCAAGATGGCGCTGTCAAGACCCACATTGTGGGGGCTTTCCTGCACAAACTTTTTCCACCAGGCTTTTTTTACATTGTTCTTGAACTCAACTCCCAAGGGGCCGTAGTCCCAGGTGTTGGCCAGTCCGCCGTAGATCTCAGAACCCGAGTAAACATACCCACGTCCCTTGCACAGCGCAACTACTTTTTCCATCGTTTTGTCCTGATTTTTCACTATATTACCTCCAGATAACCCAACACATAACCCTGCTGGCGGCAGGGCAATGAGAGGGAAGATTAGTGGGTGTTACTGCCCATCCTCGCCAAAGTCGGTCACAAGGGTATTCTCGGGCATTTCGGGCTGTTTTTGTGGGCGTGGTTTTACAGGGTATAGCATTTTTTCCCTGTCCTCGTGGCTTACATTTACGGTGCGTTCCATGGCATTTGCAAGCTTACACAAAAAACCAAACAGCACCTTGTGGGCCGCCTCGTTTTTTATGCACCTTGGGTCAAAAGAGCCCTCAAGCTCCTCCTTGGCAAAAAAGTAAAATGTAACCGTTACCTTTTGCTGTAGTGTCACCCTTACAAACGGCACAAACTCACGCAGCTGCCACTGCAGCTCAACTATATCCCTGCGCAGGGTCGAAAACTCCACGGCATGGTCACTGTCGCCGTCGCTCTCTCTTGCCTGAAATGTCAGGGTGGCTCCGCTTTGCTCAAGGCATTCAAAGAAATTCTGCCAACAAAGCTCGTCCATTTCGGGCACAAAAATGTCCCTAAAGTTGCCATCGGTTTTGTAGTACTGTCGGCGCATTTGATCCCAGTTCATCAAAAAGCTCCCCTCTGCCGTCAAAGTGAAGTGGTGCCAAAACCCCTGCGGCAGTTGGGGTTTTGGGTGTTATCACACAAGCTTGCTCATTACAGTGCCTGTGATGATTTTTGGATAGAAGTATGTGGACTTTTGGGGCATTTTATCCCCTGCGGCCGCCACCCCTGCAATCTGCTCAACACGGGTTGGGTTAAGCAGTAAACAACAGTTGGCCTGTCCTGCATCAACCTGCGCAATTCCCTCGGCGGCATCACGGGTATATATTAGGTTCTTTTGGTTTGCCATGTTCTCACGGTCTATACCAAGGCCACGTTCCAAAACAAGGCTATGCAGTACCGATACATCAAGATCTCGGTAGTGCTCGCTGTGGTTGGGTGCACAGCTGTTCATGGCCGTCTTGTCGGCAAGGCGCAGACTGTAATATGCACTGCCATCATAAAGCACAAAGGTTTTCTCGCCCTTTGCATACTCGGCCTCAAGCAGGGCATTTGCACCCTCCATGCCCCCCTGCACCGTGGCTACCTCAAACTGTGCCTTGCAGTTTTCAAGAAGTTTTTGGGTGTCGTAACCCTCAAGGTCACGCACAATGCGGTGGGTGGGGAACACCACAAGCCCCTCATGCTCCATGTTTACAAGGGTCATGAGCACATAGTCGGCATCGGGTGCCGAAATGCCACTGTCGGCAAGATGTTTTTTGTAGTTAAGCGCCGTTTCGTAGCGGTGGTGGCCGTCGGCTATGTATAGCTTCTTTTGGGCAAACAGCTCCTCTATTGCGGATATCTCGGCACTGTCATACACGCACCACAGGCGGTGTATAATTCCATCGCCGTCACAAAACTGCTGTGTTGGTGTCCCGCTCGAAAGCCTGTCCAGGCGGCCTGCAATGGCCCTGTCTGCATCAAAAAACAGCGAATATATAGAGCTAAAGTTACAGCCACAGGCCTTCATGAGCTCAAAACGGTCGGCCTTGGCCTTGCTTAGTGTTTCCTCATGGGGAAGTACAACGCCATTCTCAAAGGGTTCAAGCTTTACACGGCACTGCACGCCCTTTATGCGCTTTGTAACACCATTTACCTCAAACTCCTCCTCGTAGATGTAAAGCCCTTGCTGTTCATCGGTGGCCAAAATGCCCTGATCAAGCCAGGTTGCAAGGGTTTGTTTTGCCATTTCATATGGGGCGTCGCCCTCTCGGGGAAGCTCAAGACGGATTAGATTGTTTGGGTTGCGCTGCAAAAACTCCCTGCGTTCCTGATCACTCACAATATCGTAGGGGGGGCACAAAAGTGTCGATATCTCCCCTGCTTTGTCGGTAAAACGCAGACCTTTAAGTGCTTTAATCTGTGCCATATTTGTAAAACCTCTCTTTCGCTTTGTGCGGTTTTTTAATATTCGTCAGGGGAGGGCTCTATCTTCCTAAACACAGGCACCACACCGGCAGGGGTGATGTCCAACACCATGTAACCGGCAGGGGTCATACTGCCGTCGGCCACACTTCCGGGGTTTAGTATCATTCGGCCGTCCACATAGTCCTTGCGGGCCACGTGGGTGTGGCCGTACAGCACCACATCTACCTCTTGGTTCACGCCCTCTCGTATTATGCGGTCAAGCCCGAATTTTACCGAAAACATATCGCCGTGGGTGTAAAAAATCTTTACCCCGTCGCAGTTTATACAGGCCTGCGGTGGCTTTTGAGAACACCAGTCGTTATTTCCCTTTACCCCTAAAAACTTTTTGTCGGGGAAGGCTGCGGCCACACGGTCGTACTCTTCCTCGCCATCTCCAAGATGTATAAATAAATCCGCATCCTGGTTTTGGCGCACTATATCCAGCACACGGCCATAGGCCGAATGACTGTCTGACATTACAATAATTCGCATAAAAAGCTCCTTCGGTTACATGATGGCAGGACTGCAATTCCCCGGGGAATTACGCCTTTGTCTCCGTGAGTTTGGGGCGAAAATGTGGGTAACCACCATCGCCACATCAGCATATACTATTATAATCTAACATATTCTTAGATAAAATGGAATAGGTGGTGACGTAATTGAATAATAATTTGAACCTTAGTCCCGATCAGGTTGACTCTCTTTTGCGCATGGCAGGGGAGAAACTTGGTACCGACCCAAACCAACTGCGGCAGCAACTCGAGAGCGGAAGCCTTGGCAATATCCTGGGCAAGATGGACCCGGGCAGCGCCGCTCAGGTGAACAAAGTCCTACAGGATCCACAGGCCCTGCAACAGATGCTGTCATCCCAGAAGGTGCAGGTAATGCTCAAGGCTCTGCTTGGTGGCAAGGGCTAAACGACCCATTTTCACAAGATACCACCCCCATGGAGAGGAGCGAAACCGACGTGGATGATATAGGCGCAATGCTTGGCAAAATTTTGGAAAATCCCGAGAGCATGAACCAACTGCGTGCGGTGGCACAGTCCTTTGGGCTGGACCCCGACGGGCCGCCCCCTCCGGGGCTTGAGGGGCTACTGGGTGGCCTTGGTGGGGCACAGCCGCAGGAAGAGCCACCCTCCGAGCAACCTCCGCCCCCCACACAGGATACATCACAGCAGTCACCGCCGCCCGAAAGCCCCACAGATAATCTTGACCTGTCGGCGCTTTTATCAGCCCTTGGGATTTCGTCGGGCAGCACACAGCCCCAACCACCCCCAATAGACCCCCGCACAATAAAGTTAATTCAGGGGGCCATGGGCAAGCTTAACGAGCGCGATAAAAACGTCGAGCTGCTGCGTGCGCTAAAACCCCACTTTTCCTCGGGCAGGGCAACACGGGTGGACGATGCAATACGGCTTTTACAGCTCATATCACTTTTGCCTGTCATAAAGGAGTCGGGGCTTTTGGGCGACCTTGGGCGGCTTGGTGGGCTTGGTAACTTAGGCGGACTTGGTGGACTTAGCGGTCTTGGAAATTTATTTTTTGGAGGTAGGCGATAATGAGCCCATCCTCCGAGTATACCGAGCAGGAAATACTGCGTATGCAGCAGGATGCCCTACGCCGAGTGCAGGAGATGCACGAACGGGCAAAACGCGCGGTAATAGAGGGTGGGTGGCGCTCGCAGGAGGGGCGGCCCGCCCCTATTCCCACGAACACAGGCGCACCACAGCGCCCACAACATAACGCTCGCCACCACGGCGGTGTGCCAATCTCGCGTCAGAGTATAGCACCTCCGCCCTCCACCGGTCGCCCACAGGGTCCACAGCAAACAAATGCCTCGCAGGGGGCACCCCCCACTCAGGTGGGACAGAACCCCACACCACCACCCCAAAGCCCCACAGGTGGGCATGAATCGCTTTTGGCCCAGCTTGGTGGGCTGCTTGGCACTCAAGGGCAGGAGGGGGGAGGGTCTTTATCGGGGCTTTTACAGT
>CAYJGQ010000076.1:0-11241 GCA_964369885.1 uncultured Oscillospiraceae bacterium
GAGCCCCCGAGGGTCCCGAGCGTGAGCGAGGGGCGCGAGAGCCCCTGCCAAGGGCAGGGGTAGCCCCCAAAGGGGGCGTAGGGGCGGAGCGTGAGGCTGCCGCTTTAATGTGCTTGTACCAAGCGTCGCCCGTGATGGGCGGCGCTGTATTGTCTAAACTTATCATTTATATGTAGGCAAAGTCAGAAAAATATTGTCCAACACCGCAAAGCCCCCGAATAAAAAAAGTGGCAACCACTAAGGGTTACCACCAATTTTTGTGCAAAATATTATGCTTGGTCAATATACCATGGCCACAAAAATGGGTATGAAATCACGCATTACAGCAAATCACGTAGGGCAAGGCCACTCAGTAGCTTATCCATGGTGGATGCTGTGGGCATACCACTCTCGCTGTCCCAACCAAGCTCGGTGTAAAAGGCCGACATCGTGTCTGCAAGTATCCCACTGCCTATCTCGTCGACCGCCCAACCCTGCACAGTATCGTGCAGTTCGGCAGGGTTGCGGCTGTCTTGATGTAGCGCCCACATGCAACGCTCAATACACAGCGCTGTTAGAGCCTCGGTCTGCAGTGCATCCTGCCCAACAGATTTGCCCGACACCAGTTCCAACATATTTTGTGGCAGGGCAATATCTCCTATGTAGCCATTGTCGGCCTGTGGTGTTACGGCAATTGGCCAAATATGCGGACAAAGGCCAAGGGTAGCACATACCTGCGTTTGTGTGGCGCTCCAGGCGGCAAGACCCCCACCATCACTCGAAGATGGATAAATAGCTCCCGATGCCGATGTGTCAAGTAAAACACCTTTACCGCAAATTTCCTCCACAATTGGCTGCAGCACATCGGTTGGCAGGCCGCAATCAAGCAGCATTACCATTGGCGCACGAAGCTCCGAATTGGACACCGCCGCCAATACAGCTTCGGGTGCGCCGTGAAGTGAGCTGTCCAGAGCAGGGCGGTTGCCGGCAACCGGCGAATAGGATGCAGTAGCATAATCCTGCGAAAATTCCCAGGTTTCGGCAGGGTTTACACCGGCAAGTTCGGCAATATCTCCGGCCTTTGTTGCAATGCGGCGGAATAGATCAACCAGGAATATAGGGTCACCAAAGCGGTATTTTTCCCAGTCAAACGAGCTGTATTCCTGTGTCGACAGTGCGCCTTCCAGATGTCCGTTATCAACGGCAAATCGCCAGTTGCGTGTTAGCTGTCCGCCCTGCAGACTTATACCAAAATCTTCGGCCAAAACGGCGCCTGCGGCGGCTATCTCAAGGCGGTTATATGCATATGTTGGGGTGGCAGGCTCCTCGCCATCCTCGGTTTGCTCGCCCGACATGGCCGGGGCATCAGGGTTATACTCGGGCAGAAGGTCGGCCGCCGCACGCAGAGCAGTCGGGCTGACCAGTGCATACTGCGAAAGGCCTGCTTGCTCCAAATTTGGCAGATACAACATGCTCATACAGGGGGTGGCGCAGGAGGGGCATGCCACCATGCGCAGGAGGGAATCTGCGCTTTGGGAGCCAAAATCTCTGACCACCGGCGCACTGCGAAGCCCCATGGTTGCAAGCTCTCCAGGTGGACATTCTGCCAATTGAACACTACCGTTTGCGGCTCCCCAAGAAATTTCGGGTCCTGCGTTCCAGTAACTTTTTTCATGGCTGTATTCGCTCCAACTTTGTGTGGTAGAGGGTACAACACTGCCACCTGCAACACCCATGTACTGTGTGGTGATTTCTCCGAGTCTTGCAATATAGTCGGCGGAATTTTGTGGTTTCATTGCTCCACTGCCCTGAACCGCAATGGCCTTTAGGTTTTTAGAACCCATAACACCGCCGAGTAGAGGAGCCTCAAATCCGCCCGGCACCACTATTGATGCAAGGTCAAGCTGATTTTCACCTGCAGGGCCAATAACCGCAAATGCCGCACGGTTGCCGGTAATTGCAGCAATATTGGCGGTGGTATTATGGGTACCTTGTCCCCAAATGTAGCCGGCCGATTCAACGGTTACGGTATTGTCATTTATGTTGAGCCAAACAGGTGTTGTGGCGGCACCGGATATTACCACTGCATCGTATCCGGCATATTTTAGCTGTGAGCCAAAGCGCCCCTGTACAGTTTGACATACTGCACCACCGGTGGGGGAGAGTGCGGCCACTGATAGGGCACAGCTGCCCGGTAGTCCGCTTCCCACAAGTGCCCCTGCCGAGAATATTAGTAGGTTATCACGATCAAAGGCCGACTCAAGTTCGGCAGGCAGTTCGTTGGCAAGTATACGCAGGGCAAGGGCGCTACCGCCCGTCAGCTCGGCATATTTATCTGTATTTATCGTGGTGGCCTCTTGTGTTGTAAGGTTCACCCAAAGAATATTACCTTTTAATCCGTAGTTTTCCATAGAAAAGCTCCATTCTGCTGAATTTGCTCGGCATTAAATGGGGGTTAACCCACAAAGTCCTGCCATGGCACAACCGAAAGTGCGGCTGTGGGACATGCCCCTGCGCAACTGCCACAGGTGATGCACTTTGTGGCAATGTTTGTGGTTGGATGCAGTGTCATCATGCCAAAGGGGCAGGCCTGTACACAACTGCCGCAACTAACGCATTTTTCGGGGTCAACGGTGCGTGCACCCGTGGATTTATTTGGCAAAATTGCCTGCTCGGGGCAGGCGTTTGCACAAAAAGGTGCACGACATTGATGACATATTTCGGGCGTAATATTGCCATTTCCCATAATTCCGGGCCCATAGCGGTAATTTAAGCGTGGAGAGCTATTTCCAAACTGGGTATTTGTGTCGATATGTATTGACGCGATATAAGGCATTATTTCCTCATGGTTTTGAAGGCTACATGCAACCTCACAGCGCCCACATGCAATACAGCGACTACTGTCAACAAACAGCATGCCCTGTGGTAGCGGAATTCCGGTGCGTTCGCCCAAGGCTTCGTTGGAGTCTGAGCATCCCGAAAGTAGATTTAGAAATGTTGCCCCCACGGCAACCGTGGCGGTACCCTTGGCGGCAAGCTTTAGGAAGTCACGTCGGGTGGTTTGTTTTTCAAGTAAGGAATCTATCATATTTTTTGGCAAATATAGCCCCCCCATCAATAGTATTATTTGTGCAGGGTCGCACTGATCTCTCCCCCCACCCACACGGCTTTACCGTGTTTTCCCCACTCGGGGGAGGCGACACAGGGGTATTGGCATAAATATAACACCACGCCAACATATATTTTATCACAGGGGGCAGTTGTGTTCAATATAAAGTATGTCGAAAATGAAAATAATTCATATATATCTTGACTTGATATATCGAAGTGTGATATATTGTGAACAGAGATAATCATTATAGTGCAAGGGAGGAAATGTCATGTCTAATACCGATCAGGTTATCCGTAGGTATCTTTCAGGTTATGAGAACATAATTAAAAGTTACCTGCCCATGAGCGAACAGGGATTTTTGCTGCTTTTCAGTCTACAAGAAGAACGTCACGGATATGCAATAATGCAGTATGCCACAGAGCTTACCGGCGGCAGGGTAAACATGGGGGCAGGCACAGTATATACAATGCTGTACAAAATGGAAAGCGATGGTATGATTGAGGTGGTGCGCGAGGCCGACCGTCGCAAGGTTTACAAAATTACCGATGTTGGCATGGCTGTACTATATGCTGAATCCTCGCGCATTGCACAGTTGTACGATATATCACAAAATGTTGGAAAAAGCATCGGCGTGATGGCTTAATAATAAAGGGAGGTTTTTTTATGAACGTTATTTTACAATGGATGCCGGCGGTTTGGCTAATTGTGGCTGTCCTGCTTGTATTTGCCGAGGTTACCACGGTGCAACTTGTGGCAATTTGGTTTGCCCTTGGGTCGGTGGCGGCACTAATTTCTTCATTGTTTGAGCTTTCCTTGTGGGGACAAATTTGGGTTTTCTTGGGCGTATCAATTTTATCCTTGATTTGCACACGTCCCTTCATAAAAAATGTGCTCAAGGTTAGACAGGTTCACACAAACGCCGACAGCTTTATTGGCCGTGTGGGCACTGTTAAGACCGAAATAGTTGGCGGACAGGATGTTGGTAGGGTAGTGGTGGCCGGACAGGATTGGTCGGCTGTTAGTGAGGATGGTCTGCCAATACTTGTTGGCGAACAGGTACTTGTAAAGGCAATTGAGGGTGTAAAACTTGTGGTACAAAAGGTTATATAATAACGCCCAAACAGCTATAAATCTTATGTTTGTGCCCACCCATGATGCAGTTTGATTTGCAAATTTACGGGATAATTTCAAGAGCTATTGTCTGCTATTCAAAGCTATGCAGTTGTGGTATAATGTTTTTGTGTGGTATGTGGGTACAGTTTGTTAATTGTACGCACAATTTTTGAAATAGGAATAAGGAGGAGTAGTAATGTTTGAATTTGTTGGAGGGTTTGTAGTTTTTCTATTTGTTTTATTTTTGATTGTATTTTTGGTATCAAACATTAAAATTGTGCCACAGGCTGTGGTGTATGTAGTCGAGCGACTGGGTGCATACAACGGTACATGGCAAACCGGTATACATGTAAAAATACCATTTATCGACCGAATTGCTCGCAAGGTGTCGCTAAAAGAGCAGGTAATGGATTTTCAGCCCCAGCCTGTTATAACCAAGGATAATGTAACAATACACATCGATACCATCGTGTTTTTCCAGGTGACCGATGCAAAGCTGTACACATATGGCGTGGAGCGCCCACTGGTGGCCATAGAGAGCCTGAGTGCCACCACACTTAGAAATATTATTGGTGAGATGGAACTTGACCAGACCCTTACCTCCCGTGATGTAATCAACTCACGCATAACAGTGGCACTGGACTCGGCCACCGACAAGTGGGGCATAAAGGTAAACCGTGTTGAGATTAAGAACATCATTCCACCCAGAGAAATTCAGGACGCAATGGAGAAACAGATGAAGGCCGAGCGTGAACGCCGCGAGTCCATTCTACGCGCCGAGGGTGAAAAGCATAGCCAGATTCTTGTGGCAGAGGGTGAAAAAGAATCGGCAATTCTGCGTGCAGATGCTGTGCGCGAGCAAAAAATCCGCGAGGCCCAGGGTGAGGCCGAGGCTATTATGCTGGTACAAAAGGCACAGGCCGACTCCATCGCACTGCTAAACGAAGCAGCTCCCAATAAGAGCATTCTAACCCTAAAATCCTTTGAGGCACTGCAGGTTATGGCCAACGGCCGTGCCACCAAGCTGATTATACCCAGTGAAATTCAGTCCATGGCAGGGCTTGCAGCGGCACTAAAGGAAACCATAGCCGATGATGAAAAAGAACCCACCAAGTAACAAAATACAGTATAAATACTAAGAAAAACATCCCCCACCCTTACTTTTTGTAGGTGGGGGATGTTTTCAATTAGCCTGGGCTTAATGTAAAGACAAATTACTTTACATAGCAGCGAATCTATATTATAGCCCGTATATGGGTGGTGGGGTGCGCTTGTGTTCACTTTTGCGGTGGTAGGAGTCAATAATCTTCTTTTGCTCCTCGGTGGCCACACCCGTAAATAAAAATTCATCAATTTCTTTGTAGGTAATGCCCATTTCTTTCTCATCGGTTTGGCCGTCAAAAAGCCCGGCCGATGGTGGTTTTGAAAGCATAAACTCGGCACAGCCAAGATGGGCCAAAAATTCATATGTTTCGGTTACTGTCAAATCGCCAATAACATTAAAATCACAGGCGCCGTCACCCCATTTTGTAAAGTAGCCCATATGGCGCTCACTGCGGTTGCCAGTTCCGGCCACTAATCTGTTTTGTGCAGCTCCCATGGCATACAGCGTGCTCATGCGCAGACGGGGAGCAATGTTGGCATCGGCCATACTGCCTTTTTCTATCTCGGTTGGCAGTGCCGAAACAAGGGCCTCCTTTGTGGCGGTAAGGTCTACCGTCACGGTGGCTATGTCATACTGCTGTGCTATGGCCAGGGCATCTTTTGTGTCCTCGCCATAGTTGCGCTTTGATTGGCAGGGCATTATAACCCCAAGGGTATCAGCACAGGCCATCTTGCAAAGTATACCAACCAGCGCACTGTCCTTACCGCCGCTGTTGCCGTATATAATTCCACGGGCCCCCGAGCGCTTGATTATGTCCTGGATATAGGCTATTCTATCGGCGGTTTCCTTGTTGTAATCTCTCACAGTTCTTTCTCCTCACTATTTTTTAGTGCCGCCCTTACAAGCCCCATAAATAGTGGGTGTGGGCGGTTGGGTCTGCTTTTGAATTCGGGATGGAACTGCACAGCTACAAAATAGCTGTGATCTGCAATCTCCACCGCTTCAACAAGGGTTTTATCGGGGGACATACCACTTATCTTCAGCCCTGCACGGGAAAATTGCTCGCGGTAGGTGTTATTAAACTCGTAGCGGTGGCGGTGACGCTCCGATATTTTGTCGGCACCGTATAGCTCACGCAGGTGGGTATCGGGAAGTACTGCGCAGGGGTATGCCCCAAGGCGCATTGTGGCTCCCTTTTGGGTTATACCCTTTTGATCCTCCATAATATCTATTACCTTGTGGGAGGTCACCTCGTCAAACTCGCCCGAATTGGCCGTATGCAGGCCACATACATTGCGTGCAAACTCTATGACAGCAATCTGCATACCAAGACAAATGCCAAGGAAGGGGAGGTCGTGCTCTCGGGCATATTTACAGGCGGTAATTTTGCCATCAATACCACGACTTCCAAACCCACCCGGTATTATTATACCATCACATCGGCCAAGAATCTCACCAACATTTTGCTCGGTTATGCTCTCGCTGTCCACCCACTCTATGGATATATTGCTTCCAAGTTCAAATCCTGCGTGGTAAAGGCTCTCGGACACCGACAGGTAGGCATCGTGGAGTGATACATACTTGCCCACCATGGCGATGGTGATTTGCCTATTGCGACTGTTTATCTTGGTCATAAGCTCGTTCCACTCGGTGAGGTCACACTGCCCACAGTCCAGCGCAAGCTCCCTACACACCACCTCATCAAGGCGGTTTTTGTGCAGCATAATGGGGGCTTCGTAAAGACTGCTAAGGGTAACATTTTCAATTACACAGTCGGGTTTTACATTACAAAACAGCGAAATTTTATCCTTGATAGAGTCCGAAATGGGGCTGTCGGCTCTTGTTACTATGATGTTTGGGAATATACCCATGGCGCGTAGTTCCTTGACCGAGTGCTGTGTGGGCTTTGATTTATGTTCGCAGGAGCCACCGATATATGGCACCAAGGTGACATGAATAAAAAGACAGTTGTGGCTGCCCACCTCAAGGGATATTTGACGGATGGCCTCAAGGAAGGGTTGGCTTTCGATATCACCTGTGGTGCCGCCAATTTCGGTAATGAGGACATCGGCGCCCTTTTCGGCGGCACTGTTATATATAAAGTCCTTGATCTCGTTTGTAATGTGGGGGATAACCTGCACAGTCTGACCAAGATAGCCACCACTGCGCTCCTTATTTAGCACATTGTAGTAAACCTTGCCCGAGGTAAGGTTTGAGAGCTTGGTCAAATTTTCGTCGATAAAGCGCTCATAATGTCCAAGGTCCAAATCGGTTTCTGCGCCATCATCGGTAACAAAAACCTCACCGTGTTGGAAAGGACTCATGGTGCCGGGATCTACATTCATGTAGGGATCAAGCTTTTGAGCCGCTACCCTTAGCCCCCTTTGTTTTAGCAGTCGTCCAAGACTGGCAGCTGTAATTCCTTTGCCCAGTCCCGACACAACACCGCCCGTCACAAAAATATATTTTGTCATCTTATTCCGCCTTTCCTTGTATAAACATCAGTTTTCATATGATTTAAGTATAGAGTTTGCAACCTCGCGTTTGGTCATTCGTCTATCCATGGCCTGTTTTTCAATGTGCTTATGTGCCTGATTTTCATCCATGCCAAAGTTTGAAATCAAAAGACATTTGGCTCTATCAATTATGCGTATGTCGTCGATGCGCTGTGTTAGTTTAGCATTTGCTTTTTTCATCTTTTGTATTCTGTTTTGGGTGGCCTTGGCAAGTTTTAGCGCACCCCAAAGAATATTTTTATTAATAGGCTTTGAAATTACAATTACACCGTCTTCCTCCACCTTGTCACAAACCGCATCGTAAAAATCTGCCTTAACTATCAGTATCACCTGAGAAAATCCCTCCTGCGACATGTCGATAGACAGTCGTTCTCCCGATTCGTCTCCCAGTGGGGCATTTATTATTATTAGGTCAAAATCCTGAGCCGTAAAGAGCCGTCGAGCCTGCTGTGCGCTTTGTGCAGGTATAATTCGCTCGATGGAAAAACTGCGCAGTAAGGCGGTTATTTCATCGGTAGATTTTTGTAGTGCACTGACAAGAAGTGCAGAACTCATGACGGTTGCCCCCCTCTCTAAAGTTTACTTAAAGTGCATTTTTGCATTTTACAAATACTTAAAGTACCTTTGTGTGTAAAATTCCTGCTCATCCTCAAAGTTTTTAAAGGCCGATAATTCCTCGTTTTTCATGTTGACATAATGGGTGAAAAACTGCTCGCCCACTATGTTTTTTATAAAATCAGATTCACCGGCCACCGCAATAGCCTGTGACAAATCACAGGGAAGTGCCGACAGTTTGGAGGTAATATCATCCGATGCGTTTCTCAGGTCTGAGTCAATGGCAGAGGGCAGGGAAAGTCCACGCTCTATGCCATCAAGGCCGGCCGAGATAATCAGCGCAAAGGCAAGATAGGGGTTGGTGGTGGGGTCGGGGGAGCGTAGCTCCATTCGTGCACTTTCGGGGTCGGCCTTGGGCACACGTATTAGCTGAGCGCCGTTATTGCTTGACCAAGAAACATACCGAGGCACAGAAAAACTGCCAAGGCGTTTGTATGAGTTGATATTCGGGTTTAGAAATAGTGTCATTTCGGGCGACTTTTCCAGCACGCCTGCTATAAAGCTTCCGGCCACATCGGTTTGGCTGTCTGTGCCACTGCAAAATACATTTTTCCCTTCCTTGGACAGCGAAATATTGATGTGTAGGCCGCTGCCGTTTTGGTGGGGGAGAGGCTTTGCCATAAATGAGGCATACAGCCCATTGCGGGCCGCAATGGCCCTCACCACCGACTTAAAGGTAAGAAGATTGTCGGCCGAGCTTTGGGCATCGCTCTTTGTAAAGTCAATTTCATTTTGCCCCGGGCCCTTTTCATGGTAGGAGGTTTTGGGGCTTAGGCCCATGGTTTCAAGGCAAAGGCATATCTCACGTCGGATATTCTCACCCTTATCCAGCGGAGATATATCAAAGCAGCCGCCGTAGTCCAGGGTGTCGTAGCTCGGTTTGCCGCTATCGTCGGTCAAAAAAAGGTAAAACTCACACTCGGTGCCTATATTGCAGGTGTAGCCCATGTTGCTACATCTTTTAAGCACCTTTTTGAGTATATAGCGGGAATCCATCTCAAAATCTCGGCCGTCGGAGGTTTTTATGTCGCAATAAAAGCGAATAACACTGCCGGGGTCGGGGCGCCACGGCAACATGGTCATTGTGGTGGGGTCGGGGAAGAGTAGCAAATCCGAAGCGGTGTAGTATTCAAACCCTGCCACCGAGGAGGCATCAAAGTAAACCCCGTTCTTAAAGGCCGACTCAAGAGCCTCGGCCAAAATAGAAATGTTTTTTTGCACCCCAAAAGGATTACAAAAACTAAGACGAATAAACTTTACATCATTATCGCGAACAAAACGCATGATTTCTGCCGTGGTTGTATTCATATATTATTTCCTCCCTATAAATTAAGGTATTATACTAAAATATCCCCTTTATACTATTGCTTAATCTTTTATGACCTATCCATTATAATAAAAAAATTACAATAAATAAAGGGCGAACATCACACCGTCCGCAATTTAGCCGACAGCGCAATGAACGCCCTTGTTCATGAGTGAAATTTTACAGCAGTTTATTTTTTTTGTCAAGTGCGTGGAGAATTAATTTTTTTGCGCAAGGGTATTGACAAAGCTTTCACATAATGGTAGAATGTGTCCAACAGCAAAGGCGCTGTGGGCTATCCGGTCCGCAGTGCCTTATTTTTTTTAATGAGAGGGGAACGTTGTCATGAGTAAAACATTTATTCCTACCGCTTACAGTCCTGCTCTATCGCTTTATGAAACCCAAAAAGCTATTGGGGCACTTAAGAGGAATTTTGAAGATAATATCGGTGAGGCCTTGACACTTAGTCGTGTATCTGCTCCACTATTTGTAGATCCCAAAACCGGACTAAACGATGACCTCAATGGCATTGAGCGTGCAGTCTCCTTTGATGTGAAAGAAACAGGCGAGATGGCCGAGATAGTGCACTCGCTGGCCAAGTGGAAACGTATGGCTCTTCATAAGTACAGCTTTCCTGTTGAAACCGGCCTTTACACCGACATGAGTGCTGTAAGACGTGATGAAGAGATGGACAACATCCACTCTATATATGTTGATCAGTGGGACTGGGAGAAGGTTATTGAGGCCAAGAGCCGCAACCTTGACTACCTAAAGGCCACCGTGCAAAAGATTGTAAACTCCATTGTAAAAACACAGGCTGCCATGAAGTCACAGTATGTAGGACTTAAGAGCACACTTAGCGCTGATATTTCCTTTGTAACCACCCAGGAGCTTGAGGATATGTATCCCGATATGACCTCAAAGCAGCGTGAGGATGCCTACCTAAAGGAGCACAAGACCGCCTTTATCATGCAGATTGGCGACAAACTAAAGTCGGGCCAAAAGCATGACGGTCGTGCACCCGATTACGATGATTGGGCACTCAACGGCGACATCATGTTCTGGAACGAAACACTGCAAAGCGCATTTGAGATTTCCTCCATGGGCATCCGTGTTGATGAGGTTTCGCTTGCAAGCCAGCTTGAAAAAGCAGGTTGTACCGACCGTAAGGAGCTAACCTTCCACAAAATGCTTCTAAATAAGGAACTCCCCCTGACAATGGGTGGCGGTATTGGCCAGTCCAGACTTTGTATGCTTATACTTGAAAAGGCTCACATTGGCGAAGTGCAGGTTTCTATTTGGGATAAAGATACCATTTCGCAGTGCAGTAGCGCCGGAATAAATCTTCTTTAATAGGGGGACAAATAGATGAAAGATGTTACAAATTTATTTGCCAGCATGGTGTTTAATGAGAGCGTCATGCGGGCAAGACTTCAAAAAGAAACATATAAAGCTCTGAGAAGGACCATTGATAAGGGTGTACATCTTGAGCTTG
>CAYJGQ010000077.1:0-8983 GCA_964369885.1 uncultured Oscillospiraceae bacterium
TGACCACACCACTTAGGCGGCCTTGCCTCCCCGAAACCGCAATTTTTTGTAAAAACCCCGGTAAAACTTTTAATTTAGCACCACCTCACGCAGTGCCAAGCGGTAGGCGTAGGGGTGGGGCGGAGGCTTTGGCCACGAAGTGGGTGCCACTGCCACAGGCAGGGGCGGCTGCCGTCCGAGCGTGCGAGGACAATAGGCAGTAAAGCCGTAGCCACGCCACCGCCGAAGAAGTTTGTTATAATCAGCAAGACGGCAAAAAACTTCGCCCCCTGCCGTAGGCAGGGGGCGTGTATAAGTTTTGGGTCAAACTTTTTTCAAAAAGTTTGTGGGGTGTGGGGCAAAGCCCTGCGGTCTGTGGCAGGGGTGTGGGGCAAAGCCCCACGGTCTGTGGCAGGGGTGTGGGATAGACTCACTTCCCGGAACTTTTTCCGGCGGCGCGCAGTTTTTGGCGGGTATCGCGCAAATCTGCAAGGCAACGTGCCAAACTTTCCTCGGTTTCCTTCAGCTGATTGTCCGAGTAATCCTGGGCGGCTTTGCGCATTTCTTTGGTGCGCATTTGTGTTTGGTTTAGAAGTTCGGTGGACTTGGTCTGTGCGTCACGGAATATAGCCTCCTGCGACACCAATACTCTTGCTCTTTCCTCTGCACGTCGCACAAGTTGTTCAGCCTCAACCTTAGCCTCGGCCAAAATTTTGTTGCGGTCGGCCACAATTCCTCTGGCCTGCTTTATTTCACCGGGAAGGTTTACTCTAATATCATCAAGCATCTCCCGCACCTTTTCCACATCCAGCACACAACGACCACCGGTCATGGGAAGACTCCACGCGCGATCAAGTGTTTCGTCCATCATATCTAAAATTTCTTCAATACTCATACCTTTGCCTCCTCTGTATTAGGAACGCTCAACCTTTTCACAATTTCCTTGTGTAGCACCTTGGGTACAAACTTTGATATATCCCCATCAAATCTTGCCACCTGTTTTACCAAACTGGAGCTTAAATACATGTTCTGGGAGCTTGTTGTCAAAAATATGGTTTCGGCGTATGGCAGAAGGGATTTATTGGTCAGAGCCATTTGGAATTCATACTCAAAATCTGACACCGCACGCAGCCCCTTTACCACAGCTATTGCAGATACATTGCGAACATAGTCCATCAAAAGTCCCACATGGCTATCCACCTGCACGTTTGGTAAATCGTTTGTGATGCGGGTTATCATCTCAACCCTTTCCTGGGGTGTAAACGCAGGATTTTTATCGGGATTGGCCACCACCAGTACAATTATCTTATCAAACAGCGTGCTGGCTCTCCTAATTATATCAAGATGTCCGTTTGTCACCGGATCAAAACTACCCGGGCATACCGCAATTCTGCTCATATCCTAATCTCCCCTTACATTTCAAGTATCCTGGCGTCGATATACCGTCACCACGGTTTTACCATACCTATATGCCTTGTGCACCGCAAACTCGCCCACCTGCTCGGGCAGGGTCTCACCTTTTTGGTGTTCACACAAAATTATCCCGCTCTCGCTCATTTTCTCGGCCAGCAGGGGCAAAACCGAAGGTATCATATTACTGTCATATGGTGGATCAAGAAAAGCGATGTCAAATTTTTCGCCACTGGCCTGTAGATAGGTCTTGGCATCCATGGGCGCAAGGCTCGCGCGGTCGGTAAGCTCTGTGGTGGCAAGGTTGTCCCTTATTGCGGCCTGCGATTCTCGTGAGCTATCCACAAACACACAGTACTTGGCGCCTCTGCTCAGAGCTTCAATGCCCATCTGCCCCGAACCTGCAAATAAATCAAGCACCCGTGCAGACTCAAGGTCAAAATGAATTATACTAAACACCGCCTCTTTTACAAGATCGGTGGTGGGACGAACCGCAAGACCGGGAGGCGCCTTTAACCTGCGTCCTCGTACACTTCCTGTGATTACACGCATGGTGCAACCTCCTTTAATCATTTTATTATGTGCAGTCTTTCCTGCAACTGATCTAATCGCTGTAACACTCTCGGTCGGGTCAGCCTTGCCTACAAATAGCATTATCCAGACATACACTACAAAACACTACTGTATTGGCTGTACACCTAAGCCTAAAACCCCGACCCCTCCTACCCACGCCCGTAATGATGTATACAGGGGGTATGGGTCAATGTTATACAAACTATTATCTATATTTTATGGCAAAATGTCAATGCCCGCAGCTTATGTTTGCCCATCATTTTGAAAATACTCACACACCGCCTTGGCTGCGGCCACCGTCATGTGGGGGGTGGCCGCCAATTCCTCGGGTGTGGCCTGCTCTATTGCTTTTAAGGAGCGAAAACGCAGGTATAAGGCCTTTGCCCTGGCCGGCCCAATGCCGGGAATGGAAGAAATTTTTAGCTCGAGAGAATTTTTCTTGTGGCGATTACGCGAGAAGGAAATGGTGTAGCGGTGCACCTCCTCCTGTATGGCCGACACCAGGGTAAATGCCCCACGCAGTGAGCTAAGCGACAACTCCCCACCCCCTGCCGATATGGCTCGTGTGCGGTGACGATCATCCTTAACCATACCAAAAAGCGGCACCTTTATTCCCATATCTTTTATAAGCGGTGCCACCACACCTACATGCCCCTTGCCGCCATCCAACAATATCAGGTCGGGCATCCGCCCAAACCCAACGGTTTTTCCCTCCTGCACTGCCTGCCTGTACTCCTCAAAGCGGCGGCGCAACATCTCACACATAGAGGCGTAGTCGTCAGGTTTCCCCACCGTTTCCTTGATGATAAATTTGCGGTATGCACCCCTTAGCGGACGACCGTCGGCAAACACTACCATTCCGCCCACTATGGTATCACTTCCTATATTAGATATATCATAGGCCTCAATGTATACAGGTGGTCCCGACAGCCCCAACAATCGGCCAAGCTCATCCAGCGCCGACAGTTCCCGACCACTGCGCCGGGTGGTAAGGGCGGCGGTTTCGGCGGCGTTGCTGCGTGCAAGCTCCACCAATCGCACACCCTCCCCCCTTTGTGGAACACTGAGCTCAACCTTATAACCTGCCTGCTCACTAAGCCAGGCCGCCATTAGCTCCTGGTCGGCGCAGGGAATGTGGGTGTATATCTTTTTGGGTATATCCCCTCTTTTGTAGTAGTAACTGCCCATCAGCCCTGATAAACTCTCGGACAAATCCTCAATACCACCAAGCTTCATGTCCTTTTTATCCACAAGGCGTCCGCCTCTAAAGCTTATAATACCTGCCCACAATTCCTCATCGTGTTGTACGGCGGCTATGACATCAAGGCTATCCTGTCCTATTTCCACCACCCTTTGCTCCTCGGTTATACGCGAGAGGCTTTTTATGCGGTCACGGTAGCGTGCGGCCTTTTCAAATTCAAGATTTTCAGCCGCCCTTTCCATACGCAGCGTCAGTTCCTTTATAGAGTTTGCTCCACCTTTTTTTATAAACTCCACCGCCTCGTCAAGTATGGTGTCATACTCGGCACGGCTAATGTTGCCACGGCATACCCCCATGCACTGCTTTATGTGAAAATTCAGGCAGGGGCGCTCCTTACCTATCTCCTCTGGGAAGCGCCTATTGCAGGTTGGCAGACAAAAGGCCTTGTTTGTTTCGTCCACCGTCTGCCCCACCACATAGGAGGAGGTATAGGGGCCAAGGTATACCCCCTCATCCTCCTTTTGCAGTGCCGCCGTAATGCGCCCGTATTTTTGAGGGTGTATTCGTATATAGCTGTATCCCTTATCATCCTTTAGTAATATGTTATACTTGGGGCTGTGCTGTTTAATCAGGCTGCATTCCAACACCAGAGCCTCAAACTCGCTTGTGGTTATGATAAAGTCAAAGTCATCAACCTGTTCCACCATGCGTAGCACCTTGGGAGGATGTTTTTCTACCGAGCGAAAATAACTCGACACACGGTTTTTTAGCACCTTTGCCTTGCCCACATATAAAATGCCGCCCGAGCGATTACGCATTATATAAACTCCCGGTTCGGCCGGAAGGTTGGATGATTTTTTTCTAAGCTCGGTTAGTTTATTGTTTTCCAAATCGCTTATCTCCTTTTGGCATTCGCTTTGTGGGTGATATGTAGATACGCTTATTATATCATAACTGCAAATTTTTATTTTTTGGGGCTGTGGCTTTAATTTTTTGTTAAAACAAGGCAGGAGTCAACCGCATTGGGTAAAACTCCTGCCATATTAGTAGTTTTGTCTGATTATTAGATTTTTGTCGGCACTATTTCAAGCCAATAACCATCGGGGTCATTTATAAAGTATATGCCCATGGCAGGGTTTTCGTAGCAGATGCATCCCATTTCCTTGTGCAGTGCATGGGCGGCCTCGTAGTCCTCGGCCTCAAATGCCAGATGAAACTCATTCTCACCAAGGTTGTACCCCTCGGGATGATCTCTCACCCAGGTAAGTTCAAGTAGGAAGGGTGTGGTGTCGTTGCCCAAAAAGCTAAGCATAAAACTGCCGTCCGAAGCTTCTTTTGTGCGCTGGACGGTTAGTCCCACGGCCTTTTCGTAAAACTCCACCGAAGCCGCCATGTCCTTTACGTTGAAATTATAGTGTACCATTTTGAGTTTCATCAGTTTTCCTCCCGCAGTTTCCCGCTATGTATTGGTATGTAAAAATTATAACATATTTTCCTTTAGCACCTCAACAATATGCCGTGGGAACATGGTATCATTTTTGTACATTTGCTCAAACACCTTTTCGCCCGGCTCGGCCGCTTTGTAGGATCGTGCCGTGGTGGCGGTGTCAAAATACTCGGCTATCATGGTGATAAAGGAGGCCTCGGAAATTTCATCCCCCTTTAGCCCATGGGGGTAACCGGTACCGTCCATTCTTTCGTGATGTTGTAGGATAATCTGCTGGCTTACCTCGGGTATGCCGGTATCTTTTAGCATTGCATAGCCCATCTCGCAGTGGTTTTTAACCATTGCATATTCAACGTCTGTAAGTTTTGATGGTTTTTCAAGGGTTTCGCGCGGAAGCAGTGTAAGGCCTATGTCGTGAAAAAATGCGCCTATTGCACACTCCACAAGTTTTTTATCGTCATATCCAAGCGAAATGCCCATCATACAGCTTATTACCGCCGTATTTACCGAGTGCGCATACAGCCACTCCATATAAGAAAACATAAACGACACATGTCTTCTCCAGGCGTATTGGTCACTTGCATTTAGCACTGCACGAAGTATGTCGGTGGCCTTTTGCAGATGCGCAATGTCCATACCGGGAAAGGTGTTTTGTATCTCTTTGGTGGTCTTTACAGTGCTGGACTGGGCAAGCTCTGATAACACCGCATCATTGACATAGCTTTCCTTGAGGGTTTCCTCCTCAATTTGCTGTATAACCTTTGCAAAGACGCCAAGATCCTGAAGCTCCCTCACTCGCCTAAAGGTCATGGTAATCTCGGTGCCTCTTGTAAGCACCAAGGTGCCATCATCGTCATATACATCCTTGTTGAGAATTATGGCTCTCATCTTCGTTTTCCTTTCCACTAACACTTTTATGGCCACGTTAGCTCGGTGCCACACAGCCTAAAACGCCCTATGTTTTTCGTAAACGTGCCGAGTGATAACTCGCTCAAAATATGGCTAAATATACCCACTTACATAATAAACTAAATACATACTTTAAAATGCATTTTATTCCTACCAGAATTTTACCAGATTTTAAGCATTTGTCAATAAGTTGCACCCACTACTAATGTATATATTTCAAAGAGTTTTTTTGTATTTCGATTAGTTTTCTGCACATGTGTGCAGTTTTGTTCTTGTTCATTCTTTTTATATGTATCTATCGGTTTTTTGGGTTTTCCATACAAGCGTATCCTCTGCCATAACTAAAATATGCTTACTGAGCACCCTTGTGTCCTTAGTTGCACTGCTCCCCCACACCACTTCACACAGCTTTTTTCTGCCAAGTTCACGGTTTTTGTTCTGCATCAGCACTCAAAGTAGTACAAACTCTTTCTTGGCAAGGGTTATGCATACTGAGCAAAGCATTGCCACGACCCGCTCATTTCAAGCTTTAAGCCACCGCAAAACAAGGAGATGCTCGACACGGGCTAAGTGGCAGAGGTGGTAGGCGAGGGCGGAGCCCCCGAGTGGCGCGAGGATGAGCGAGGGGCGCGAGAGCCCCTGCTGTAAAGCAGGGGTAAGTCCCCAAATCCGTAGGGTTTGGGGCGCAGGGGCGGAGCGTGAGGCTACCGCCTTGATGTGCCTGTGCTCAGCGCCCTACTATTGGCATGACGAAGTTATATTAGGCATTCAGGGCTGCCCCACACAGTGGCGAGCCCTGAACCGATCAAAATAAGGTTTATATTAGCAGAGCTAATGTAACTAATCACAAACAGATAGCATGCGGTTTTGCTTCTTGGTGCATAAAAAGGCACAAAAAATCCACCGACAAAAGCCGGTGGATTTTGGTGCGGCAAATGGGACTTGAACCCATACGTCAAAGACACACGCCCCTCAAACGTGCCTGTCTGCCGATTCCAGCACTGCCGCAGATACGCGCCCATTGGTTGGGCGACTGGTACATTATATCAAAAATCAATTTGTTCGTCAATACTTTGCAGACATTTTTTTGCATTTTTTTCACCTCGTCAGCTTACAGGTTCTGCCCCATCCCGGCTATTTTCATCTACAGTTTGATCAACCGTGGGAGCATCCTCTGAATCGCCCTGAGTAGCCAAGGAATCGGCTGCGCTGAGCATACCACGTATTACAAAAAATGATAACGCGCAAACCGTCAGCACAAATGTAAGGTCAAGCAGATTTGGCATAGGCAGATAACTATTGGTGTTGTAGCCCATGGCCAACATGCCAAGGCTCTCAAAAATGCTTACGTCGCTGTCACCGTAGCCTGTCATGAGCACCGCCGTGTATGGCAGTAACAAATTAAGTCCAAAATACAGCGTAAGCATGGCATATGTCAAACTTCTTTTATTTGAGGCAGCAGTGTTTATGCCATTGTGCGCCTTCATAAGCGACACCAAAAGAAGGGTGAGTGCCGCCATGGTTACAACATGTAGCATATTGTCCGAAATGCTAAACACAATGGGGTAATCCATATAGGTAAACAGCAGTGTTGCCGCAGCCCATAGCGATGCAATTACCGACGCAAAAAGACCAATGCGGTTTTGCTTGCCCACAATGCCCATAAATCCCATATACATAAATACAGCGCCACCCAAAATTCCTGTTATAGTGGGAAGCATCCCTGCTACGTAGGGGGCATATCCTGCTAAAAGGTCCGACACTTCAACGTAAAACGAGAACAAATGGGTTAAAACCATGACAAGTCCCATCGACATAAAGGCAATAAACACGCTTCCCATCATGCTTATTTGCGCCGTTGCTATGCTTCTTTGGGTCTGTTTGGAAAAGCTCCAAATTGCCCCTGCACCAACAAGTAGCAGTAGGCTATATGTAATCTGTCCTATTTTCCCTATGCTTGATAAGGCATAAAAACCCGTTGAATGATCTATTGCTAAAAACTGTAATGCAAATCTAAAAATAACCGTTATAACGCAAAAAACTCCAAATACCTTTATCGCCCTATTCATAGTGTATGATTTCAAAATATGTCTGCCTCCCTATACTTTAATCGCCCATTACGGGGATTTTTTCGCAGTGTGTCCATTATACCAGACCATATGAGAATAAAGCAACCATAAACAAATGAACCATCTATGTCAAAAAAATGACATCGCCCTATTAAAGCGATGTCATTTTGCGTTTTTTGTATTTATACCTGCTTAGCGCTCGGTCAAGGGTTTGTATTCCACATCGTTTGGCAGAGCCTTGTATGCAGGACGGATAATTCTTCCGCCTGTTTGTAGCTCCTCTATGCGGTGTGCACACCAACCGGGCATACGTGCCACTGCAAACAGCGGTGTAAACACCTCGGGTGGGATGCGCAGCATTGTGTAAACAAGCCCCGAATAAAGGTCTACATTGGCGCTGATGGTGTTGGGGTCAAGCCCCTTAAAGTCGGCAAATATCTCGGGGGTAAGACGCTCTACGGCATCAAGCAGACGGAACTCGGCCTCTATGGGGGTGCCGGCTGCAAGTTTTTGAGCATTGGCCTTGAGGATAATTGCGCGAGGGTCGCTCTTGGTGTAAACGGCATGGCCCATGCCATAGACAAGACCCGACTTATCGCCGGCTTCCTTGCGCAGTAGCTTGCCAATAAAGTCCTTTACCTGACCATCGTCCTCCCAATTGGCTATGCCCTCTTTAAGGTGGCTGAGCATCTCCATAACCTTAATGTTAGCACCACCGTGCTTGGGTCCCTTCAGCGAGCCTACGCCGGCAGCAATGGCCGAATAGGTATCGGTGCCGGAGGAGGTGAGCACTCGGGTGGAGAAGGTCGAGTTGTTACCGCCGCCATGCTCTGCGTGTAGCACAAGACACAAGTCCAGTAGCCTTGCCTCGTCCTCGGTGAAAATTTTATCGTTGCGCAGCATACGCAAAATGTTCTGCGCTGTTGAGAAGTCCTTGCGGGGGGAATGGAAGTACATACTCCTGCGCTCGTATGCACGGCGGCGCACCTGATAGGCCGCTGTTACAATTGTAGGGGTACGTGCTATTAACTGTATGACCTGACGCAGATTGTTTGCAAGCGATAGATCATCGGGGGTTTCGTCGTAGGAGTACAGCGCCAACACCGAACGGGCAATCTTGTTCATAATGTCGGGTGATGGAGCCTTCATTATCATGTCATCGCTGAAGTTGTCGGGTAGTTCTCTATATTCTGCAATTAGCTGGCTGAAGGACTCAAGTTGATCGGCTGTGGGAAGCTTGCCAAATAGTAATAGCCAGCATGTTTCCTCAAAGCCATACCTATTCTCGGTCAAAAATCCGTTTGTAAGGGTGCGTACATCAACACCTCTGTAAATAAGCTGACCATCCACAGGGGAGCGTTCGCCCTCGTTTATTACATAACCGTGTACATTGCA
>CAYJGQ010000077.1:9005-10848 GCA_964369885.1 uncultured Oscillospiraceae bacterium
TAACACCCGAGCCGTCGGCGTTGCGTAATCCTCTTTTTACAGCATACTTTGAATAGGCATCGGCAGGAATTTGGTTATACTTGCGGTATTCATCGCATAGATTTGAGATGTAGTTGCCAATTTCCACATCGTTATTGGATTGATTCATAGATACCCTCCTCACTTTGACTTGGTTTGATATGTGCATGTTTTCTATTTTAATTCATTTAGCTTGCAAAGTCAACTAAAAAACACCTTAAATTCACTTAAAAATGCAGGATAAAACTTTTCAACTTTCATAATTTAAGTAAAGATCAAATTAAATACCGCAAGAAATGAAATTTAAGGAGCAGGCTTCAGCATTTTAACCCAATATTAATAAAAACAAAAAATTGCTGCTCAGTAAATATTGCAAAAATTGTTTTGCCACGCAGTGCAGTGCAAAGGAGCATTCACAAACATGAAAAAACAAATACTTATATGGCTTTTTATATGCGTAGCCCTTCTCATGGTGCCCCTTAGCGTCTTGTGGGACGAAAGCTCACTCACCGCCTCCACACAGCTGCAAAGTGGACAAAACCTCCCCCCGGTTACCGATGGTACAGCCCTGCTAACCGACACCCCATCCGGCAGTCTTGAGGACACACAACCACAAAGCAATGATGTATTCACCGGGGCACCCGAAACATTCCTGGTATACAACCACACCACACAGCGCGTGGAAAGCGTTTCGGATGTGGATTTTATCCGTGGTGCAATAGCCGCCGAGATGCCCGGCGTATTTCACATTGAGGCGCTAAAAGCACAGGGTGTGGCCGCCTATACATTTGCCGTGCGACAGGCCATGATACAACAAGAATCCCCCGATCCGCTCCTTGAGGGGGCACATTTTTCGGCCGATCCCCCAAATTTACAGGTTTACATGACTCGCAACGAGGCCGAGGAGTTTTACGGCGAGGATTTTTACATCTATTGGACCAAGGTCACACGTGCGGCGCAGGAGGTGATGGGGTATATACTTCTTTATGAGGAGCAGCCGGCCGCCACCGCCTACCACGCAATATCGGCAGGACAGACCGAAAGCGCCGCAAATATCTGGGACGGCGAGCCCCTGCCCTACCTCCAATCGGTCGAAAGTTCCTGGGATGAGCTCTCACCCGGGTATGAAACCGTTCTAACCTTTACCAGCGATGAGCTACAAGAATTTATGCTTGAGTACAACCCAAACACGATTTTTCAGCAAGATCCATCGCTATGGTTTTCTAACCTCGAGCACTCAAATTCCGGTTATGTAACCTCGGTTTCGGTGGGAGATCAGGTGCTAAGCGGGCTTGAACTTCGCAATTTACTGGGATTGCGTTCCTCCCACTTTGATGTGGAGTATAACGGCAATTTCATCTTTACCGTGCGTGGCTACGGCCACGGTGCCGGCCTTTCCCAAAACGGCGCCGACTACATGGCCCGCCAAGGCAGTACCTTCGACGAAATACTAATGCACTACTACCCCGACACCACCCTTGCGCTCGCCACAAATTAAACCACGACCGATGGCCGCGTGGCCGCATCGGATCTCTCTCGTGTGTGGCCGAGGAGTGTTGGTGGCTTTGCGGAGGAGGCAATATCTTTCTGAATCTGCCTACATATAAATGATATGTTTAGACAATGCGTCGCCGTCCCCCGAGGACGTCAACGGTCACACCTCCATCAAGGCGGCAGCCTCATGCTCCGCCCCTGCGCCCCCAAACCCTACGGGTTTGGCGGCTACCCCTGCCCGTGGCAGGGGCCTCCTGCCCCTCGCTGCCGCTCGGTGCCCTCGGGGGCTCCGCCCTCGGCCACCACCTCTGCCACTTAGCCTACGCCCAAC
>CAYJGQ010000078.1:0-10839 GCA_964369885.1 uncultured Oscillospiraceae bacterium
TGCGCTACCTGCCACAAAGTCCGCCCCTTTGTGGGGCGGACTTATGTTGTCTAAACCTAACATTTATATGTAGGCAGATTCAGAAAAATACTGACCATCACCGCAAAGCCACCAACACTCCACGGCCACACAGGGCTACCCCACTCATCCATGCAAGCAAATAAAAGTAGCAACCTCATGATTACTATAACTTAAAAGCACCACCCGCAATGCGGGTGGTGCTTTGGGGTTTAGTAATGTTTGTTGGAGTTAAAAATTACACCTCACCCATGGCCTGTCTTGCCTGTTCAACCATCATATCCTTGATCTTCATCAGACGTGCCAGGTTACTACGCTCGTTTTCATCCAGCTTCATTGTAATATACTTAATGGTTTCCTGAAGCGATGGAATCTGTACATGCTCAAGAGCGTTAACCCTACGACGTGTCTTCTCAATCTCCTCGGCCAAAAGCTGTGCGCTTTTTTCCATCTGTGCAAGCTCAAGTAGATATGGCAGAACATCTTTAAGAGCTGCCACCGAGGCATCAAGTTCGCCCGAGGTATCCACAAAACCGTAGGAATAAATATCCTCGGTATCTGCCGATCCAAATGAGAAGATAGGAACGTTTACACTCATGACATTCTGGGTTCCAACATCCAGCTCAATGTGCTGTTTGGGAAGCATGAGTGCCTCCTCAAGTGAGGCAGGGCTCATAACGGCACTTGCAATCACAAAGCCGTCATACACACCCATAATTTTGGTTTCAACTTCCTCACGCAGTTCCTTGTTCTTGCGCACAAGTTCAAGAAACTTCTTCATGAGGTCATCTCGCTTATCCTTAAGCAGTTTATGACCACGCATAGCGGTTTTCAGCCTTTGTTTTAGGCGCGAAAGCTCCATACGGGTGGGATTTACACGCATCAATGCCATGTGTTCTCCCCCTTACTCTGCATCTTTGGGCCAGTATTGCTCGATAAACTCGCTCTTGATGCGCTTTAGCTCGGTCTTGGGCAGTATGGAAAGCAGTTTCCAACCGATATCAAGGGTTTCCTCAATGCCACGGTTAGTTTCGTAACCCTGCGATACATAAACCTGCTCAAACTCGTCTGCAAATTTTGCGTAGAGCTTATCAACTTCCGACAGAGCGGCCTCACCCAGAATGGTCATCAGCTCCTTGGCCTCCTTACCACGTGCATAGGCCGAGAAGAGCTGGTTCATGGTGTTGGCATGATCCTCACGGGTTTTGCCTGCACCAATACCCTTATCCTTCAAACGGGACAGGGAGGGCAGAACATCGATTGGGGGTGTTACACCCTTACGATAAAGATCACGGGACAAAATAATCTGACCCTCGGTGATGTAGCCTGTAAGGTCGGGGATGGGATGGGTCTTGTCATCCTCGGGCATGGTCAGAATAGGAATCATGGTAATTGATCCTTCTGCATCATACTTACGGCCTGCACGTTCGTAAAGTGTTGCAAGGTCGGTGTAGAGGTAACCGGGGTAACCACGACGACCGGGAACTTCCTTACGAGCGGCCGAAACCTCACGAAGTGCCTCTGCGTAGTTTGTAATGTCGGTAAGAATTACAAGCACATGCATGTCCTTCTCAAACGCCAAATACTCGGCGGCCGACAGCGCCATACGAGGCGTAGAAATACGTTCGATTGCGGGGTCATTTGCAAGGTTAATAAATAGAACTGTACGGTCAATAGCACCTGTGGCCTTAAAGTCCTGAATAAAGAAGTCGGACTCCTCGAAGGTGATACCGATAGCAGCAAATACAACGGCAAATTTGCCCTCACTGCCAAGCACCTTAGCCTGACGAGCAATCTGTGCGGCCAGACGGGCATGGGGAAGACCCGAACCCGAGAAAATGGGGAGTTTCTGACCACGAACCAGGGTGTTCAGACCATCTATGGCCGAAACGCCTGTCTGGATAAATTCGTCGGGATAGGTACGGGCAGCCGGGTTCATGGGCAGACCGTTGATGTCCAAACGCTTTTCGGGGATAAGCTCGGGACCGCCATCAATGGGACGACCCATCCCCGAGAAAATGCGTCCGAGCATATCCTCGGATACCGGCATTTCCTGTCCTTTGCCCAAAAAGCGCACCTTGCTATACTCAAGGTTGATGCCGGCGGCGCTCTCAAAAAGCTGTACAAGGGCATTGTCGCCATTAACTTCAAGCACACGGCAACGGCGAACCTCACCGCTGGGTAGTTCTATTTCACCCAGCTCGTTGAAGGTAACTCCTTCGACGTTCTTTACAAGCATCAGAGGGCCGGCGACTTCTTGTATGGTACGATATTCTTTCATCATTACGCGGACACCTCCCCTGCGATGGCTCGCATCTCATTTTTAATTTGCTCGGTGGTTTGAGCCAGATATTCATCGATCTCGTCCTCGTGAACATACTTCACACGGGCGATCTTCTCACGCACCTCGGCCGATACAATCTTGTTGATGTCACCCTTTTGCTCAAGAGCCTCAGAAGCCTCATGGTAGAAGCAAAGCACAAGCTTTAGCATTCCATACTGCTTTTTAAGGGATGAGTAGGTATCAACATCGTCAAAGGCGTTCTGCTGGAGGTAGTCCTCACGCACCGAGCGAGCGGCCTCCAGTGTTAAACGGTCTGGTGGCGACAGGGAGTCGTAACCAACCAGCTTTACAATTTCCTCAAGCTCACTTTCAAGCTGTAGCAGGCGCATAAGCTCATCATGGCTCTTGTGCCAATCCTCGGCCACATTGGTGTTCATCCAGTGGCCAATGGTGTCCATGTACAGCGAGTAGGAGTTCAGCCAGTTAATGGCCGGGAAGTGACGGCGATATGCAAGCGAGGAATCAAGTCCCCAGAACACCTTAACAATACGCAGTGTAGCCTGAACAACGGGGTCGGAGTTATCACCACCGGCCGGCGATACGGCGCCGATAGCGGTAAGCGAACCTTCGCGCTCCTCACTGCCAAGGGTAATTACACGGCCTGCTCTCTCGTAGAACTGTGCAAGACGAGAGGTAAGGTATGCAGGGTAACCCTCCTCACCGGGCATTTCCTCAAGACGGCCCGACATCTCACGAAGAGCCTCGGCCCAACGGGAGGTTGAGTCAGCCATGATGGCTACAGAGTAGCCCATGTCACGGAAGTACTCGGCAATGGTGATACCTGTGTATATAGATGCCTCACGTGCGGCAACGGGCATGTCCGAGGTGTTTGCAATAAGTACGGTACGGCACATCAGGCTCTTGCCGGTTGCGGGATCCTTTAGCTCGGGGAACTCCATGAGAACGTCGGTCATTTCGTTACCACGTTCGCCACAGCCGATGTAAACCACGATGTCAACATCCGACCACTTTGCAAGCTGATGCTGAACCACCGTCTTACCGCTACCAAAGGGGCCGGGAACGGCGGCGGTACCACCACGAGCTATAGGGAATACGGTATCAATGATGCGCTGTCCTGTAATCATGGGGATATCGGGGGACAGTTTTTGCTTGATGGGGCGCTGACGACGAACCGGCCAGCGGCTGAGCATCTGCATCTCGGCCTCGGTGCCGTCGGCCTTTTTAATTTTTGCAACGGTATCCACAATGGTAAATTCGCCCGACTGTATGGATACAATCTCACCCTCCATACCTACGGGTACCATGATGCGGTGGGTGATGATGTCGGTCTCCTGTACTGTGCCCACAATGTCGCCGGGCTGTACACGGTCGCCAACCTTTGCGGTGGCCTCAAATTTCCAGGTTCTTGTGTGGTCAAGCGAGGTCACGTTTATACCACGGGTGATGTTACTGCCGGTCATGTCCTTAATTTTTTCCAGCGGACGCTGAATACCGTCGAAAATCATCTCGAGGATGCCGGGTGCAAGTTCCACCGACAGGGGTGCACCGGTCGAAATAACATCATCGCCGGGGCCTATGCCCGAGGTTTCCTCATACACCTGGATGGATGCCCGGTCTCCTCGCATCTCTATAATTTCTCCGATAAGGCCCAGTTTGCCTACACGCACAACGTCGAACATATTGGCGTCACGCATCCCCTGAGCCACAACCAGTGGGCCGGACACTTTTACAATTTTGCCTTGGCTCATTGTACATCTCCAATCTGTTATGTCCCGCATTTGCAGGTCAAAACGGTTTTGTTCCTGCGAGTTTTGCTCGCATTAGTCTTTGAACAGAATGTCGGCACCCACCGCACGTTCCACGCTCTTGCGCACGTTCTTCATACCTATTCCAAGCGATCCTGCTCGGCCCGGAATTGGTATAATGGCGGGTATTTTGTATTCTTTGTATTGATCGACAACCTCCACAACCGTTTGCAGGGTCTGCTCGGTTATGAATATTACACCGTACTCCTGCTCTGCCAGGCGGTTTATAACGGCCTCAGCCATTTGGGGATCTGCTGTTTCATACACATCAAATCCCACCGCCTTAAAGCCAAGTACACTGTCCTTTTCGCCGATCACTGCAATTTTACTGCGCATAGCTCTCTCCGTTCTGCACGGGGCGGCCATGGTGACTGCCGCTGTGCACAATTATCACTTGTTTTGGCGATCAGGTCAGGGTGTCACGCAGACGCTCGGCAATCTGGGTATTTGCCACACCTGCCGCCTTGGAGGCCAGCACTATGCGTGCTGCACGCACCTCGCTCTCCTTGGCAAATAGGTAGGAAATCACAGGCTCTACGCCGTATGACACCAGTTTTGCCCTTGCAAGCAGTGACACAAGGTAGTTATCACAGGCGCGCTCAAATTGGGTGAGGCCTCCACCTGCTCGCAGTCCGTCAAAGGTGCTCTCCAGCGCCTTTGCGTAGCTACCCAGCGCTATTAGCGACACAATCTCATCCATGCCCTTTGCAAAGCTGTCGGCAATGCGGCCACGGTCCAGCTGCCCACCCTTGGCCAAAACTCTGCGTAGGAAGAACACATCCTTGCCCATGCGCTTAATACGCACGGCACTGCGGAGGTTGGCTATGTCCACCGAGGCGCAAACATAGTCGGTAAGATAGGGGCAGGCAATCTCTCCCGAAAGCTCTGCCATGGCCTCCATCACCGCACGGTCAATAATAATATCAACCATTTGGGGGTCGGCGGTTTTGGCAAGGCTGCTGTCGGCCTCAAAGGCTGCGGCGGCCAGTATCGGTGAAAGTTTCTCAAACTTTGCTCCCTCAAACTCTTTTATGAGTGTGTCGCCCGATATGTTACCCAGCGGGCTTATAATGTCCTTAAAATTGCCTGTGGTACGCCTGGATTTGATGATGGTCTTTAGGTTGTGCCCATCGTAGCGGTAGCGTAGCAGTGTCACGATTTTAGGCTCGGGGATAAGCCCCTGCACCAGCTTGTATGACTCCAAAAGGCTGTTTGTCAGCCCCTGCTCGTACTGCTCGGGTTCCAAACCGTTTGCAATGCCGGCATCCTCAAGCACCTTAAAGGCCTCGGAAAACCCACGGCAATCCATCATCTTTTGCAGTTCTCTTCGGCCAAGCATCTTGTTTTCAAGAGTTCTTACCCTGGCCGAAGCATGAAGATATTCGCTGCGGTCGTACTTTTTCAATGTGACACCTCCTTTGCTTTGGTTTTGATGTACTTTCTTAGGTTAGCCCAGCAAGGCTGTGGCCACCTCGCTCTCAAGTTGTTCACTCATAGAGCCTATCAAAACCGAGAAGGTGCAGTTTGTTTCAACCGAGCCTTCCTTGAGGATGAATCCACCCTCAAAATTACCTGTTTGGCTGTCAAGGGAAAGTTTTATGCCCTTGTCTGCATTGCGGCGGTTTACTTCCTCCACAAGGCTGTTTGCAAGCGCCTTATCCCCCTTGCCCCAAATAATGGTGGCGTCGGTTGTTTGAGATTTTACCGCCATTTTGGCCAGCAAATCCAGCATTTTATCATCGGGCAATGCCAAAATTTTCTTTGCAGCCTCCTCAAAGGCACGGTCGATCATTTGGCGGCGAGCCTCAAGCTTTTGGCTGCGCTCCATAATGCCGGCCTGGGAGGTGGCACGACGCACAATAGCCTCTGCAGTGTTGTTGGCTGCGGCTATTATTTCGTTTGCCTCCTGTGCTGCCTGGTCTTCATATTTCTTTGCAATCTGCTCGCATTCGTTTTGGGTTTCCTTTGCAAGCTGCTGGCCGTAGGCGTTGGCCTCTTGTATAATCTTGTCGGTCAGTTTGGAAATATCCTTCACGGCCTTTTCATCCCTTTCGTAGTGAATATGGTTTGGTCATTAAGCCATGGGGATGTTGATGACCAACAGCATGGAGATCAGGAACGCCAAAATTGCGTATGTCTCAACCATAGCCGAGATAACAATGGCCTTGGAGAGCTGGTCGGGGTGCTTTGCAATGATGTTAACGCCGGCAGCAGCTGCCTTGCCCTGAGCAATGCCCGAGGTAAGACCTACAACGCCGATGGTAAGACCTGCAGCAAGTATGTATCCGCCGATTTCGGGGGAGAGGTTTACACTACCGCCCATCATGCCGCTGTTAAGCATTACGATAAATCCAATAAGGAAGCCGTAAATGCCCTGTGTGCCGGGTAGAGCCTGAAGCACGATGGTACGTCCGAATGCGTCGGGGTCCTCTGCCAATAGGCCTGTGGCGGCCTGTCCCACGATGCTCATGCCCTTAGCCGAGCCTGTACCCGACAAAAGAACCGATACCGCCACTCCAAGATAAGCCAAGAAATTACCACTGTTAAATACTGCCAAGAAACCTTCCATTTGTTATTCCTCCTCGTCTGTTACATAGACGTATTTAGTATTTGCCCGCAGTGGGCTAAACGGCTTGCCGCCGCTTTCGTAAAACTTACCAAAAAACTCAACGTACTGAAGACGCGAGTCATGAACATAGGTGCCAAGCGCATTTATGCCGATGTTAAGCGCGTGTCCGAATACAAACACGATGACAAATACAATTGCACCCACAATATTACCACCCGGCAGTGTGCCCATGGTGTTTACAACATTGGCTATAACGCCGGTTGCAAGACCCAGAGCAAGTATACGGGAGTAGGACAACACATCCGAGAAATAACCGGTGATGCCGTACAAACTCAGTACACCGCTGCCAAAGCGTAGGAATATGTTCTTTTTATCACGACCTTGGGTGAGTATAAGCCCTACAGCCGAGGCGATGGCCAGATACTGACCCACTGTGCCGGCCATGCCGGGCAACATAAGCATTCCAAGCCCTATTAGCAGTCCGTACCAGAAGAATACGTCAAAAACTGCATCCCAGGGTTTGCCCTGCTTTATGAGCAGATAAGCCTTTAGCGCCATGCCTGTGAAGAGGTGAATTACACCCAGTGCAAAGGACATGATAAGTATGGTTATGGGATCGTTTAGCGGATCAAACACCATTGGTATGACCACTGTGGTGTTAAAGAATGTTTCGGCCACACGTGGAATTAGATCGCCAAACCAGCTTCCATAGAGCGCACCCCAAATTACGGTTGAAATGCCACCGTACAGTATAAGGGTGAAGAACTTACGGGCAAACGGTGAAAGGTCCATTTTCTTCAGACCAAAAATGCCACCGATTACCAAAAGTAGGCCGTAGCCTGCGTCGGATAGCATCATTCCAAAGAATATGAAGTAGAACAACGCCATAAACGGGTTTGGATCGACCGAATCGGGTGCCGGTAGGGAGTACATCTCGGTGACAACCTCAAAGGGCTCGGCCAGTTTGTTGTTTTTCAGCTTGATGGGGTACTGCTCGCCGGGAGCACTTGGCTCAAACTCGCAGTAGCAATCCAGCTTTTCAAGCGTTGCCTGCAAATCCGCCTTGCGGTCAACAGGAACCCAGGCAGTAAGCAGAAATGTTTTGTCGGTGTGCATCAGTTTTTGGTAGGCACGGGCACGGTCCTTACGCATGGCCAGTATATCGTAACCAAGCTTTAGGCTGTCAATGCGTCCCGAAAGGTCCTCAAGCTCCTGCTCAAGCTGAGCTATGTGGCCCTTGTAATCCTCCACACGTCGTACACTGTGGGCACTGCACTCGGTGGGAAGCCCACTCAACTGCTCAAACTGATAACGTGTTGCGCCCACCCCACGAAGTATGTCCCATACCTTTTCTTTGTGGGGGCGGTAGCTCAAAAGCAGTACATAGTGCTGATCCTTGTCACTGCTTTGGGAAAATACATACCCAAGTAGCGACTGCTCCTCGATATCGTTTTCAATACTTTTGATGTCGGCCGATGCCGGAAGAAGTACATACTCCATCGCCGTATCCGACGTTCCGTCGAGTTCAAGCGGTAGGTTTAGGTCCATCCATGGCGCAAGCGACGCTTGGATAAATTCCTCTCGGCTTATGGCACTTTTGTCCTCCGAAATTGTTCGGGCGGCCTCCTCCACACTTTGGCAGAGCTCGTCGGCCTCTAAAAGCAGGTTGTTGTCCCTTGCCTGTGTGAAGCTGACCCTCTTTTTCCATGCCAACAGACCCGCTTTGGGTGCAAATGGCGCAAGTGTGGAAATTGCTGTCTGGTAGCGGGACATGTGCTGTTCCAGGTCGTACATGTCAGCTGATTGGTGCTCCATGAGCTTTGAAAGCTCCTCGTATTCGGGTAGGCTTTCGGGGCTTGTAATTTGTGTACAGCCCACTCGTTGGAGTGCTGACAGCACTTGTTGATTGTCGGAGGTCAATCCGTATAGGAACAGTTTTTCCATTTTTACAATCATACGCTGTTAACAATCCTCTCAACAATCAGTTGTGCAGCCTTATCCATTCCGGTCTGCGCCTTATCGCACAGTTCCCGACCGGCTGCCTCGGCTCGTACCTTGCTGTCATTTAGCATGTCCTGAGCCTGTTTTTCGGCTTTCTCCCTGATCTCTTCGGCCTGTGCGGCGGACTCGATTTTACGCTTATCCACCAGCGCGACACCATGTTGCTGTGCCGCTTGCTTTTGCTGGGCTGCCTGTTGATGCGCTTGTTTTTTCATCTCGGCTGCCTTAGCTTCGGACTCCTTAATTTTACTGACTACATCAAGCACGTTTTCACCACCTTTACTAATACATAATATCAAGTTTTTGCAAGCATTGTCAACAGAATTTTCCATTAATTTTGTTACTTTTGTCACAATTTCGTGTATATTAAAATATCGCCCCGATGTATGGCATTTTGTTGGTGATATTTACCAAATAAAATAAGGCGCCAATAATAATATTGGCACCTTATTTCATATATGTGTGGCATACAAAACTTATTTTGACCAGTTAAAGCAACCCTTTGGCTAAAAATCATGCCCCAGCATCAATTATTTGAGCTGTTTTACATAATAAATAATTTACAAAAAAAATACATGAATTTAAGTAGGCCTGTCCGGTCATTAATTCATGCCGGGTTTATGTAACCCCGGCATGGCGGTTGCGGTTTTGCTCTGCACCCAACCCAAAGCTTATGGACAGCGCTCGATTAACCTGGTTCATCGAGTCGTCATCCAATTTACCCATGCGCTCCTTTAGTCTGCGTTTATCGATAGTGCGTATTTGCTCTAAAAGCACAACCGAGTCTCGCGCAAGACCACAGTCGTGGGAGCTTAGCGCAATATGGGTTGGCAGACGGGTTTTATCCTTTTGGCTGGTGATGGCTGCCGCTATGACGGTTGGGCTGAATTTGTTGCCCAAATCATTTTGTACAATCAACACCGGGCGTATGCCGCCCTGCTCCGATCCCACCACAGGGCTTAAATCGGCATAATAAATATCGCCACGCTTTACTGTCACGTCCCTCACACTCCATTTGTGATAATTGCTTGTCATTATTTTTACCTTTATTACTGTGTTTAATCACAGAAAGAACATTCCAACAAAAAAATGTTGTTCATCCTTTTTATTGCACAACACCGTCAGTGCTATACCACATACTATGTAAGCTCAAAATACACTGTGTGCCCACTGCCACTTTGTCTATATTGCAAAACAAAAAAATACACCCATCATGGCCCCTAAAGCAGCCACGTTGGGTGTATTCATATGTAAGTTGCGCCCCAAAAATTTTATTGCACAAAATTAAATTGGGTAAACACCATCTCGGTACCAAGTGATGATAGTGAGTATTTTATAGGTACACAACCCTCATCAAGTGTCAAGGTAAATTCGTTCCAACCGTCGTTCCCCGTTATAATGTACTGATCCTGTACGCTCTCCATTTTTACCCCATCAAGTCCCAGCACCACATCAATTGCACGGTTAAAACTCGGCACTATACCCGGCGCCCCCGAAAGATCATTATCAAGCTCCACACTCATGCCGTCATATTCAAGGAGAACGCCCTCATTTGTGGCTTTTATGGTTAGTCCCGCAAGTTCAGGCGGTGCACTCAGCTTAAAGGTATAAAGACCCGATCCCTGACGCTCTAAGTCCCCCTCAACAACACTGCCATCATCCAGACTTGCCGTAACCTGCGCCGCAAATGGATCTGCAATTCTGCTTGCCACATCCTCAAGCTGCGTTTCCGGTATCATGCCACATCCCACAAACATCAAAATTATAAGTGTAGTCACCGCTTTTTTAAGACCACGCACCACAACCACCCCCATGCATAAAATCTATCTTACTAATTTTATGCGCCACCACGGTATTTATGCCCGACGGCCGACCGCGTGGCCGCGTGGTCACGGCACAACTCTCCCCTGTGCGTGGCCGCACTGGACGCTCCCCCCACCCACACGACGAAGTCGTGTCTTCCTCCCCCTCGGGGGAGGCGGCGGCCGCGTGGTTTGATGAAGTGGGGTAACTTTGTGTGGCCGTGGAGTGTTTGTGCGCCTTTGGGATATGTGGGTTTGTGTGGGCAGGGCTTTGTGGTGAGGGGCAGTATTTTTCTGACTTTACCCACATATAAATGACAGGTTTAAACCATACCGCCC
>CAYJGQ010000079.1:0-7194 GCA_964369885.1 uncultured Oscillospiraceae bacterium
AACCACGGCGGCGGCGGGTTATAGCTCCTACGGCAACCAAATAGGGCTTGCCACAGGGCATGTAAGCGAGATTTACCACGAGGGCTATGTGGCCAAACGCATGGAGATTGGCGCCGTGGTGGGCGCAGCTCCTGCAGGCAATGTCCGCCGTGAATGCCCACTGCCCGAAGATGTAATAATACTGCTTGGTGGACGCACAGGGCGTGATGGTTGCGGTGGGGCTACCGGCTCCTCCAAAAGCCATACAGCGCAGTCGCTTGAGAGTTGTGGCGCCGAGGTGCAAAAGGGCAACCCCCCCGAGGAGCGCAAACTGCAACGCCTATTCCGTAACCCTGCCGTGACCGGCATGATAAAGCGCTGTAATGACTTTGGCGCAGGCGGTGTTTCGGTGGCCATTGGCGAGCTGGCCGACGGCCTTAGAATTGACCTGTCCAAGGTGCCCAAAAAGTACGAGGGATTGGATGGCACCGAGCTTGCAATAAGCGAGAGCCAGGAGCGCATGGCGGTGGTGGTAGCCCCCGAGGATGCCGCCGCATTTATAGCCGCCGCCGAGAAAGAAAACCTTGAAGCCACACAGGTAGCCACCGTTACGGCCGCTCCACGCCTTGTCATGAGCTGGAATGATGAGGTTATTGTTGATCTTTCCCGCGAGTTTCTAAACTCCAACGGTGCTCCCAAGCAGGCCGTGGCACAGATGTGCAAGCCCTGCGCGCCAAAACTTCCCACATACAACGGCACTGCCGCCCAAAAGTGGCAAAGCCATCTGACCGATCTAAACATATGCTCCCAAAAGGGGCTTGTGGAGCGCTTTGACTCAACCATTGGTGCAGGCAGTGTGCTCATGCCTTTTGGCGGAGCATGGCAGCTTTCCCCCACACAGGCCATGGCGGCCAAAATTCCCACCGAGCGTGGCAACACCAACACCTGTTCTCTTATGGCATGGGGTTATGATCCCCGCCTTACCGAGGCCTCGCCCTACCACGGCTCCTTTGGTGCGGTGGTGGATTCGGTGGCCAAGGTGGTGGCGGCAGGTGGCTCGCGCGCCAAAACATGGCTGAGCTTTCAGGAATATTTTGAACGCATGAGCGACGACCCCAAGGTGTGGGGTAAACCCTTTGCCGCACTACTTGGCGCACTTGATGCCCAAATGGCGTTGGGTTGCGGAGCAATTGGCGGCAAGGACTCGATGTCGGGTAGTTTTGAGGAGCTAAAGGTGCCCCCAACACTGGTTTCGTTTGCGGTATCGGTGGGCAAGGCGCAAGGCGTGGTATCCACCGATATAAAAAAAGCGGGGCAAAAGCTCTACCTGCTCCTGCCCGATATTGACAAAACCACAGGTCTGCCAAAGCAGGAAAGCCTCTGCGCCCAGCTTGACCGCATTGAACAGCTCATAGCCGCAGGGAAGGTGTCGGCCTCCTGGGTGGTGGGCTACGGCGGTGTAGCCGAGGGTGTGTTTAAGATGTGCGTGGGCAACCGCCTTGGGTTTGAGCTGGTGGCAAAACTGTCCGACGAGGAGCTTTTCCATCCCATGTGTGGAGGTGTGATGCTTTGCACCGAGCATGAACTTGACGATGCCCTGCTAATTGGCTATACCACCGAGGCTTATACTCTGCAAATCCACGGCGAAACGCTTGATATGCAGAATCTTCAGGCCGAGTGGGAGGGCAAACTTCAGCCTGTGTTCCCCTACCTTCTTAAGACACCTAAAATAATAATTCCCACATATAATTATTCGGGAGAGGTTGTACGCAGAGCCGCAAGCTCGGTGGCACAGCCCCGAGTGCTAATACCAGTATTCCCCGGAACAAACTGTGAGTACGACACCGCCAAGGCATTTGAACAGGCAGGGGCACAGGCCACGGTATTTGTGGTGCGCAACCGCACAGCCTCACATATTGCTCAGTCGGTGCAGGAATTTGCACAGCTTGTGGCCAAACATCAAATAATAGCACTGCCGGGCGGTTTTTCGGGCGGCGATGAGCCCGACGGCTCGGGTAAGTTTATCACGGCATTTTTGCGCAGTCCACAGGTGGCCGAGGCAGTACACAGCCTCATAAAGCATGGCGATGGCCTGATGTGCGGTATATGTAACGGTTTTCAGGCGCTGATAAAGCTGGGGCTTGTGCCATTTGGTGAAATTGTGGAGATGAAACCACAGCACCCAACCCTTACATTTAACCGCATTGGTCGTCATCAATCCTACCTGGCCCACACCCGTGTGGCCTCCAACAAATCCCCTTGGCTTATGCACAGCAAGGTGGGGGACTGCCACACCGTGGCAATTTCCCACGGGGAGGGGCGCTTTGTGGCCTCGGACGAGGTTGTACGGCTGATGGAGCAAAATGGACAAATTGCCACCCAATATGTAGATTTAACAGGAGCACCCACCGCCGATGTGCGTTTTAACCCAAATGAATCTGTTGGAGCTATTGAGGGCATAACCTCCCCCGACGGCCGTGTGTTTGGCAAAATGGGTCACAGTGAAAGATGCGCAGAGGGCGTTTTTTGCAATGTACCCGGCGAAAAAGATCAAAAGATTTTTGCAGGAGCGGTGGATTACTTTAGAGGATAACTTCCATAAAAAAACAGAGTAAAATATCGCGCTAAAGCATTGTTTAGAAAGCCTTGGCACGTCAGGGGTGAGATGCCGAAAAAATCTCCATTCTTTCCTAAGATTTTTATGCATATGCATAAATGATTTAATTCGTGGTTATTTTTAGGCAGTGTGTTTTATCCTAAAGTTGCAAATATTGGAACAAAAATTTTGAATGTTGGCAATTTTGCTAAAATTGACATTTTTGGCGTATTTTGTGTTATAATACAAAACATTATTGAACAGTTGTTTTGCGGTTGTGTTTGGGTAGGGGGTAAGTACCCAATGCAATATATAACAATGTGCCCATGTGGCACAAAATTTGAGGAGGATAAAAACAATGAAAAAGATAGTTGCACTTATGTTGGCCCTTGTGCTTTGCCTTTCCATGGCGGTCACAGCATTTGCAATTCCCGCAAGACCCCATCAGGAGGATATTGATTTAGCTTTGTCAGAATTGTGGAATTCAATGCTAATGTATTATGCGGGTAGTGATATTTTTCCAGAGTATAGTATAATTAATTCGACTGAGGCACCGGCCCCCACAATGACAGCCTACACAGGCGGCGGCCTGCTTGTTAACAATCTGGCTGTTAATGCATCTCCCGTGCTTATGGCACAGGCTGTTAATGTTCACTCGGGTGAAGAATACATGAACCCAGGCGAGAGCTATGAAATGTTCTGGTTTGATATGAGTCTTTTGGGAGCTCAGCCTCACCCATTTGGGTTTGATTCCTTCTTTTACCCCACCCAGGAAACAATTAATATACTGACGGGTCTTGCAGGAGTTCCTTTCCCCTCGCCTTTTGATACAAGCGAGTACAGAGTGTCTGCCGATTGGGAAATTGGCGGAGCATTGGTTAGCAAGATTTACCTCGACGACGCCGACGATAACAACCCTTTTACAGGCTCGCTGATTATTGATTTGATGGAAAACTACACCATCGATGAGCTTAAGGATCTTCAGGGCGTTATTACCTTTGAAGCCAAGGGTAGCAACGGAATCGATTTGGAATTTGTAATTGACGGTGCCGTTTCCAACAGCCTTGTGGTTGTTGACGGTTACTCCAAGATTGCCGATTCCAAGGACGATGCAATCGAGGCCGAGGACAACACCATCTACTGGTGTGAAGATCAGCCCGGTTATGTTACCTTTAACACCGGCACACGTCTGCTTTCCACCACACTAAAGATGGTTAAGGACGAGAAGGCTTTCATGTACAACAACGAAGAGATGATCGACGCTGTTGAGGAAATGTATTCCGATCTTGATGCCGACATTGAGTGCTACCAGTTCGGCGGATCGCCCACCTTCCAGAACGAAGCTATGTTCAGCCTACAGGCCGACTACGCCGACCAGTACTTTGTGTACGAGTGGAACGGCAAGACCCTGACCAAGGTTGACTACGAGTGGGATAGCATCAACGGTATCTACACCTGGGCTACCAAGTCCCCCACCGACTACGTTATCTCTGATAAAGAGCTTGTAGCCGGCGCCCAGACCGAGACCGATCCCGAAGACAAGAACCCCGACACCGGCATGAGCCATGTTGGCGGCATTGCAGTGGGCGCAGTTGTTATGGCCATGGTTGGTCTTGCTGCTGTTTCCATCAAGAGAAAGTAAGATATAATTTTTACTGATAAAAGTTGCCCACCCCGTCACTTGATGGGGTGGGCCTTTTTATGTGATTTATTAGGCGTTCAGGGCTTGCCACAGGTATAACACCACATCACACACCACACATTGGCATACAGATTATTTGCGGGCAGGATTTTTTGTTTAGGGGGTGGTGGCACAGACGGGGTGGCTCCCGCAGGCGGGGTTTGCCGGCGGGGTTATCCCCGTCGAGTACACCGCCCGCTAAGCGGGAAAGCATGCTCGCAGGCAGGGGTTGCGGCGGGGCAGAGCCTAAAAACCAAAGCAAAGGGCGTGGTCGGTGGCGGCCACGCCCTTTGCGGTGCTTTAAGAACTATTATAATGGCTTAAAACGGTCAAGCCTCGCTTTGGGAATAGCTCACGATTGTGGCAAGCTGTTCGGTGCCCTGTGTCGGGTTTATAGTAATGGTACCGGGACTGCTCAGCGCTACACTATTGCCATCGTGGTGTGTAAGGTAGCCCGAGGGCACAACATACTCGCCGGGCAGGGCGCAGCGTATTGTGTAGGAAAGATCCATCACAAGCTTTCCGTCGGTTGATCGCAGGAACTCTTCAAACTCCTCGTTATCCTGGCTAATATAGACACCGTAGGTTAATTTTTGCTCCTCAGCTCCCTGGTAATAGAAGAAGGAGTTGGCATAGTAGCTTGATTTAATTATGCCATCTACAAGGCGTGCGCCACTTGGTAGGTAGTCCTCAAATGTGTAGTATCCACTCGGAGCAAACTCATCAATCTCTATGGAAACATTTACAAATATAAGCTCTCCCAGTGAGAAGGTATCGGTGGCATCTCCAATTAGAGGGTAGAAACTGCGGTTTATACTTATTCCCTCCACCGGTTCAATCTGTGAGGAGTCGGCATAGGTCACATGGTAGGCCGAGGCCGCCACATCACCCGATAGCACCTTTATATCTGCGTTTTGCAAAGCCTCGGGGCTGTTAAAGGTGACATACTCCACCCCACGTCCCTCAAGATCCAATGTTACGCTCTGGCCATCCATGGTGTAGCTCAGGCTTCCACCTGCACTTGCCAGCGGTGGGAAGTTTTTAGCATACATCATAAGCTCAAGGTTTGCAAGGCTTTTGTCCGAGGGGTTGCCACAAAGGTAGTTTGCCAAAAGCTCGGCATCCTCGCTACCAAACGATGCGGCCGCCATGAGTGCTCGTGTCGTGGCCTCATATGTCATGTCACGGCTGTCCTCGCCCCCCTCTACGGGGATGTAGGCCCAGTCATTCTCCCTTACAAGCAGTGGGGCTATGTCCTCATCATACACGGCCTGTGCTCCTGCGTAGTCGCCCAATGTGCCAAGGGCGGCGGCAATTATTGCACGCTCCTGCCAGGTGTAAGCGGGGTCATCCAGCAAACTGCGCAGATCGCCAAGTATCGGGTAGTCGGCCGCTGCCATGGTGAGGTAGGCCCCCAGGCGTTGTTCGGCATCTACAAGGTCGGGGTAGCGGTCGGCATAATTTTGGGGTTCACGCTCAATATATCCCTCATAAACCATGCGCTGGGCCATGCTGGCACTACTGCTTACAGAGGAGGCACTGGGGGCCACCATGCCCACCTTGCCTGTGAGTAGCCAATCAACCTTCTGCCCTTCAAATAGTGATAATCCGGTGGGAGGAGAGGAGGACTCAAACTCCTCTATACTCGCGGTTTGGTCAAGGTAGTAGGGAAGATCCTGGCCGTTTTCCTTGAGCTGTTCAAGGGCCCAATCACGGGCAATACGCTGATCAATACGGCGGCCCTCGCTTGCAAGCAGTGTCTGGATAACCTTGTTGTACATCTCGTAGTCCTTGTCGTAGAATGATATGCTCACGGGATAGCGCACAGATTCTATATCAAGTGGCTGAGATAGATCTATATCTGTGATTACAGCGCGCTCAAGTGCGCTGTCCAGCACCACAAAGTCCATTAGTACACTGTCGGCATTCTCGCCATGGGTGGCACTCATCTTCATGGTGTAGTTGCCGGCCGGACGCTTGCCAAAGTTAAATGTGGCAAGTTCGCCACTGCCCTCAAGGGTGTCTACCACCTCATCGCCCTGCATAAGCTGGGCTGTGTAGGTGGTGCCCGACATATTGGAGGGTGGGTTTGTGCGCCCGCGTGCTGTAAAGACTATATCGTCCCCCACAAGGTAGATGTCGTTTAACAGTGGCTGTACAAAGAAGTCAAGCCCTGCGTTTACATTGTAGGCGGTATCGCCGGCCTGCCTGTAATCCTCCGAGTAGGCGGCGCTTGTCAGTCGCCAACTTGTCAGGTTGTCGGGCAGGGTAAAACTCACCTCGGCCTTGCCCTGCTCATCGGTTGTGCCGCTGATAAAGCTTGCGGTGTCGTAAAAATCCATGCGCTCGCTTTCACCTTCGCCGCCACCGCCACCCTTGCCGCCGCCGCTGTCATAGTTGGCCTCAAGGTTTTCGCCTAAATACTGCACATAGGATACATAGGTGTACATGTTCTGTGGTCTTGCGTATTTGTACATGTCGCCAATAGCCACATAATCTTGATCAATCAAAGCAAACAACGCCTCGTCCACCACGCTTATCACATAGGCGGCATTTGGCACGGGCTTGCCATCATGGGTAACGCTAAGCAAGGCCGATACCTCCTGCCCCGGGGTGTAGCGCTCCTTGTCGGTCGAAATTTCGAGCTCAAGCTCACGCTCATCGGGGGCAAAATGCAGCTCACTTTGGTTGATGGGGTAGATATGTTTGCCATCAAAATAGGCACTGTGCACCGTGACCTGTGGGAATTTATCCTCGGTCATTTCAATGCTAACCTTGCCATCGCCCGAGACGCTTGCAGACATTATGTCGTCTCGCACAACTACGTTTAGCATGTTGCCTGTGGGGGTAAAGGGTCGATCATTCTCGTACAGGGTGAGATCAAGAATTTCGCCCTCTGTCATATCCTTATACCAAATCAAATTGTTTTCAACAGAGT
>CAYJGQ010000079.1:7204-10755 GCA_964369885.1 uncultured Oscillospiraceae bacterium
AAAAAGCCTGTATTCCTTGTAGCCCAAATCCTCGCGCTCTTTGCGCCACGAGGAGGTATAGCGACCAACTACATCGTCATAGTAAAACTCGCGGTCATTAAGATCTTTACCTGTTATGCGCAGTTCGTAGTGGAAATCGCCGCTAATGTCTGGGGCAAGCCCCTCAATTGTGGCTATGCCGTTGCTGGTAACAAGGTTGTAGGTTTCCACAAGGCTTTCCTGCTCGTGGTAGGAGTAGGTGTAGCGCACCTGACCGCTTATGTAGTCATAATATTCCCCTGTTTGGGTCTGTATTAGGTCAACCCTGTAAAGCTCGGCGGTAAGGGGAATGTCCACACTGTCACCTGCAAGGTTAAAATCGGTATAGTCCCAAACCTCACCATCCTCGGTTATTTTCGAGGTGTCTACCTTTGAGGTCTTTATTTCTACATCGTAGCCGTTATCCCCAAGTGTGTAGTCGGTTTGAAGTATTACATTGCGAGGAATTACAAGCACATAGTCATTAAATATAGAGTAGTAATCCTCCATACCAACCAGTTGAAGACCGTACCAACGTGAATAGGGGGTATAACCCATTTCGCTTGAAATATCACCCATGGCAAAACTTACACTGGTTTTTCCTGCGGCGTCGGTTGTTAGGTCGTCAAATGTGGCGTTGCCAATCTCGAAGGAGTAGGTTTGACCTGCGGCAGGTGTGCCGTCAAAAAAGCTGCTGGTGATGTCAAACTCCACCTGGTCGCCGGGTTCGTACCACAAAGCGTTTGCCTCAAGCGTGGTGGTATAGGTGGGTTTTGTATAGCGCTTTACCTGGAAGGATTTTTGGGCATAGCTTTGGGAATACGATGTGCCACCCCTGTGGGTTAGGTAAATGTCATAGTAGCCTGAGGCGTAGTCCTCAATGGAAAACTCAATATTAAACCCACCATTTTCATCCAGGGTAACCTTATGTTCCTGTATAAGTTGTTTGCCACCGCTCCAGCTTGTAAGGTTTAGCCAAAGCTCCTCCGGTAGCTCGGCCTGCGAGCCTGGGCGCACACCCAACATGCCCCACACGTTAACGGTATCGGTGGGCATATACAGCGGACGGTCGAGGTACAACAAGCTGACATAGTCCCAGTTGTAGTGGGAGTATTCATCAAAGAGTGGGCCGTTGTTTAGGTCGACATATACAATCTCCTCATCCTTCATTATGCGGGTGAACAGGTGGGGAGATTGGTTGTAAGCATCTTCCTTGTATACAACTTCAAAGGCTTTAAGCTGTGCTATGCCGTCGGCATTTGTGGTGGCGCTGTTTTTCTCGGCAAAGGTGTGGGTGGTGGACAAATCCACATTAAGCCCCTGGGCAGCGCCGCCGCTCATACTGTCATTTACCCATACAAGGGCATCGCTTTCGCCATTCATGTTAAACACGCCGTAGTCGGATATTTGTATCATCTTGGTTATTGTTATAGGCTCGACATTACTTAAATTTTCATAGATAATTAATTCTCGCTCAAAATCCAATTTAGCCTGTTCAAGATAATCCTCTATCTCCTGAGGGGAAAGATATTGTTCCAGATCTTCCATGGGTGTTGGGTTGTAGAGCGGCTCCATCTCGGGGAGTAGCTCGGAAAGGTCGGAAGGTGTTACGGTTACCTGTGCCACATACCATCCTATCTCTTGGCCGGGCAGTAGATAGCTTTTTGAGTAGCTTTTGTCATTGCCATCACCTGCAGGGCTAAGGGTTCCACTATAAACCTCCTCGTAATCCGAAACATTCTCAAGATGATATCGGCCGTATGATCCAAGCTCAACTTCGGAGTAGTTGTAATAGTCTCCCAAAACATTTAGGTATTCCTCACCGTCCGGCAGACGGTAAATCGACACATCAACATCGCTTTCGTATCCATCCGAGTATAGTGACACCACCAGAGGATCTTCCGGCATAAAGGTTTCATATGCCGAGCCATTGAGATCCACCGAAATGAGGCTGTCGTCCGAGGTGCGGAAACTTGCCACATAGTCCTCCTCCATCACAAGCTCGGGGTCGTTTGTGGCAACCCCTGCTTTAATGGTAGCGGTGTAATGGGTATCAGTAGCCAGCGGGGTGCTGGGCATAAAGACCCACACACGGCCGTAGCTATCCCAGCTGCCGTCAACGTGAGGCTCAATGGAAAAATTCTCGCTTATATCCATGCCATCGTGGCTTGTGGTGAACTCAATGCCACTGAATATATCCGCATATTTATTGCCATCGCCGGGCAAGAAACCTACAATACCCACCGGTATTTCGGTTTGAAAAGCCCAGTGGCGCAGGTCATCCACACCCTCGCGCCCTATCACTACATTGTAAATTTCACCCTCGGCAAGGGGGGAGGTAGGGGTTAGTAGGTATTCACCACCGCCGCCAAAAAGCGAAAAGCCCCCCAACGATTCAAGGGTATACTCGGCCGAGGGCTCAAGACGAATTATCTCATTTAAGACATCCTCCTTAAATGAGCTGTCGCAGGTTATAATAAAACTGCCGTCCAAAGCTATGTTTTGATCGCTGCCCTGCTGTGGCACCACAGAAAAGGAGGACAGGTCATAACCACCTTGAGTGGTGGTGTCGGGTGCGCACCCTGCAAATGGGAATAGCACCAATAATACCGCTAAAAACATCATGATACAGCTATGTAGTCTTTTTTTCATGACCAATTCCTCCTGTCGATTTCATATAAATCCAACCTCAATTTACCGCTTCATTATAGTAGTATATCATTTTTCGATATTTATTGCACAACTACTCCACTTTTTTTAAGTTTTTTGATATAAATATGATTTAAAATGGGACATACCCCAAAAGCCATGATAAACACTTGGGTTTTGTATAGTTTTTTTATTCCATTTAAAATGAAATAATTGGATGACACAGGGTGTTTGTGGGGTTTTGGGGCTTGGGTGTGATGCGTATATTTTTGCGTGGTGGGGGAAAGCAACTCAGTTTTTGCGTGGACGGATGTTATCCCTCTGGCATTACCTGCATATAGGCGCAAGGTTTAGACAATGCGGTGCCGTCCCCCGAGGACGCCACCGCCCATAGCCACTGCCACGGCGGTAGCCTCACGCTCCGCCCCTACGCCGCAAAGCCCTACGGCTTTGGCGGCTACCCCTGCCCACGGCAGGGGCCGATGCCCCCTCGCTGCCGCTCGCAAGCATCGGGGGCTCCGGCCGCGTGGTCGCGGCGGAACACGCCCCCCACCCACACGACTTCGTCGTGTTTTCCTCCCCCTCGGGGGAGGCGGCGCCGAGGGGTTTGATACATGGGGTAGCTTTGTGTGGCCGTGGGGTGTGGGTGCAGCTTTTGGTTGTGTGGATTTGTGTGATCAGTGCTTTGCGTTAGGGGGCAATACCTTTCAAATTTCACCTATATATAGGCGATAGGTTTAGACAATACCACATCTACCCCCATCAATTCGATAGGTATAAACAATATAAGTCCGCCCCACCGAGGGGCGGACTTTGTGGCAGTTAGCTGGGGGCGGCAGCCTCACGCTCCGCCCCTACGCCGCAAAGCCCTACGGCTTTGGCGG
>CAYJGQ010000080.1:0-10491 GCA_964369885.1 uncultured Oscillospiraceae bacterium
ACACCGCATCACGCACCACACAGTGTGGTAAACGGCACCTTCACCGCTGCGATATTGCACATCGGCATGGCTCTTAAAACCTTATCTTATATAGTTTATAAATTTTCAAATATCAAGCGTTAGTCGGAAATCTTTGAAAAGAACTGTACCCATCCCAGAGTGCCATCGGAGTACTCGTGCACGCCCACACCAATATGGGTAAAGTTGCTGTTTAGAATGTTCTCTCTGTGACCTGTCGAGTTCATCCAACCCTTCATTACAGCTGAGGGAGATGTGTAGCCTTGGGCGATGTTTTCGCCGGAATAGGAATAGTCACTTGGAAGAGCCGTAAAACAACTTGTGCCGTCGGGGCGTGTGTGGGAATAGTAGACCTCAAGCTCATGCGCTCTCACATCTGCGCCCGAAAAAAGCGCGGTGTCGTATTCAAGTGGAGCCAAGGAGTACTTAGCTCGCTCCTGATTTACCATCGCCATTACATCCTGGGCATAGGCATCGGTATCAATGCTTTCGGGCTCGGGCTCGGGTTCAGGCTCGGGCTCAGGGTCATTTGTGTTACCACCGCTTGGAATGATGCTACCACCGTCATCGTCATCATCCGGGGATGTGTTTGGTATGTAGCCGTCATCATCATCTGAGCTTTGCTCAGGAGCGTAGGAGGCAGCAGGTGCACTCTTTATAATAATGCTTACATCTACAAGTAGAGCTGCTACGTTTGTGTCAAAATTCAGTGAAATATTGTTGGCAGCAACATAATCGGTAAGGGCTGTGCCGTTTATAGTTACGGTAAATTGTGCGGTATAGGTTCCGGCACGGCCAAAGTTTACGCCACTGCTATCCACCGATATATCGGTGAAGATGTCCGAGTTGTAGTAGGAATTTAGACTGCTTGTATCGATAATACCTCCGGATGGGCTCAGCTGCAGGGTTTTGTTATCCACGCCTACCAGTACGGCGCTTAGTGGGGCGATATCGCTGACCGACACCGTAGCAGGAGGCCCGATGGTGCTGTCAGGCGAGGCAGAGGAGGACTGCGAAGCCACCACCGAGGAAGACTGTGAGGAGCCTTCGGATGATGGCATATTAAATGGTTGCACTTCAAAGGAGGCTGTTACGGGGGCGGTGGGGGTGGCGGCACTGCCAAGATCAGCCAAAGATTCGCCCGACCCCTGTGTGGAGCTGATCGAGGTGGAGTCAGATTCGCCCTGTGATGTAGCGGTTAAATCCTGGTCTGCTGTGGTGTCGTCCATCAGCAGTAATGTTGTGCCAAAAAAGCAGGAGTGCAGTAAAACTGCAAGAATTATAATCATAATAACAAGCATTGCGGTTTTTAGCGGTGTGTAAATTTTCATTAAATAGTATCCTCGCTGTTTATGGGGGTTTGGGTTAATGTAGTAAATGTCGATTATGGTTGATTTGATTTTATCTATAAAACCATTGTGCGCCTATACCAAGGTAGTACCAATAATTACGACATAGACAGGTCATAGCAGTGACGTAGCACAAAGGCAGATATCACCAATAAAACATATATCTAATTTACATTATAATTGTGCAGAGGGTAAAGTCAATATAAATCTATTCCTCAAATACAGTATAGCGGCCGCCCTTGTAGCGCAGGCAAAAGACCGAGGGCAAGGCACGACACATGTGTTTTGGGACTAAAAATATAAAAAAATTTCCTGCACAGATGTACAGGGGGGGAGGTGATGAGAAATTTTTCCTTAATATAAACATAAAATATGCATATATGATGCATGTATTGTTAATTAAATATCAAAGTTGTTAAAGAGTTTTGGGTCAATGTAACATAAATTTCATTACTGAAAATAATTTACTTAAAAAGGGTTTACAAGGCCTTGAAAATGTGTTAAATTTTTAACAAGCTCAATTGTTAAAAAAATAACGAACATGAACGGAGGCAAATTATTATGAAACAGACCAAGGTAGAAGGACCCCAAAAAGCAGTAAAAACAGGAAACGTTGCAACGGTAGAACAGCTTACCGCAAAAATTGCAGAAATTCGTACAGCTCAGCTTGAGTATGCAAAGTTTTCCCAAGCTCAGGTTGACAAAATTTTTAAGGCCGCCGCAATTGCAGCAAACAAACATCGTATAGACCTTGCCAAAATGGCAGTGGCCGAAACAGGCATGGGTCTTGTCGAGGATAAGGTGATTAAAAATCACTATGCTTCTGAATATATATATAACAAATATAAGGACTCCAAAACCTGCGGTGTTATCTCTCGTGATGACACATACGGCACAAGGGTTATTGCCGAGCCCATCGGTGTAATTGCCGCTGTAATCCCCACCACCAACCCCACCTCCACTGCAATTTTTAAGGCGCTACTTGCCCTTAAAACCCGCAACGGTATAATCTTCAGCCCCCACCCCAAAGCCAAGGACTGTACCATCGAGGCCGGCCGCATTATCCTTGAAGCTGCCGTTGAGGCAGGCGCTCCCGAGGGAATTATCGGATGGATTGACACCCCCTCGCTTGAGCTTACCAACGAGGTTATGAAGGGCACCGACATGATTTTGGCCACAGGTGGCCCCGGCATGGTTCGCAGTGCATACTCCAGCGGAAAACCCGCCATCGGCGTAGGCGCAGGCAACGTACCCGCCATCTTCCACAAAACCTGCGACATGCAAACCGCTGTGGCCTCGGTTGTGCTTTCCAAGACATTTGATAACGGCATGATCTGCGCAAGTGAGCAGTCGGTCATTGTACATGAGTCGATATATGAGGCTGTAAAGAAGGAATTTGTACTTCGTGGATGTTACATCCTCACCCCCGATCAGACCGAAAAGGTGCGCAAAACCATTATAATTAACGGTGGCCTAAACGCCAAGATTGTAGGCCAAACAGCGGCAACAATTGCCAAACTTGCAGGCTTTGAAGTGCCGGCCGAAACCAAAATCCTCATCGGTGAGGTAACCAGTGTTGAGCTGACCGAGGAATTTGCATACGAGAAGCTCTCGCCCGTACTGGCTATGTATCGTTATAGTGACTACGCAGATGCAGTGGCCAAGGCCGACAAACTTGTAAAGGATGGCGGTTATGGACACACAGCTTCTATCTTTATTGATACAGCTGCGGCAGCCGACGACCTTGCAACATTTGAAAACACCATGAAGACCTGCCGAATTGTTGTAAACACCCCTGCGGCCCACGGTGGCATCGGCGATCTGTATAACTTTGCTCTGGCCCCCTCGCTGACACTTGGTTGTGGTAGCTACGGCGGAAACTCGGTATCCGAGAACGTTGGAGTAAAGCACCTTCTTAACACAAAAACAGTGGCCGAGAGGAGAGAGAACATGCTGTGGTTGCGCACCCCCGAAAAGGTATACTTCAAGAAGGGCTGTCTGCCCATTGCCCTGGACGAACTGCGTGAGGTTTACAATAAAAAGAATGTATTTATCGTAACCGATGAATTCCTGTATAAAAACGGCTACTCCAAGCGTGTTACCGACCTTTTGGACGGCATGGGTATACGCCACACCACCTTCTTTAATGTAGAGCCCGACCCCACCCTTGAGTGTGCCCACAACGGCGCAAAGGCTATGGCCGACTTTGAGCCCGACTGCATTGTGGCACTGGGCGGCGGCTCGGCAATGGATGCTGCAAAAATCATGTGGACCCTCTACGAGCATCCCGACGTTGACTTCATGGATCTTGCCATGAGATTTATGGACATCAGAAAGAGAATTTACGGTTTCCCAAAACTTGGCCAAAAGGCCAACTTCATCGCCATCCCCACCACTGCGGGCACCGGCAGTGAGGTTACCCCCTTCGCCGTTATTACCGATGAGAAAACCGGTATCAAGTACCCTCTGGCCGACTACGAGCTTATGCCCACCGTTGCCATTGTGGATGCCGACCTTATGATGGATATGCCGGCCGGCTTGACCGCTGCATCGGGTATCGATGCTATGACCCATGCACTGGAGGCCTACGCCTCGATGCTGGCCAGCGATTACACCGATGGCATGGCTCTTAAGGCGGTAAAGACAATATTTGAGTACCTACCCGCTGCCTACGAGAACGGCGCTACCAACCCTGTTGCTCGTGAGAAGATGGCCGATGCCTCGACACTTGCCGGTATGGCCTTTGCAAATGCCTTCTTGGGTGTTTGTCACTCGATGGCTCATAAGCTGGGCGCTACACACCACCTGCCCCACGGCGTGGCCAACGCACTGCTTATCAGTGAGGTAATTCGCTTTAATATGAGTGAGAACCCCACCAAAATGGGCGCATTCTCGCAGTACCGTTACCCCAAAACTGCCGCACGCTACGCCGAAATTGCAAGCTTTGTGGGTCTTCGTGCCAACAGCGACGAGGAGCTAACACTCAAGCTTATTGCAAAGCTTGACGAGCTTAAGAAGGCCATTGGCATCAAGCCCACCATCAAGGATTACGGCATTGATGAAAAGACCTTCCTTGCAAGCCTTGATGAAATGGTGGAGCAGGCATTTGATGACCAGTGCACAGGTGCCAACCCCCGTTATCCCCTCATGAGCGAGATTAAGGAAATGTATCTAACCGCTTACTACGGCGAGAAAAAGGCCAAGTAAGCCAAAAACTTACCTGATGATGTGGAGTATGAAAGATGAACATTACTATTTGCATCGGCAGTTCCTGCCATCTCAAGGGCTCGCGTGACATTGTGGAAAAACTCCAGGAGCTGATTGCCTCCAACCGGTTAAATGACAAGGTAAGCCTTAGCGGCACATTTTGTATGGGCGACTGCCAAAACGGGGTCTGCGTAAAGGTGGATGAGCAAAAGTTTTCGGTTTTACCCGATACAGTGACAGCCTTCTTTGAGGGAGAAATTAAAAATAAGGTGATCTGAGTTTATGGCAAAGTATCTTGAGCTCCAAAAATTCAGCTGCAAAAACTGCTATAAATGCATAAGAAATTGCTCGGTAAAATCCATCAACTTCACAAAGAATCGTGTCAATATAATACAAGATGAATGCATACTTTGCGGTCAGTGTTACGTTGTCTGCCCGCAGGGGGCAAAGGAAGTGTGGTCACAGCTTGACACCGTTCGGGGGCTTATAGCCTCCGGACGGCCGGTTGTGGCCTCGGTAGCCCCCTCGTTTGTGGCCGATTTTCCGGCCAACAGCATACAAAGCATGGAAAAGGCTCTGCAAAAATTGGGCTTTACCATGGCGCTGGAAACCGCACAGGGTGCAACCCTTGTAAAAAACGAATTCGAGCAGATGATGGAGAGGCAAAGTCAGGAGGTTATAATCTCCTCTTGTTGCCCAAGTGTAAACCTACTGATACAGAAATACTACCCCGACTGCCTAAAACACCTTGCACATGTGGCAAGCCCTATGGTGGCCCACTGTCGCAGTATCAAAAATGATATGCCTGATGCGGCAACGGTATTCATTGGCCCATGTATTGCAAAACTCGATGAGGGGCAGAGCAACAGCCGAGATGTCGATGCCGTTTTGACTTTTGAGCAGCTGGCAAGCTGGCTTGAGCAGGAGGGTGTGGAGTTTGAGCCAACACCCAATCCCGAAAAATCGGGTAGGGCGGCCTTTTTCCCCACCGGGGGCGGAATAATAAAATCCTTTGCAAAGTCCCACCCTGACTATGAGTATATAGTTGTGGATGGCATACAGCGCTGTATACAAACCCTGCAAGACCTGCGTGAGGGCGGAATAGGCAGATGCTTTATTGAGATGTCGGCCTGTGTGGGTAGCTGTGTGGGTGGCCCTGTGATGAACAAAGGGCGTGCCAAGGTGCTGCGCAGTTACAGCAGCGTACACGGCTATGCAGGGGAGCAGGAACTAAAATGTCTTGGCCTGCCAAAGGGTGTTATAGATGTTAAGTTTACCTATATAGGTACAGGCGGGGTTAAAAAGCCCGAGGAGTCCGAGGTGGTGGCCATACTGCGCAGTATGGGCAAACAAAGCCGCCTGGACGAGCTAAACTGCGGTAGCTGTGGGTATGAAACATGTAGGGAGAAGGCCGTGGCTGTTTACAATAACAAGGCCGATGTCAGCATGTGTTTGCCATACCTAAAGGAAAAGGCCGAGAACTTCTCCGACATTATAATAAACAACACCCCAAACGGAATAATGGTGCTAAGCGACGACTTGATTGTACAGCAGATAAACCGATCAGCCCTTGCAATTTTGAATTTAGAGCGCGAGGAAGATGTTATTGGTGAGCCTGTGGTGCGAATATTGGACCCAACAGATTTTGACACGGTGCTAAAGAGTAGGCAAAACCTGCCCGAAAAGCGCACCTACCTTGCCGAGTACAAGAAGTATGTTGATTACTCGGTAATATTTGATCAAAGCTACAATGTTATGATTTTAATAATGAAAGATGTTACCGAACAAGAACTCTTAAAGGGACGTCGGGAGGACGTTAAGGAAAAGGCGATTGAGACCACCAACAAGGTGATAGATAATCAAATGAAGATTGTGCAGGAGATTGCATTTTTGTTGGGCGAAACGGCCGCCGAAACCAAAATTGCTCTGACCCGACTAAAGGATTCACTCAATGATGAATGAATTATGTATAGATGCGGGATGGGGAAGCATTAACAAACAGGGCGAACAGCTTTGCGGTGACCATGTGCAGATGGTGCAGTACGAAAGTGGTACTGTAATAGTCTTGGCGGATGGGCTTGGCAGTGGGGTGAAAGCCAGTATACTGTCCACCCTTACGGCCAAGATTATTGCCACAATGGTAAGCGAGGGCATGAAACTTGATGAGTGTGTGGCCACTGTCATGCAGACACTGCCGGTTTGTTCGGTCAGAGAGATTGCCTACTCCACATTTACGGTGCTACACATTCAGGACAGCCACCGAGCCGACATAATCCAGTACGACAACCCGGGTGTTGTTATGTTTCGGGATGGACAGTACCAGGAAATAGACTTTGAGAATAAAACCATTGCCGGAAAGCAGATTCAAACGGCCGCCATACGCCTGCAGGAACGTGACACTTTTTTGCTGTTTAGCGATGGTGCGATTTATGCAGGCCTTGGCAGCAGTCTTAACTTTGGCTGGAAACGTGAGGATATTATAAACTACATGGAGCCACTTTGCGACAGCGGCTTTACGGCCAAAACCCTCACCACAATTTTGCTGGAAAAATGCGAGAGGCTGTATGGCGGAAAGCCGGGTGATGACACCACAATATGCACCCTACGCCTGCGCCGTCGCGAACCTATGAATATTGCATTTGGGCCGCCGGTTAATAAGCAGGACTGCTCCAAAATGATGGCGCTGTTTTTCTCAAAACAGGGAAAGCACATTGTGTCGGGGGGGACCACTTCCAACATAGCGGCCGAGTATCTGGGTAAACCCCTGGAACCGGAGCTTTTAAGCGATGACCCTGACATTCCACCCACCGCAAAACTTGATGGTACCGAGCTTGTAAGCGAGGGGGTTATCACCATGAACAGGGTGCTGGAATATGCAAAGGATTATGTAAAGGATAATGAGAGTTACAGTAGCTGGGGTTATAAGAAGGATGGGGCATCAAGGATTGCCCGACTGCTGTTTGAGGAGGCCACCGACATAAATTTTTATGTTGGAAAGGCGATAAATCCCGCCCACCAAAATCCAAATCTTCCGATAAATTTTAATATAAAAATGCAAATTGTAGAGGAACTCAGCGTTCTTTTGCAGGAAATGGGAAAACGGATAAAAGTAAGCTACTTTTAAGCGACGAGAGGGGTAGCTTGAAATCGGGCGCAGAGCCCTAATAATCGGAGCAAAAAATGAGAAAGTTTGACACACAGGTACAGGAACTTAAATACAGGGTGTTAAAAGAGGTGGCAAGGCATGAGTTTTCAGGCGATCCGCCCTCCTCATTTTTGGAGATACCCTCAAAGATAATACCGGGGCCAAACCCAACAACACGTTGCTGTATTCACAAGGAGCGGGCCATAGTGGCCGAGCGGGTTAGGTTTGCCATGGATGCCGATAAGGTGCCCGAGCACATAGTCGAGGTCATAGAGCTTGCATGCGATGAATGCCCGATGGGAGGGTATGAAATTGGCGCAGATTGCCGCGGCTGTATTGCCCACCGCTGTGAGGATGTTTGCCCCAAAGATGCAATTGATTTTATAAACCAAAAGGCTGTAATTGATAAAAACCGCTGTGTAAACTGCGGCGCATGTGCAAAGGTTTGTCCTTACAATGCCGTGCTAAACCGCAAGCGACCCTGCGAGGTGGCCTGTAAGGCAAAGGCTATATCGCAGGGGGAGAACTTGGCGGTCAAGATTGATTACGATAAATGCACCGACTGCGGTACATGTGTGTACCACTGCCCATTTGGTGCCTTGATGGACCACTCCTTTATTGCAAAGGCCATAAAGATATTAAAGGGGGGGCAAGACCGCAAGGTATATGCCGTGGTGGCACCATCAATATCCAGCCAGTTTAGGTATGCAACACTGGGGCAGGTGGTGACAGGCCTTAAAGAGCTTGGGTTTCACACCGTGGTAGAGGCCGCACTTGGCGCCGACATGGTGGCCCTAAAGGAGAGCGCCGAGCTTGCACAAAAGGGATTTCTGACCAGCTCCTGCTGTCCTGCCTTTGTAAAGTATGTCAAACAATCCTTCCCGGACATGGCACAGCATGTGTCGCACAACCTGTCACCCATGGCCGAGATATCCCGTGTAATAAAGAGGACCGATCCCGACTGCAAGGTGATTTTTATTGGCCCATGTACCGCCAAAAAGGCCGAGGCACAGCTTGACAGCGTCTTGCCATATGTTGATTGTGTGCTGACCTTTGAGGAATTGCAGGCCATGTTTGATGCAAAGGGCGTGGACATAACCTCCCTTGAGGAGGGATGCCTTGACAACGCCTCCTACTTTGGGCGGATTTTTGCCCGAAGCGGCGGGCTTTCGGATGCGGTGGCCAAGGCCATGCAGGAGCAGGGGATAGATGAGCATTTTACCCTATCGGCCGAGGTGTGCGACGGCCTTGAAAACTGCCGCACCGCCCTTATGAAGGCCGCACGTGGTATTGGCCAGACAAATTTCATTGAGGGTATGGCCTGTACTCAGGGATGTATTGGCGGTGCAGGATGCCTTACCCACGGCCCAAAGGATAAAAAAGAGGTGGACAAATACGGCGCCGAAGCTATGGAAAAAACCATAACCGATGCCGTGGCAGTGGTAAGAAAGGTCTACCCGGGCGCGGTATAACCCTTGTGATAAAAACATTTTATGGTCCCCACAAATCTGCGCCATCTATGTGTGCATTTGTGGGGACGTTTATTTATGCCAATTGATAGGCGGGGTTTAGTTTACTATCTTGTCAGGTGAAAATGACTCAAATATTGATGGAGATATAAAGGGTTTGAAGCGCTAAATAGACCCTGCATCCGTGCAAGGGCAAAGCCGTGGTTTCGGCCATGTTTTGGGGAGAAAATTATTTTTTCTCCTACGAGTAAACCGTGAACAGGTGTAAAAAATCCGCCTTATTTGCGATGATGATTTGGCCAAGTGTTGTATTTTAACGGTTTTTGGGCGATACTTGGTTTTTGGGGGGAATGACTTTTGATTAAAACTGCCAAAAATATACCACAGCTTCATGCGGTTTGACGATTTTGCACCGCAACATGTATTTTACTTTGCACTATGTCGAAAAACTGTGATAAAATGGTAAACGGATACTCTGGGTAGCTATATCTGATGTCATGAAATTTTGTGAAACCGAGTTATCAACAATGCTGTAAAAAAGGGGAGTATGTTGGCAAAAGATGCAAATGTAAACATACATTTAAAATTGATAATTTTTTCGCAAATTGCATTGACTAAAAGTGGATTTTGTGATACTCTAAACTCAACAGGTTAACAAAAAAACCTATTGTTTACAAAAGTAAACTTAACTGCTTTTACCCATGCAAGCTACCTGAATTTTGGCCGACAACAAAGCCCCACTTGGCGGCCGTGAACGTGTCTTAATAAAATACAAGTAGAATTTAGGAGGTAAGCATTATGACTTATCAAGGAAATCCCGTATCGCCGGGTATTGGAGTTGGGCCGATTTTTCTCTACGAGCCATTTAAGCCCCAGCTCGAGGAAAATTTGATATCGGCCGATGCAGTGGAAGAAAATATTGCAAAGTATGAGCAACTAAGGGACAAGGCCAAGGCCGAGCTTGACGCCATTCGTGCAAAGCTTGAAAAGGACGATCCCGACAAGGCAAAGATTTTTGCCGCACACAACGATATACTCTTTGACGACGCCATGGACGAGGAAATTCGCGATGGCATCAACTACGATAATTATTCCCCCGAGTGGGCTATTCATAAAACATACGAAAAGTTTATAAGAATACTGTCCAAGGCAAAGGATGAAATCATCCGTGAGCGTGTGGCCGACCTTCAGGACGTGCGTGGCCGTCTAATCCGCATCTGGTTTGATGTGCCCGAGAAAAACCTCTCGGCCCTTGAAAAACCTGTTGTGGTTGTGGCCTACGACCTTTTCCCCTCCGACACCG
>CAYJGQ010000081.1:0-10476 GCA_964369885.1 uncultured Oscillospiraceae bacterium
CCAAAGGCTCCACCTCCCCGAAACCGCAATTTTTTGAAAAAACCCCCGTAAAACTTTTGCGCTCCCTCACTCCACACTTTGTGCGTGACGAGGGCAAAATTCACCCCAAATGCTCATGCAGGGCAGAAGTGCCAAATTGCCCTGCATTTTAGCATCAATGAATTAGAGCAGGGCTGTTATGCACATTATTTGCACTGCAAAGTGCCAAATTAATCGATAAATAACACTCTATCAATAAATAACTCTTGCAAAAAAGAGGCTTTTAAGATAAACTATTGAGGAAGAATTAATACCATAAGCAATATTGGAGGTTCTATTTATGATTTCTGCTGGCGAATTTCGCAACGGCGTCACATTTGACATCGACGGTAATGTATTCCAAATCATCGAGTTTCAGCACGTGAAGCCCGGCAAAGGTGCAGCTTTTGTGCGCACAAAAATCCGCAATGTAATCACCGGTGCGGTGGTTGAAAGAACATTCAACCCCACAGAGAAGTTCCCCCCTGCATATGTCGAAAGAAAAGACATGCAGTATCTGTATGCCGACGGCGATCTGTACTACTTCATGGACAACGAGAGCTATGAGAATATTCCCATCAATGCCGATAAGCTCGGCGACAATTTTAAGTTTGTCAAGGAGAACACCGATGTAAAGGTGCTATCCTATAAGGGTGTAGTTTTTGGAGTTGAGCCCCCAACATTTGTGGAACTTGTTATCTCCCAGACCGAACCCGGCGTTAAGGGCGACACCGCCACTAACGTGACAAAGCCCGCAACACTTGAGACCGGCGCCGAAATTAGAGTTCCGCTGTTCATCAACGAGGGTGATGCAATTCGCGTGGACACCAGAACCGGCGAGTACATGGAGCGTGCATAAGCCTGACACACAAAGTGCGGCAAAAAACTATTTTAGTTAAAAGGGAGGTTATTTTATGACCATCATCGAAAAAGTTGCATATCTTAAGGGACTTGCTGAGGGACTAAAAATTAACGACGAAAAGCCCGAGGGCAAATTGCTAATGGCAATTGTTGATGTTCTTGACGACATGGCTTTGACTGTGGATGATCTGGACAGCGGCCTGGGCGAAGTTTACGAGATAGTGGACGAGCTTGATCAGGATCTTGGAGCTGTTGAGGGTGACCTCTATGGTTTGGACGACGAAGATGACGATTGTTGCGGTGGCGACGATGAGGACATCTACGAAGTTGAGTGCCCTTCCTGTGATGAAGTTATCTGTATTGATGGCGACATGCTGGACAAGGGTGATATGGAGTGCCCCTCCTGCGGCGAGCTTCTTGAGTTTGACATCGAGGAATGTGGCTGTGGCGAAGACTGCACCTGCAAAGAGGAATAATTAAAAGCCTAAAAAGCTAAAAACGGCGATGCCCAAGGGGCATCGCCGTTTTTGTATTACAGGCTAATATTATTCTTCATGGGGTATGCCACTGTCGGGCATGGGGTCAAGCTGTTTATACCAAACATAGCTCATTATAACACAGGAGAACACAACAACACTTGTAACAATCATTAGGAGTACAAACAGCGAAATACCGCTTAAAAACAGCGCAGAAAGCATCATAACAAGTCCACCTGCAAACATAGCCCAGCCTGCAAAGTGGTGGGTTTTGTGCCAAACTTCATTGCTTGCAAGGGTCCATGGGGTGCGTATTCCCATAAAATAGTTGCGCCGCACCTTTGGCAAAACATTTCCAAAAATTATGAATATACCCCCAACAAGTAGCGTAGTGACCATTGATATATTTATATTGCCGGGGCTAATTCCCTCGGAAATTATCAGTGTGGTAATGCCCAGCATAAAAATGGCCATAACAAACCTAAATGTATCATACGCCCCCGAAAATTTAGAGTAGTTTGCTTTTTGGGGGTCTAGCTTTGGTGCAAAGGCAATAATTAGCCCAATAATAGGGGAGAGGGCGGCCACTATAATTAGCTCACTTTTATTGCTGTAATCCACCGAGCCATCAAACCCCCAGCGCATGGGAATTTGGTCGGGCAGCTCAGCGTAAAACAGGCCACAAAGTAGCAGGGGTGCCGCAAGCAGTAGGACGTACAGTATCAGTTTTAACATGTTATTTTTCATCATCAAGACCTCCTAAGTTTCCAAGCCATGTCATTATTTCCTCCACAACAGACAGGTTAAGTCGGTAATAAATATGCTTGCCATCCTTGTGATCATAAATCAAATTCGCCTCACGCAGTACCGCTAAATGGTGTGAAATTGTGGCATTGGTCATGGAAAAGTGGCTACAAATTTCGCCTGCACTTAGTTCGCGCTGCTTTAATAGAGCAAGTATTGCACGGCGTGTGGGGTCGGAAAGGGCCTTAAAGCTTTTTTGAAACGGCACATTTTCACCTCCATATGCTTTATTTAGATGTTCATCTAAATAAAGCATATCACCTTGGTGGGGAGTTGTCAATACATTTAGATAATTTTCTAAATATTACTAAAAAACCTCGCCAGACTAAGCTGACGAGGTTAATAGTTGTGATCATCAGATTTTTTTAGAGTTATCGTTGCCGGTTAAAATTAGGTGAATACCGCTTTTTTCTGCCATGGATATGGTTTCGTGATCCAATCCGTCATCGGTTATGAGGTAGTCGACCTGATTTATTTGCGCCACAACGCTTAAAAAGCTTTGATGATATTTACTTGAGTCGGCAAGGATGTATGTTTCGTTGGCCGACTGCATCATCATGCGCTTTATTTGACATTCATACAGGTTTGTTGTGGTAAACCCACAGCGAAAATCAACGCCGTTACAGCCCAAAAACGCCTTGTCCACAATGAGCGAGCGCAGTGCTGATTCTGCAATGGGGCCAATGGAGGACTGCAACTTACGTCGCACCTGCCCACCCACATGTATTACATCCACATGCTCACAGTCCAAAAGGTCGCTAACAATCCTAAAGGAATTTGTAACCAGGGTGATGTTTCTTCTGTCGCCTGCCTTTAGCAGTGCAGGCAGGTAGGCCACTGTTGAGGAAGCATCCAGTATAATGGCGTCATTATCCCGAATTTGCTCGTAGGCCTTTTGTGCTATGAGCATTTTTTCTCTCACCCTCACGGTTTCCAAATCAACAAGGGAGGGGTCAAGCCCTGCGTTACTTATTTTAATTGCACCGCCATGGGTGCGCTTTAAAAGGCCCGATTCCTCAAGCTCTTTTAGGTCACGTCGTATTGTAGCATCCGACAGAGAAAAACGCTCGCTAAGATCTGACACCCTGACTATGCGGTACTTGTCTACCATTTCCTTGATTAGTTCCTTGCGCTTGTGTGCTAACATTTTAATACCTCGCTTACGGTTCCGGGGTTCTCATTCTTCTTAAGTTGCATTAATTCATATATACATTTTATAGCGAAACAGTGCAGTGTGTCAATCGACACGCTGGCAAATTATCACTTAAATGATTGGTTATCCTACACAATAAAGGTGGCATTTGTACACTTAACTTCCATATTTTGAATGTTTTGCAAACAAAACCGATATTATGTTATTTGCTCTGCAACAAATATTGTGAGGCGGCAGTAGCGGCTATTGAGCCATCAGAGGCGGCGGTTACAAGCTGACGAAGCCCCTTTGTTCGGGTGTCGCCTGCTGCAAAAACGCCGGGAATATTTGTAAGGCAGTTTTCTTCGGCCACAATGTACCCCTGCTCGTCAAGATCAACCTGCCCACGAATTAAATCATTTTGTGGAATAAGCCCAACAGCCACAAACACAGCATCAACCGCAATTTCGGTGGTTTTTTCGGTGAGCTTATTTAACAGTACGGCTCCGCTTACCTTATCGGGCCCAACAATGCTCTGCACTATGCTGTTGTAGACAATATTTATATTTTCTTTGGCAATTACCGAGTCTGCCAAAATTTTGCTACCACGAAACTCATCACGTCGGTGAATAAGGGTAACATTGCGACAATTGGCCGCTAAAAACAGCGCATCTTCCAGTGCTGTGTCGCCGCCGCCAACAATGGCAACATCCTTGCCACGGAAAAACGCTCCGTCGCAGGTGGCGCAGTAGGACACACCCTTGCCCGACAGCTCCTGCTCGCCGGGACAACCCAGCTTGCGACGAACCACACCGTTTGCAATTATCACGGTGGGAGCCTCGTATGTGTTTTGGGCGGTTTTTACCCTCTTTACATCTCCCACAAGCTCCACCTCGGCGGCACCCTCAAGCAAAATTTGTGCGCCGTGCTCTGTGGCCTGGTTGTAAAGTGCCATGGCAAACTCGGGTCCGGTCACCTTGGACATTGCAGGGTAGTTTTCCACCTCGGGGGTGTTTATTATCTGTCCGCCGTATATGTTGCTCTCAAGCACACAGACCTGAAGGCCTGCGCGCCGTGCATAGACAGCCGCGCTCATGCCGGCGGGGCCTGCACCTATTATAATGACATCTGTTTTCATGCACCGTTCTCCTTAATACACATAAAAATGATATTTTTCTATACTATCCCTATCATGAATAGTTTACCACTACTTTTGCATTTTCGCCACGTGTTTTTTATAATTTGAGTATATTTGTCAATTTTCATAAATATCAAGGTCAATAACAGCACTATTATAAGCATTTTTTGCACTGCAATGCCACTTTAGCCTAAGGGTGTGGCAATATGTCGGCTTATTTTACGCTTTTTGTGTGTTTGGTGTGGTAGCAAACAAAGCATCATCAAATGGCTGAGTTGTGTGCTACTAAAAAAATCAAGCTGCAGGGTAGTGAGAAGTGTCAGAATATGTGCCGGTAATCTAAAAAGCAATCGATGTGGGAAGACGGCCCCAAGCGTGTATGTTTTATCGGTGTGTATAGGAGGAGTGTGGCGTGAAAATAGCATGAGGTTACTTTTTTATGAAGGGGGTAAAATCATTGCAATATACAGGGCTTTATACTATAATACCCTAATAGTATATAAGTTTATTTTGACAGAAAGAGGAGAACCCATGGCTGAACAGGAGTCTGTAAAACTTTCAGGACGGGTGGAGAACATTGTTTATCGCAATGAGGATACCCACTTTACGGTGCTTGATTTAGCGGTGGGTGACGAGATGGTCACGGTGGTGGGCGAGGTGCTGGACATTGCCCCCGGCGAAGAGGTGACCGTCACGGGGCAGTACGCCACCCACGGCACCTACGGCACCCAGTTTAAGGCGCAGATTTATGAGCGTGTAATGCCGGCCACGGCCGGTGCTATAAAAAAATATTTGACATCGGGTGCAGTGCGGGGAATAGGCCCTGTGCTGGCAGGACGTCTTGTTAAAAAATTTGGGGATGAAACCCTTGAGGTTATGGAAAAAGACCCCGACCGCCTGTGCGAGGTGCAGGGGATATCCCCCAAAAAGGCCCGAGAGATCTGCGAAAATTTCAAAGGACTGTATGGAATACGCAATGTTATGGTGTTTCTTGCGGCCTTTAATGTTGAACCCTCCACCTGTATACGCATATGGAAGATGTGGGGAACCATGGCCCCCGAGGTGATACGGGATGACCCATACCGCCTTTGCTGTGATGAGGTTGGCATGGATTTTGAGGATGTGGACAGCATAGCGGCCGCCATGGAAATTCCGCCCGAAAGCCCTCTGAGAATTAGGGCGGCGCTTGCCCATATACTGCGGCGCAACGCCCAAAACGGCCACACCTGTTTGCCCCGAGAAAAACTGCTTAGTGTGGGTGCGGAGTTTTTGCAGTGTCAGGGTGATATGTTGGGCGAGCAATTGGATTTTGAGCTGCAAAATGCCTCGCTTTACGCTATGGATGGCGAATGGGGTGAAAGCGTGTATCTGCCCGAACTGTTTTTTTCCGAGAGCTACATTGCAGGCAGAATAAACCTGATGATGTCGGTGCAATCACCCGTGGGCAAGGACTATAAAAACAGCATTGCACGACTTGAAAAGGAGCTTAGTATTAGCTATGCTCAGCGTCAACAACAGGCCATAGAGCTTGCCATGACCAGCAATATATTTATTTTGACCGGCGGCCCCGGCACAGGCAAGACCACCACCATGGCCGGCATGTTGTCGATGTTGGAGCAGGAGGGTTACAAGGTGGCACTGGCCGCGCCCACGGGCAGGGCGGCAAAACGCCTTAGTGAGGTGACAGGACGTGAGGCCAAGACCATACATCGCCTGCTTGAGCTTGATCCCTCCTCACAAATTCAGGCCTTTAAGCACAACGAAAAAAACTCACTGCGCTGTGATGTGGTGGTAATAGACGAGATGTCTATGGTGGACACGCAGCTTTTTGAGGCTCTACTGCGGGCATTGCGCATGACCTGCAAAATCATACTGTTGGGTGATCCCGATCAGCTGCCCTCGGTGGGGGCCGGCAACCTATTGCGGGATTTGATTGCAAGCGGCTGCATTCCAACGGTGCATCTTGATGAGATATTTCGTCAGGCGGCAAACAGTCTGATTGTCACCAATGCCCACGCCATAGTAAGCGGCGAAAATGTGGATCTTGAGCGCAAGGACAGCGACTGTTTTTTCCTGCCCCGAAACAGCATGGAATCGGCCACACAAACCGTGGTGGATTTGGTTTGCCGCCGCCTGCCCGACTCCTATGGCTATTCCTCGGTTTTTGATATACAGGTGCTCTGCCCTGGGCGCAAGGGCGCACTTGGGGTGGAGGAGCTAAACCGACAACTGCAACAGGCGCTAAATCCCCCCGAGAAGACAAAACCCGAAACCCAGTTTATGGGAAGGGTGTTTAGACAGGGTGACAAGGTGATGCAGATCAAAAATAATTATGACATCCTATGGCGCGCGGGTGAGGTCAAGGGTGTTGGGGTATTTAATGGAGATATAGGGGTAATTGAGATGCTTGATCGTGGCTCGCGCTCCCTAAAAATACGATATGATGACCGAGTGGCGATGTATTCTTTTGATATGCTCGACCAACTTGAGCATTCCTACGCCATTACGATACATAAAAGTCAGGGGTGCGAGTTTGAGGCCGTGGTAATGCCACTTTGGGGTAGCCACCGCAGGCTACACTACCGCAACCTGCTTTACACCGGTGTGACACGGGCGCGCAATATACTGGTGATGCTGGGACAGAAAACCACGGTGTCGGCCATGATTGAGCGCAATGCACGCACCTCACGTTATACAAATCTTCGTTATCTGGTAGAAAACCGAATGGGTATATAGACCCTAATACCTTGGGGGCCTTGCTATGGGTATCGCTGATATTAAAATGGCTATAATCCGCATGTTTTTTCCCGACCGCTGTCTTTTTTGTGATAGAACAGTGGAGCCGGGAGTGGTTTCCTGCGCCGGATGTGAAGGCTCGCTGCCCATATGTCACGAGGTGGCACAGGGGGAGGATCAAAGCGATGTGTTTGAGTGGCAGGCCGCGGCATTTTGGTATAGCGGCGTGGTTCGCCACGGGGTAGAGCAGTTTAAGTTTAACAAACGTACCGATGCGGCGGCATATTTTGCACCCCTAATGCATGAGGCTATTTTGCGCAGCTGCAAAGGGGAGTTCTTGGCCGATTTGGTGGTGCCGGTACCGATGGGAGAAAATAGGCTGCGTGAGCGGGGGTACAATCAGGCCGAACTGCTTTCCCGTGAACTTAGCCACATCTGCTGTATACCCCACGCCCCGGAGGTTCTTTGCAGGCAGGGGAATTTGGTTCAGCACGAGCTTTCGGCAAGGCTTCGGCGGCTGGAGGCCGAATCCTCCTTTATGCTTGCTTCAAATGCCGAGGGGAAAATATATGGTAAGAGTATTTTGTTGGTGGATGATATAAGCACCACGGGTAGTACCCTTAAAAGTTGCGCAAAGGCCATGCTAAAGGGTGGAGCCGACAAGATTTTTTGTGTAACCATTGCGGCCACACCGCTAAAATAAGCCAAAGCAATAACTATTTGATTTAACCCCACACTTTTTGTGCATAACTAATGATAAAGACAGAAACTTTGACATGTACCATATAGTTATCACTTTGAATTGATATAATTGCACCAAACTGTACTGTATTTTGTGCAGGAGGAAAAAATATTTGATCGATTTGTGAGGTGGAATTTCACCTAAAATTGTTCAAAGCGACATTTGATGTTATATCGGGGGTAAAATGCTCAGCCAGACACAAAAAGTTGTCAGGTTTTGGTGCTTTTTGCTTGTGTTTTATGGCAATATGAAGTATAATCACACTTATCGAGTTTTGGGAGGAAAAGTTAATGAATAAGGATGTAGGTATTGACCTTGGCACGGCAACAACGATTATACACGTCCATGGAAAGGGTATCGTACTTTGCGAGCCTTCTGTGGTCGCTTTGAATACACACACCGGTAAGGTTATGAGTGTGGGAAATGACGCATACAAGCTTTTGGGCAAAACCCCCGACCGCATACGAGCCATAAAACCTCTGGCGGAGGGCGTTATCTCGGACTACGACATGACAGCGGCTATGATTAAGCATTTTCTTAAGAAGGTAACTAAGGGTGGCTTTTTTAAGCCCCGTGTTTGTGTGTGTGTACCCTCGGGCATAACCGAGGTTGAATCTCGTGCGGTTATAGATACCGCGCTTACGGCAGGTGCTCGCAAGGTGCACCTAATTGAGGAGCCGGTGGCCGCCGCCCTTGGTGTTGGAATAGACATTACAAAGCCGGGCGGTGTAATTGTGCTGGACATTGGTGGTGGCACAAGTGATATAGCGGTGCTTTCGCTCAGCGGTATTGTGCGCAAGGCCTCCATAAAGGTGGCCGGCAACCGCTTTAGCCAGACCATAGTGCGCTATGTGCGTGATCGTTATAACGTGCTTTTGGGCGATAACACCGCCGACCGCACAAAAATTCAGATTGGCACAGTGTGGGAGGATTCCCCCCTTGTGACCTGTGAGGCCAAGGGCCGCAACCTGCTAAACGGCCTGCCCCACCGCCTGGAGCTTACCAACAAGGAGCTGATTCCTGCATTGGTGGCCGATGTAGATCAAATTGTAGCTGCGGTGCAGTCGGTTTTGGAACATACCCCCCCCGAGCTTGTGGCCGATATACACGAGCGTGGTATGGTTATGACGGGCGGAGGATCGATGTTGGGTGGACTTGGTGAATATATCACCGCTCGACTTGGAGTAAAGACCTATCTTGCCGATGAGCCTGTGGAATGTGTGGCCAAGGGCGTTGGTATGTCCTTTGACTATCTTGATAAGCTCACCGATGGATTTATTAGTTATACCACCCACTACTGAGTTAAAACAAATGGCCCCCATGCGGCAAATATATTACCGCAGGGGGTGTTTTTTTGCATTATTTTTGGCATATGCAATAAACTGTAAAAATATAAACACTAAGTATATGACTTTGCACTATATAAAAAGGAAAAATGTAAGTTTTAAGAAGGAGTGTGTATTATGAAAAACAAAATGCTTGCCATGTTGTGTTTGGTGCTCAGTATTACCATGCTGTTTGCAGGATGTAGTGGTTCATCGCTAACCGGAAACGCTTATGAAACCGCTGCGCAGTCCGATTATGCGTACCCTGAGGAATATCCTGAGGAATATGCCGAGGAATCACTGCTAAGTGGTAGTGAGATAGATTCATCGGCTCTGTCGAGCCGCAAGATAATTAGGAATATATCCATTGAGCTTGAAACCAGAGAGTTTGACAAGGCTACTGAAGATATTATGCGCTTGACCGAACTTGCCGGGGGATATGTTGAAAACTCCAATGTTTGGGGCAACAGTATTGACTACGATTATTATGATTACAACCAGCGTAGTGCCGATTACATACTGCGCATTCCCGAGGATAAACTCGACCAGACCGTAAATGAGCTGGGCTCGGTTTACAACCAGACCTACCGCAGTGAAAGCGTTGAGGACATCACCGATATTTATTATGATGTCGACAGTCGCCTTGCCAGTCTGCGTGTGCAGGAGGAGCGTCTGCTTTCGATGCTTGAGCAGGCCGGAACGCTTGAGGATATGCTGACCCTTGAAAGCTATTTGGCCGATGTGCGCTACCAGATTGAGGGGCTAACGGGAGATCGTAATCGCATGGATTCGCAGGTTGAATTTGCAACCCTTCATATTAATCTTCTTGAGGTTGTTGAGTATAGCGAGATTGCACCCGATACCTTTGGTCAACGTGTGGCCGATACCTTCAGTGATTCACTCGTGTTCATTGTTGAGTTTGGGCAAAATGTGTTACTACTCCTTGTGGCAATACTGCCATTTGTTATTGTGTACGGCGGTATAATTGCGGTAGTGGTGTTTGTAATCATTAAGGTTGCAAAGCGTATTGGCATGAACCGTGCCAAAAAACGTGCCAACATGCCACAACCCACAATGGCACCACCGATACAGCAACAGATCCAAAATCCCAACCCCAACCAACCCCAACAACAAAATGAGGTGCATCGCACCCCCTCAAACCCCAACAATAAAAACTAAAACCCCAGCAACAGACCGTGGGGACGCTGTCCCCACACCCCTGCCACCTTTTGAAAAAGGTGGAC
>CAYJGQ010000082.1:0-10222 GCA_964369885.1 uncultured Oscillospiraceae bacterium
GGATTTCTATCGCAAATCACCCTCTTTTGCTACGGGGAATTCACCCCAAATGCTCTTATATCGCTGGGGATTTCGTTTCCTGCGGGAAACGACACAAAGGCTCCGCCTCCCCGAAACCGCAAACTTATGAAAAAGTTTGAACAAAACCTTTGCATTCACTCGCTCCACACTTTGTGCCAGGTGATAGGCGTAGGGGTGGGGCCCAGGCCGTCGCCACCGCCGAAGATGTGCCTGTGATTAGTGTATCCGCAAAAAACTTCGCCCCCTGCCGTCGGCAGGGGGCGTGCATAAGTTTTGGGTCAAACTTTTTTCAAAAAGTTTGTGGGGTGGGGGGCAAGGCCCCGCGGTCTTGGTTTTGACCCTTCGCGTAAGCGACAGGGGCAAGGCCCCACGGTCTTGGTTTTGACCCTTCGCGTAAGCGACAGGGGCAAGGCCCCATGGTCTTGGTTTTGACCTTAATGCTCTTCCTCGTTCATCTCCTTAGCTTCGGCCACCACAGCGGCCTCGAGGTGTTGTGGAAGTTGTTCATAGCGCTCAAACGTCAGGGCATAATGTCCACGACCCTGTGTCAGCTGGCGCAGATAGATTGAAAAATCGTGCATTTCGGCCATTGGCACCTCGGCCTCAATCTCCTGCTGTCCATCATCGGTGGGGTTCATGCCAAGCACACGCCCACGGCGTTTATTCATCTCACCTATAATATCACCGGTATTTGCGTCGGGCACATACACCTTAAGATTACCAAATGGCTCAAGCAGTACGGGGCTTGCCTGTGGCACACCTGCCTTATAGGCAATTGATGCCGCCATCTTAAATGCCATTTCGGAGGAGTCAACATCATGGTACGAACCCTCATACAGCACAGCCTTTAGGCCCACCATGGGATATCCTGCAATAACACCGTGTTTAATGCAGTCTCCAAGTCCCTTTTCAACGGCGGGGAAGTAGCTCTTTGGCACCTTGCCGCCCACCACTTCTTCGCTAAACTCAAGGCCATCGGCATCGCAGGGTTCAAAGCGAATCCACACATGACCGTATTGTCCGTGGCCACCCGACTGTTTCTTGTGCTTACCTTCGGCCTTAACACTTTTGCGTATGGTTTCACGGTAGGCCATGCGGGGCTTAATAAGCTCCACCTGTGTTCCAAACTTGGCTGCAAGCTTTGAGCATATCACGTCAAGATGTTGCTCGCCCAGTCCTGATATCTTCTGTTGGCGGGTCTCGGCATCGTTATCAAATGTGATGACGGGGTCCTCCTCCATGATACGCATGATGCCCTGAGCCACCTTGCTTTCGTCCCCCTTGCCCTTGGGGCGTATTGCCATTGTAAGGCAGGGCAGAGGGAAGTCAATACCTACAAGCTCTACAATACGCTTGGGGTCACACAGGGTATCGCCCGTGATGGCCTTATCAAGCTTGGTTATAGCGCCAATATCGCCTGCGGCAATAAATGCGGTATCCTCCTGTTTTTTGCCCTTGATGTAAATGATTTTTCCCAAGCGCTCGGGCTGGCCGGTGCGCTTATTTATGGGTGATTGGTCGGAGGATAGCTTGCCCGACACCACCTTTACAAACGACAACTTGCCCACAAATGGGTCGGCCACGGTCTTAAATATAAGCGCCGTGAGAGGGGCGTCGTCATTGCATTCTATCTCAATATCATTTCCGGCTTCATCCTTGGCGGTTTCGCCGGCACTTTCCCAGGCCGAGGGAAGATGGTCAACCATGGCATCAAGCAGCATATCAACCCCTGCAAGTGTTGTGGCCGAACCACAGAACACAGGAGAAATCGCTCCCGACTTAACCCCCTCGTGTATTCCCTTTAGCAGCTCATCACGGGTAAATTGCTCACCCGAAAAATACTTCTCAAACAGTTCTTCGTCGGCCTCGGCAACGGCCTCACTAATGGCGGCCTGAAGTCCGTCAAGGCGGTGTCCCATATCGGGCATTGCCACCTCTTTTGCCTCGCCTTTTTCATCGTATTCATAGGCCTTATTGTCCACCAGGTTTACATAACAAGTAACCTTGTCATCCTGCACTGCAGGCACCACCAAAGGACATATAGACGGCCCAAATGTAGCCTTCATTTCCTCAAGAACCTTGTAAAAATCGGCGTTTTCGTTATCCATCTTGTTCACAAAAAACGCCTTGGCCTTGCCCTGGGCACTGGCCAGCTTAAAAGCCTTCTCAGATCCCACCGACACGCCCGATTTGCCCGAAACAACCACCAGCACGCTCTCGGCGGCTCGCACACCCTCCAAAAGGCCTGTTGCAAAATCAAAAAGGCCTGGGGTGTCCAGCAGATTTATCTTTACACTGCCCCAGTTAAAGGGAGCAACTGTAGAAGAAACCGAAACCTGACGCTTGATTTCCTCCTGGTCGAAGTCACAGATTGTGTTTCCCTCAGCAATTTTACCCAACCGGTCAGCGGCGCCTGCCTTGTAAAGCAATGCCTCAGCCAGTGAGGTCTTGCCTGAGCTGCCGTGACCGGTCAACGCAACGTTTCTGATTTTACCTGCCAAATACTGTTTCATGGTCAAATCCTCTTTTCTCCGACAACGCATTATGAGCCTCCTGTCCATCACCGTGCCGGAAGTGATGGCCTTGTCGACATTGGGAAAAAGATGGAAAATTGTGCCATTTGCACAAAATAACTCCCAACTTTCGAAAACTCATGTTTCAATTATAAATAAAACTTGACCAAATTACAAGAAAAAAACACCACCTGTACTGACAAAATACAGGCGGTGTGTTGTATATATTGCATATATTAACGACCAAAAATACCCAAAAGTAGGGCGAAAACTAAAAATCAAGGCGGTTTTTGCGGTTTGATTACCTGCGCAGTATAGGAATAAGGGTTGAAAGGGCGCACCCTACAAGCTGAAATGCTATAACCATAAGCCATGACACCTCGCCCATATTTTGCATAAATGCCATAAATGTTACAAGGGCAAAGCCGGCCACCACAAAGAATAGTTGCAGTGCTGTGCCCAGCAGTACCGAGCGCTGGCATCCTTCGGCCGACACCATGGTGTCTACAAACTGCTCAACCGAACCATTGTGGGCGGCATATGCACGGCTTCTGGGGCGTTGTGCCGTTATGCTCTTAACCTGCTCATGCAGTTTTGCCGGCAGAACCTTTATAAGCTCTGCGGGGTATGCAAATACGTCCTGAATCATCTTGGGGGTGATGTTGGGGTCGGTGGTGTATACCACAAGGGTTATGTCCCGCTCGTGCAGTTCCTCCAAGGCCATAGATATCTTTTCGTCGGCGTTGTAACTAAGTACATAAACCGCCGTAAGCTCCCCCGAATTTGCAAGATACAAAAGGTCATACCCTTCGTTATAAAACTGACTTTCGTAGTCGTGGGGGGGCAGGCCTATGCCATGTTGGTGCATCAATTCACGGTTACCAATAAGCACACGCTTGCCATCCACCCAGGCCGATAGCCCCATTCCATCCTCGTATATAAGGCTTTCGGCGGTGCGCAGCATCTCGGGATGATCTCCAATCATCTGACTAAATATGCCACCAAGGGTCGACTCGCAGCTGCAAATCACGCTTGCGGCATCCAAAATCGCCTGCTCCAACGCATTCTTTTGGAAAACCCTCATCTTATGCAGGGTTATATTTTGGGAGGGAAAAAGCTCTGAGCAGTTCATCAGCACTGCATTTGTGCGTCCAAGGCGTTCCACAGCACCGTAGCCCGGCACCATACACCCATTTTTTGCAAGGCGCTTGGCCATGCGTCCCATGGGTAGGTTGCCCACAAGGGTTGCGCCAAAGGGTGCCGCCACACAACCTGCCGCCGCAAATACCGTTATTGCGCCAAAGGCACTGCGTGAGAAGAAAAACGATATAAAGGCCATCAATACGCAGGCCGCAAATGTAACCGGCGCCAGCATCTTGGACACCTCATCGGAATAATCTTCCTCATACGACAACATCAGGTAGTCGGCAAAAAAGTCGGTGCGCACAGGAAATGACACATATGGTACATCAAGGTTTTGGCCTCTGGTCATCTCTCGGGCGATGTCCTTAGTGCCTATTTGAGCCGTCGCAAACTTAGCTCGTCTATCCCCCGCAATTGTTCTAAATCCATTTATCATGCGCCCGGCCATGGACAGTTTGCCAATGGTGTTAAACATTAAAATTAGGGCCACCACCAGCATGTAAAAATGCCAGCCACCCGTGGCAAATGATTCAGGGTTTACCACCAGTGCCACTGCCTGTGTCAGGCCACCAATAGCGGCAATGGCCGCAAAGGAATCATTATCGGCCTTGAGGGTAAACAGTGATATCAGTCCACCGCCTATTGTGTTGGCTGATAGTATTATTGTTAGTACCAACAAAACAAGATTTGCCACAAAAAACATCCGCAGATCGCTCTCGGGCCAAATAAATGGGGGCAGTGGCAGCGGATATTCATATGACAGCGCAAGGTACAAAAGCCCTATGGCACACATGAATGTTGCCAGAAAACGTATGGTCAAACCTTTTTTTAGGTGGGCAAAATCCTGCCATACCGTGCGGGCATCACTATGCGCACGAAACTCCAAAACATCGTCGTTCTCTATGGGTGAGCCCTCGTATTCGCCGTTTTGCTCCTCGCCGAGTGTATGTTTTTTGTCCCACTCGCCCGAGGGCTGGGGGGTAAACATTTGGGTTTGCTGGCTCACACCTGCCTGGCTGGGTGGTGCTTTTGGTGTGGGGCGCATCTCCCGCTCAAAGCCTTGTACCTCTCTTGATGGGGCAGAGGGTTTGCCACTCTGCTTGTCCCCCATGTCTATACGAAAAGGCTTTTTTTCGGTCCCCTGCTGCGAGCTTTTGGGTGCCTCAAATTCGGTTTTGGGGCTTGTGGGCGGCTGCATTGGTCTGGGTGCAGGGGCAGTACCGGGGCTTCTGTCAAACACCTGCACCTCGTCATGGTTGTCAAGGCCGCCACTGGGTTGGTAGTCGGGCGCCACCTTAGTTGGCGCGGACCTCTCCGCCTCGCTGTACTTATTCTTTTTGCGTTGCTGAATTTCTCTTAGAATATCATCTACATCATGTCCCTTGCTCATTGCAACCTCCCAAGGAAAAAGTTTGAAGTAAACCGTTGTAATTTCAAAATGTTATAGTTATACAGTAATAACCCTATTGCCACCTTGGCCGAAGTGCCATAAAAGTTCAGCCACAAATGCAGGATTTTACAGCTTTTGCTCACAGCCCTTTGGGGGGCTTTGGCACCAGTGCCGACACTCCTGTGCGTTGGCGGGCAATCTCGTAAAGCACAATGCCGGCCGCCACCGATGCATTTAGCGACCCCACCTTGCCTATCATGGGCAGCGATACCGATTGATCGCAGGTTTTTTGGACAATGCGGCTCACGCCGTCCCCCTCGCTACCTACCACCAAGGCAACACCGCCGCTGTAGTCGGTCTGACACCATGGCTTGCCGTCCATGTGTGCACAGTAGGTCCAAATGCCACGCTGTTTTAGTTCGGTTACGGTGGATGCTATGTTGGCCACCCGTGCTACCGGTATGTGTGCCACAGCCCCTGCCGAGGATTTAGCCACGGTTGGGGTGAGCCCCACGCCACCTCTTTTGGGTATTATAACCCCATGGGCGCCGGCCGCCTCGGCGGTGCGCAGTATAGCTCCAAGATTGTGCGGGTCCTCAATATGATCACAAACCACAAAGAACGGATTATCACCACCGCGCTCATAAAGCTGTTCAAGCGTTGCGTATTCCCAGGCGGCCACAACGGCCACTATGCCCTGGTGGCTTGAAACACCGCTAAGCGATTCAAGTTTGCGTGGGTCGACCTCCTTTATGGGGATGCTGCGCTGTCTTGCCTTGGCAATCAGTGCCACTATGCTCCCCTCTCGGCTACCTTTTTGTATGTAAATGCTATCAATTTCCCTGCCCGACCTCATAAGTTCGGACACAGCGTTTCGTCCTGCTATGATGCTTTCTTCTTTTATGCGCTCCCGTATGCTCTGCTTTTCCATTTTTCCTCCCCATAGTGGGTCTACATGTATGTTGTCTTTTTAATATTTAGGGTTACCTGATGCTTTTTGTGTCGGCATATGGTTTTAACCTTGGCAGACATTTTACTGCATATTATACGCCCATTATACACATCACGCTATATTATAGCACAATCCACCCTTTTGGCAAAGGTGGATAATGATGTTTTAATAAATTTTCTTGGGCTTTTTTGCCCAAAAATCCTTTTACTGTAAATTTATAGCTCACATCTGCCCATCTGGGCGCTACTGCACAAAAAACCTCATGACAACCGCACCTATTGCCGCCGCGCAACCAAGCTCAAATATCAGCAGGGCCCAACGCCCAAACCTGCCGCGCTTGCCCGGGCGATAACGCAGTTCCTTGATGTAACGCCCTGCCTCCTGGCGCAGCAGCGGATCCTCACGATCGCTTTGATGCTCCTTGACAAACAATATGGCACGCTCAAAGTATTCGTGCTCCATCTCCACAACCTCAACAACCTTTTTATTTACACCCCGTACCATGTTTGCCTCTCCCCTTTGTCATTTTTTACCTGTGGATTTATTAAATGCTTTCGTTTAATATTTTGGCAAAATATCTTCTCATTATTCCCCCGTATTGCCCCACCTGCGCAAATATGTCCATGGCAAATTTTTGTGGGTATCATGAAAGGTTTGGCGGCGTGCTTTGCAGTAAAGCTCAAACCTTGTCGATTTTTGATTGTTAAAAACTCGCTCTTTGTAATTTCATTTATTTAATTTGCAAGGTCTGAATATACAAAAAGTATTGTTTTGCCCACCAAAATATGGTTTTCACTCATATTGTTGTTGAAAACTTGGTTGAAAGTGTGGAAATCTCCCCTTAACTACCCAAAAAAACAGATAAGCCCTCTTTAATGAAAATTTTGTAAAATCAAACTTGACCAATATAGAAAATTAACAAATAGTTTACAAGCCTTGTCATTGAGCGTGAAAAAATTCACACTTTGGTTTTATATATGCAATTATGGCAAAATATGATAAAATAGTTTGTGTTTTATTTTTGGCATAAAACCTACAAATGAAAATAGTGTTCATCAAACTTTTATTTAATTTGTGTTTTATCGGCATGGGCACGGTGCCGTGTGGTGATGTGTTTTGGTCTATGAGCGGCAAATTTTGACCAAAAGCCCCGTCGTTTTTTAAGGTTTTGCGCGCTGCCCTAAACCACCATGTTTGGGTGTATATCGACATGGCGGCAGTACTGTAAATTAAATTTTGGGAGGTTTTAAGATGAAATGTTTTAAGATAATCTGCACTATTGGTTTTTGCATATCGGTGATAATTTGCATAGACCTTGGTATAAATTATGCCGCTGCCCTACTTCCTGATTTATGGGACGGCGTATCCTACAATAGCATACTGCAAAGCAGTTTTGGTGTTTTGGAGCAACTTGGCATAAACAGCAGATTAGGCTTTTTTAGAGCCTTTGAGCAGTCGCTTTGGATCTGCTCTGCACTGTTTTTCCTTAATGTTGCGCTGTATATCCATACAATAATTAGTAAAAAGTGATTATATTTTACCCTGAAAGGATTTTTTGCCATGACTTTTACCATGCAAGACGGCAATTTGATTATAAATAACGTCAAGGATTTTGATCTTGAGCAGACCCTTTTTTGTGGACAGTGTTTCCGCTTTAGCCCCTGTGATGAGGGCTTTTGCGGTGTTGGGATGAACCGCCCACTTACCATATCTCAGCCCGACCCCACCACCCTTATTTTCCATGCCACCACAAAACAGGAGTTTTTGGAGCTTTGGGTGCCCTACTTTGACCTGGACCGCAACTACGCAGCCCTTTGTGATGAGATGCGCAAATTTGACACCCTTGTGCCGGTGGCCGACTTTACCCCCGGACTTCGTGTGATGAATCAGGAGGGGTGGGAAACCCTTTGTACATTCATTATAAGCCAAAACAACCACATACCCCGTATAACCGGCATAGTACAGCGCCTGTGTGAGCTGTTGGGCGAGCGTTTGCAGGGCGAGCTGTACAGTTTTCCCACACCCCAAAGCCTGGCCAGGTGCAGCCTGGAGGAGCTTGCCCCACTGCGTGCAGGGTTTAGGGCAAAGTATCTGCTGGATGCCGCACAGCAGGTCAGCGACGGCAGGGTGGACCTTGGCGCCCTACCCAACATGGAAACCCCCGATGCCATTGCTCACCTGTGCCAAATAAAAGGGGTGGGCATAAAGGTGGCAAGCTGCGCCCTGCTTTACGGCTTTGGCCATGCAAACGCCTTTCCGGTGGATGTTTGGATTGGCCGTGCCATGGAAAAACTATTGCCCGACGGCCTGCCAAGCGAGCTTGTTCCCATGGGGGGGCTGGTTCAGCAATACCTTTTTAACTACATACGCCACAACCCTTAAAATATATTTCATACAGTAGGCATATTTGCTGCCACCGCACAATAAAATGTATAGTGTGTTTGATGCCACGGCCGTGATAATGTTGTGTGGTTTGTATACTTATTGGTATAAATGCCCAAATACATAAATTACCTTTTGTATTTATTTGGTATTTTATTGTGCGTTATGCGCATGAATGTTTCGTTTATTTGTCTTTTTTGCCGTAACTTCAAAAAATTCTTTATAAACTATATCTATTATTTCCATATACAAATTCATCATGTTGATATAGAATTACATTGTACGCCCAAGCTTTATTTAAACCGCAAATTTATTATTTATGCCAAATTTCATCAAAAATATTTTGTATAATGCGTTAAAATATATTTCGTTTACGGCCTTGGTACTTTATTATGTTTTCCCTGCGGTAGAAATAAATATGAAGGAGTTCGGGCTTATGTACAAAAGAACATTAAACAGCAGATCAATCCAGCTACAGCTCAGTGCAAAAAACCGTAACGAAGCCATCCAAAAAGCCGCCCAACCCCTGGTTGAGTGTGGGAAAATTACGCCGGGCTACATAAGCCAGATGATTGATGCGGTCGATCATCTGGGGCCATACATGGTGCTTGCTCCCGGAATTGCACTTGTGCACAGCCGTCCCAGTGACGATGTGCTTGAGGACTGCATGAGTCTTCTCACCCTAAGCCATCCTGTAGCTTTTGGACATCCTCAGCACGACCCCGTGCACACCATATTTGTGGTGGCGGCAAAACATCCGGGTCATCATGTCCAAGCCCTTCAGGAAATTGCATGTCTTTTAATCAACACCGATCTAATGGACACACTAAGCTCTATTAACGACACTCATGGTCTTATGAAGTATTTCGATACCCCTCTTGCAGCCGTGGGGGAATAATCTCATTACTACAAAACAGTATACCGGCCTAAAATGCAAATGTGCACACCCTGTGGGTGTGCACATTTTAAGTTTAGCTTTAGTTTTTGGGTCATTGGCACTAATTTTGCCCTGTTTTAAGCCCCCTGCCCAAGCTCTGTTTGTGTCCATCGGCCATTTTCAAGGTACCTACTATCCATTAAAAGAGAGTTGCCGCTCATCACCGTCATTTCTACAACCGTATGTGTAGATCTATCGTAGTAAATTTGCACCTCTTTAATGGGTGTGTAACTTGTAAAAAACAGCTCGCCGATGTATGTGTATTCCTTTTGAAATGTGTAAAGCGCCGCACTGCTGTCCTCTTTTTCATGAACACTGTAAATCGTGGTGTTTTTTAGCTCCCCATCTGTAACGGAGGACAGCTTTTTAAAATCCTCGGTATTATAGGCCGAGTCGAGTTCCACCACGGCATCAATTATAACCACCTCGGTACTCCTGCTTTCTGCGAACATGTCGGCCCAAACAAAGGCCGCCAGGTATACTATCACAAGTGCACCTGCTGATATAAGTACTATTTTACCCGCCAATTTAATTTTTTTCACACTTTTCCCTACCTGCTAATGTTAATCTAATTATATATTTTTATATACAGACTCGCCCCGGTGCCACGCCCCAACTGTATACAATTTTGCGTCATTAAATATTTGCCTTGTCCTGTTAAAATTGGTATAATTACGGTGCTTGTGATAAATAGTCTTTGAAATTTTGTAATTTGCAGGTTGCTTAAAACATTACTGCAAAAAAAGAATGACCCTAACAAATATAAACATTCAATAAAAATGTTCAAATTTGTTAGGGTCACTCGGTTGGTGACCCATCGGAGATTCGAACTCCGGACACCTTGATTAAAAGTCAAGTGCTCTGCCAACTGAGCTAATGGGTCA
>CAYJGQ010000083.1:0-9999 GCA_964369885.1 uncultured Oscillospiraceae bacterium
AGGGCGCACCACCTACGGTGGCGACGGCCTGGGCCCCACCCCTACGCCTACCGCCCGGCACTGCGTGGCAACCGCCACAAATGCCACATAAATAATCTGCTATGCAGATTATTTATGTCCCCCCACGCCATATATTCGCACCTAAACATATTGACACATCCCAAACGTTATGATAAAATGGTCAGAGCCGCATGATCCGGGTATAAGTCTGTCCATTTGTGGGTAGCACCTAAGGGACGCAGCGAGTCTTAATAGGAAAGAGGAAATTTACATGTACGCAGTTATCGTAACAGGTGGCAAGCAGTATCAGGTGCAACAGGGCGACGTTCTGTTCATCGAGAAGCTTGACGTCGAGGCCGACACAGAAGTGGTATTTGACCAGGTTCTGATGATTGGCAAGGACAAGACCCAGAAGTTTGGCACACCCACAGTTAAGGGTGCAACAGTAACCGCAAAGGTTCTCAAGAACGGCAAGGGCAAGAAGCTTAACATCTTCACCTACCGTCCTAAGAAGGGATCCAAGCGCGCATTGGGTCATCGTCAGCCCTACACAAAGGTAGAGATTATCGGTATATCGGACAAGGCAACTAAGGCCGACGCGGGCGACGCCCCTGCAGCCGAGGTAGCTGAGAAGAAGCCTGCTGCAAAGAAGGCAACAGCTGATACCGCCGAGAAGAAGGCTCCCGCTAAAAAATCCGCGGCAACAACCGCTGAAAAAAAGCCCGCAGCTAAAAAGCCTGCGGCTAAAAAACCTGCAGCCGCTAAGGCTACAGAAGAAACCAAGTGAGAAAGCTGAGGTGTAATGACACATGGCACATAAGAAGGGCGTAGGCTCAACTAAAAATGGTAGAGATTCCGAGTCCAAACGACTTGGCGTAAAGCGTGCAGACGGTCAGGCAGTATTGGCCGGCAACATTCTGGTTCGCCAGAGAGGTACTCACATCCATCCCGGTGAGAATGTGGGCATCGGTTCGGACGACACCCTGTTTGCTCTTGTAACCGGTAAGGTTAAGTTTGAGCGCATGGGCAAGGATCGTAAGAAGGTATCTGTATACCCTGCCAACTAACAATACTTGAAGTCGACGAAAATCCCGGGGATTCCTCGGGGTTTTCTTTTTAGGGCGTAGCTATTCGCCAAGGAGGAAGACATGTTTGTAGATAAGGTAAAAATCAGCGTGAGTGCCGGCAAGGGTGGCAACGGTGCAGTATCTTTTCATCGTGAAAAGTATGTGGCCGCAGGCGGTCCCGACGGCGGCGACGGCGGCCGTGGTGGGGATGTAATTCTTGTGGCCGATGAACATTTGTCCACGCTGCTTGATTTTAAGTATAAGCGCAAATACCGCGCTGAGGATGGTGTGCCGGGCGGCACAAAAAAGTGCACCGGACGCTCGGGAGAACATCTAACCATAAAGGTGCCACGTGGCACCGTGGTAAGGGATGCAGTAACCGGTCTTGTAATGGCTGATTTGTCGGATGAAAAGCCTGTTATCATAGCAAAAGGCGGTCGAGGTGGTTGGGGCAATGTCCATTTTGCCAGTGCCACACGCCAAATACCAAACTTTGCAAAACCCGGCCTACCCGGCCAGAGCTTGGAGCTTGAACTGGAGCTGAAACTGCTTGCGGATGTTGGTCTTGTTGGCTTTCCAAATGTGGGCAAATCCACCCTTATTTCGGTGGTAAGCCAGGCAAAACCCAAGATTGCAAACTACCACTTTACCACCCTAAGCCCGGTGCTTGGTGTGGTGCGCATTGGCCCCGAGCAGAGCTTTGTAATGGCCGATATCCCCGGACTTATTGAGGGTGCCAGTGAAGGCATAGGCCTTGGACATGAGTTCTTGCGCCATGTTGAACGTTGCCGCCTTATAGTACATGTTGTTGACGTGTCGGGTTGTGAGGGACGTGACCCCAAGGAAGACTTTGAAAAGATAAATTACGAGCTTCGCAACTTTAGCCCCGAACTTGCAGACCGCCCTCAAATTGTTGCGGCCAATAAATCCGATATATCAACCCCCGAGCAACTTGAGGAATTTCGCAGTTATATTGAGGGTCTTGGATACAGCTTTTTTGTGGTATCGGCCGTTACACATGGCGGTGTAGATGATCTTATAAAGAAGGTGGCCGAAAGCCTTAGCACCCTGCCACCAATAAAGCGTTATGAGGTCGAGCAAACCACCGCAAGTATACCCAAAACCACACGCATGAAGTGGAGCGATTTTGAGATAAAGCGTGATGAAGATGGCGTGTATGTGGTAACAGCCGATTGGTTGAGCCAAACACTTAGCATGGTTGACCCCGACGACTACGAGTCACTGCAGTACATGCAGCGTGTGCTCAAGGAGAGCGGTGTATTCTCTCGCCTTGAGAAAATGGGCATAAACGAGGGCGACACGGTAGATATCCTTGGATTTGAGTTTGATTATGTCAAGTAAGCTATAAAGGTCCAAGTGAAACCTATTTTGTGCCTATTGCAGAAAGGAATGGTCATTATGTATATTAGAGAGGAAACTGTAAAAGATTTTGATAGTATACACCGCATGATACAGGAGTCATTTGCCACGGCCGAACATGCCGACGGCGATGAACAGGAATTGGTAGTGCGTCTGCGCGGATCGCAGGCATATGTGCCAAAACTTGCACTGGTGGCCGAGATGGAGGGCGAGATTGTAGGGCATGTTCTCTTTACCGAGATTAAGATTGGTGGGAGCACTCAACTTGCCCTTGCGCCGCTGGCTGTGCGCAACATTAATCAAAAGCAGGGAATAGGCGGTGCACTAATACTTGCCGGCCACAAAATTGCCAAAGATATGGGGTACAACTACTGCGTGGTACTTGGCAGTGATCAGTACTACCCCAAATTTGGCTACAAGCCTGCTGCGCAGTTTGGAATAAGCGCACCATTTCCTGTGCCTGAGCAGCACTTCATGGCCATAGATTTGCAGGGCAACAGCCCCAAAATTGAGGGAGTTGTGGAATATGCAAAGGAATTTGAGGGATAGACAGCACAGGAGGATGGCCTTATGACGATTAATAAACAGCAAAAAACACCACCGCATCTGCTTAGCCCTTCAACACTGGCGTTTGTGGGCGATGTTGTGTATGAACTGCTGGTAAGGCAGCGTTTGGTGGCACATGGAGATCGCCCTGTGGGCAGGCTTCACAACTTGGCGGTTGAGCAGGTTCGTGCCTCGGCACAGGCCGAGGCCTACCACATCTTAGAACCCCACCTGAGCGAAAAGGAGCTGGCAGTGCTAAAGCGCGGGCGTAATGCCAACACTGCAAGCCCTCCAAAAAACACCGAACCTCAGCACTACCGCAAGGCCACAGGTGTGGAAACCCTATTTGGACTTTTGCATTTGCAGGGACAAAATGAGCGTATAAACGAACTATTTGAGCTGATCATTAGTGCACAAGCATCTCCAAAGGAGGAGTAGTAGGTGAAATTTGGTGAGCTAAATCTCAAAAAAATTGCGGTGGATACCCTGTACGAAATAGCAGGGGCTATCGTATTTTCGATTGGAATTTACTGTTTCACTGCTCCAAATGAAATTGCTCCGGGTGGGGTGTCGGGTCTTTCTACCTTGGCAAACCATCTGTTTGGCATACCGCTTGGAACCGCATCTTTAATATTAAACCTACCACTGCTGTTTTTGGCACTTCGTTTTTTGGGCAGGGCGTTTACCATACGTACATTTAAAACGGTGGCCATCCTAAGCCTTGTGATGGATATTGTTATGCCCCTTGCCCCTGTTTATGAGGGCAACGGCGTTTTGGCCTCCCTGTTTGGGGGTGTGTGCATGGGTGCGGGGCTTGCCCTTGTGTTCATGCGAGGGTCTACCACGGGTGGCACCGACATAGCCATAAGGTTGTTTCAGCTGCGCTGGCCACACATGGCAGTGGGGCGTCTGTTGTTTATCATAGACCTGTTTGTACTTGTTTTGGCGGCCTTTGTATTTATGAATATAGAAACACTGCTGTACGGCATGATAGCCATTTTTACCTCAGCCAGAGTGCTGGACAGCGTACTATACGGCATGGATTCGGGGCGTATGCTACTAATCATGTCCAAAAAACATGACGAGCTTGCACAGGCCATACTCCAAGGGGTTGACCGTGGGGTAACCTTCCTGCAAAGTGAGGGTGCCTTTAGCGGACAGCCCGGCAAGGTACTGCTTTGTGCCATGCGCAACAACCAGTATCATAGGATTAAGGCCATAGTAAGCGAAATAGACCCCGAGGCATTTCTCATCACCACCGAGGCAAGCGAAATTTTGGGAAGTGGCTTTTATCCCATAGATGTAAAAAGATAACACCATAAATTATTATAAAATTACAGTTATAATACTACCGTATATATTGACGAGCGTTACCCTTTTTTGGGTGCGCTCTTTTTGTTTTGTTGTTGTTTGGCATATGTGGGTGATATATACCAAAATAATCTTTACACAAATAAGCAATCATTAATTTTGATGTTTTGTCCCCACCCCTCGACAGGAATACCAAAAGCTCGGGTCTATAATGTTGACATGCACATATGGGAGGGGAGAAAACAAATGGTGCTCTATGCCGATGTGCTACTGGCCATAAACTACATAATAAGCCACCTGATGCTAATATGCACCCAGCGCCTTTCGGGTATTCCGCTCTCGCCTAAAGGGGGGGTGCTGGGGTCGCTGTGGGGAGGTATTTGTGCCCTTAGCATATTTTTACCGCCCCAGGGTGGGGCAATGAGCATAGCCATACGCATTATAACGGTGTGTGGTATGCTACTACTGGCCTACCGTGGGCGCAGTGTGAGAGAATATCTGCGCCTGTGCATAATTTTAATGCTTGTAAGTTTTGTTTTTGCAGGCCTTGTGTTTGGGCTCTGTCTAATACTGCCGGGAGGTCCTGTGTCCTACACAAGTGGGGTGGTGTATCTTAATATTTCGCCCTTTGTGTTACTGCTTACCACAGGTGTGGCCTATCTGTTTTTGGGGGTGGTGCGCAGAATATACGGCAATATAAAACAGGAAAAATCACTGCATATGGCAACAATATCCCGCGATGGGGTGGAGGTAGAACTACAGCTTTTTTGTGATACAGGCAACAATTTGCAGGAACCTTTTTCGGGCAAATCTGTGGTGGTGTGCAGTCTAAAAGCTCTGTTGCCACTGCTTAGTATGGAGGAGGCCGCACTGTGCAGTGACATAGGCAGCCACACAGAAATACCCAAGGGACTGCGCCTTGTACCATATAATGCTGTGGGGGGCAGTGGTTTGCTAATAGCCTTTGAGCCTGATAGTTTTTTCATATTTATCGGGGAGCGCAGGCTCGATTTTTCGGTATTTATAGGCATAAACCCTGTTGATATGACGGGGTGTGACGGTGTATTTAGCCCAAGTTTGATTGAAATGAGGGTTTAAAAATAATGAAAAATGAATAGAAGCGGAGGGTGAAGCGGATGGTTGGGTGGTCGATTATGAGGGCGTTTTGGAGGGTGATTTTAGGCATCAGGCTGTGGCTGTATAGGCGGAGTGCCAAGGGGGTTTACTACATAAACGGCTCGGAAACGTTGCCGCCCCCCCTCAGCCGTCAGGAGGAGCAACGTTGTTTTGCACTGCTTGAGCAAAATGACAGCGAGGCAAAACAAACCCTTATTGTACACAATTTGCGCCTTGTGGTTTATATAGCACGTAAGTTTGAGTCAAGCGGGGTTGGGGTGGAGGATTTAATATCGATAGGCACAATAGGGCTTATAAAGGCTGTAAACACCTTTAGCCCTGTGCGTGGTATAAAGCTTGCTACCTATGCCTCAAGATGCATAGAAAACGAGATATTAATGCATCTGCGCAAGTGCCAAAACCACCGAGGCGACATATCAATAGATGAGCCGCTGAATATAGACTGGGATGGCAATGAACTGCTACTGTCCGACATACTTGGTACCGACGGGGATGTTGTGGGCAATGTTGTGGAGGAAAAGGTGGAAAAGGGAATACTCATGGAGGCGGTTAATCGTCTTTGTGAGAGGGAGAGAATAATTATGCAGCTGCGCTTTGGGCTGATGGGCAATCAGGAGCACACCCAAAAGGAGGTGGCCGACATAATAGGCATATCCCAGTCGTATATATCACGGCTGGAAAAACGCATAATAAAGCGCCTGCGCAAGGAGCTGGAGAAGGCCTCCTGATGTGATGTTATGCATATGATACTTCTAAATAAACAAAAACAGGCGATGTGAGGATGACCCCCACATCGCCTGCTTTGTGTGCTAATTTGCAGTATATCCAAGTGCAGCTTCCAATAAATTACACTTTTATTATTCAGTTTGACTAAGAGGGGAAATAGTGGTAGAATTATAACCAGATTTTTTTTGGTTACCCTGGGTGTTAAGGTGGCTAATATAGCTAAGTCCAAATCTTTCAAGAGCGCTTAAAACAGGGGCAAATTCCTCCCCCATGGGGCTTAGGGTGTACTCCACCTTTGGGGGGACTTGGCAGTAATCTTTGCGCAAAATAAGCCCCTCCTCCTCAAGGCTTTTTAGCTGTCGTGACAGTGAGGTATGGGTTATGTCCTCGGGCATTCTTCGCTGAAGCTCGTTAAAGCGCAGTGCACCATCCGACAGCATAAAAAGAATGTAAATTGCCCACTTGCCCGATAGCAGTTTTTGAGCCGTGAGATATGGGCATACTCCAAATAGGTTTTGTTTCATGAGGCAAACCTCCTGTGGTTTATAGTATCGTTTTTGATACCGGTATCTTAAAATATCGTACTTGTTTTTTGATTTGTACATCTTTATAATAACGCGTGTAAGAAAATTTTACAATATATTTTTTGGAGGGTTTATATGAAAAGGATTTTATTTGCTTTGGCACTGGTGCTATCACTGGTGTTTGTGTTGTCGGGCTGTGGGCAGGACACTTCTGCACCAAGCGATGCCCCCGAAAGCGGGTCCCAGGAGGCACGGCCACAGGACGATAAACTTACGGTTGTTATGGAACTTGCCTACCCTCCGTTTGAGATGAAGGACGAGGCCGGGGAGCCCAGTGGTATAAGTGCTGATTTTATCCGCGCATTCGGCGAGCATGTGGGCCGTGAGGTGGAGATTGTAAACACCGCATGGGATGGGCTTATCCCCTCGCTTCAAACAGGTAAGGCCGATATAATTATATCCTCCATGACCATAACCGAGGAGAGGGAGCAGACGGTTGATTTTTCAAATCCCTATGCAAACTCACTTTTGGCGGTGCTTGTAAACAAGGATTCAGGTATAGAAACAATTGATGATCTTAATGTAGAGGGCAAAAAGGTGGCGGTTAAGACGGGCTCTACCGGTCATATGTATGCCATGCAAAACCTCACCGAGGCCGAGGTGATAGTATTGGCCGACGAGAGTGCCTGTGTAACCGAGGTATCGCAGGGCAAGGCCGATGGTTTTATCTATGACCAGCTTACAATTTACCGCAACCAACAGGCCAACCCCGACACCACCTCGGCGGTGTTTATCCCATTCCAGGAGGCCGACTACTGGGGCATTGCGGTGCAGGAAGGCAATACAGAGCTACTAAGCCAGATAAATGAATTTATTGAAACCTACACCCAGGAGGGTGGTTTTGATGAACTTAGCCAAAAGTATCTTGCAGAGGAGAAAGAAACATTTCAGACCCTTGGGTTTAAGTGGTTTTTTGATTTGAGCGAATGAATGTATTTTGCTGCGATAAACAAAATACACCTGTTCTAAAGGCCGCGGTGAATGTACTGCTACTCACCGTGGCCCTGGTGGGGTTGTTTTGGTTTTTTATTTACAGGTCAGGGGTTTCGCTGAATTTCAGCTTTTTTATGGATTACAGGGTGCGTATATGGGATGGCTTTTTGGCCACCATTGCCATGAGTCTTGCAAGTCTTGTGGTAAGCCTTGTTATAGGGCTTGTAAGCGCCACAATGCAGGGCAGTAAAATACTTCTGCTCAGATACCTATCAAAGCTGTATGTGGCGGTGATACGCGGCACACCGCTGATAAGCCAAATATACCTGTTTTACTACATTGCAGGTACAGCCCTTGGCATAGATAACCGCTTTTTTGCAGGGGTGGTTATACTGTCGATATTTGAGGGTGCCTATATAAGCGAGATAATAAGGGGCAGCCTGTTGTCGATGGATACGGCACAACTTGAGGCGGCAAAGGCAGTGGGTTTTACCCGCCGTCAGATACTGCGTCATGTGGTAATACCGCAGCTAATAGCCCGCACTTTGCCGGCCCTTACAGGGCAGTTTGCCTCAATTATAAAGGATTCCTCGCTGCTCTCGATAATAGCTATGGTTGAGATAACCCAAACTATACGAGAGATAACTGCCATCAACCTTGACTTCTTTGGGCCGTACATTGCGCTGAGCCTTATGTATTTGGCGCTGACACTGCCGGTTAGCCTGTTTAGCAAGTGGGTGGAGAGGAGGTTTTCATATGAGAATAGAAATTGAAAACCTTAAAAAATCCTACGACAATGACGTGCTAAATGGTATTACCCTAAAAGATGAGGTTAAAACGCTGGCGCTCATAGGTCGGTCGGGATGTGGTAAATCGACACTACTGCGAATAATGGGTGGGCTTGTGCCCAAGACCGATGGGCGGGTATGCCTTGATGGTCTTGAGGTGGCCGACAGCTCGACATATCGCCGAAATATAGGTTTTGTGTTTCAGCAAAGTGGGCTGTTTTCACATCTCTGCGCCATCGACAACATAACCCTGCCCCTGATAAAGGTGCATGGTATGACAAAACAACAGGCTGTGGAGCGAGCCACCGAACTTTTGGAGCGCTTTGGACTGATAGGTGAGGCCGGAAAACGCCCGGCCGAGCTATCGGGGGGGCAAAAGCAGAGAGTAGCCATAGCACGAGCAGTGGCTCCCAAGCCCAAAATATTACTGCTTGATGAGCCGACCTCGGCACTGGATCCCACCTACACCACCGAGGTGTTGGAGGTAATAAACGAGCTGCGCCGTGAGGATTTATCCTTTGTAATTGCCACCCATGAGATGGGTTTTGCACTGCATTCCTGCGAAAAGGTGGCCTTTATGGAGGGTGGTGTAATTATGGAGTACGAAAACAGTAAGGAATTGTTTTCAAACCCCAAAACACCCCAGTTAAAGGAATTTTTGGCAAGGCTTTTGCAATGGAGGGTATAACAATGACCATAGCTGAAATTTATAAACTGTGTGATGATATAGGATGTCTGAATTTTTCTACATGGAATGGGCGTGAGATAGTCAGCCGTATTGCACATTTTTTTGCACACGATGATGAGGGTATATATCTTCGTACCATGAACACAAAGCCGTTTTACACCCAGTTAAAAGAACACGGCCTGTTGTCCATCAGCGGTATGTATCCCAAGACACAGGTTTCGCACGATCAAAAGGGGCTACCCTACTTTGTGCCGGGTTATGCAATACGCTTTAGCGGCGAGGTGCGGGAGCTTGACATAACACAGGTGGAGCAAAAGGCAAAAATCAATGATAATTTTGTGGTGGCTATGCACGACATAGAAAAGTATCCTGCCACCAAGGTATTTGTACTGCACAAGGCTCATGGAGATGTGTTTGATTATGATTTTGAGCTCTCCAAGCGGGATCACAAACTACTGCGCATACCCTTTGCCTACGGAGGAGCGGAGTTAGAACCCCTTGGGCTGCACATAACCGAAGACTGTATTTCCTGCGGTGCCTGCATGGAGGCATGCACCTTTTCGGCCATAAATCAAGGCGATATATATAGCATTATAGGTAACCGCTGTGATGAGTGTGGCAACTGTGTTGAGGTATGTCCCGTAAACGCGATAGCCCTTCGCTAATAAAGGTAAAGACCGTGGTAGCTTACACGAAAGACCGTGGGGCTTTGCCCCTGTCGCTCACGCGAAAGCCCAAGACCGTGGGGGGTTTGCCCCCCCCCCCCAAACGTTTTGGAAAAAGGTTGGCCCCAAACATTTGACCCCCCCAGCCCAAGGCCGGGGGGGCAGGTTTTTTGG
>CAYJGQ010000084.1:0-439 GCA_964369885.1 uncultured Oscillospiraceae bacterium
AAAACTAAATACATACCAAAATGGGGGGTAGCTATGTCTGCCCCCCATTTTTGCCTTAATGTGCACACAAAAAGCGATGTGATATCTCACATCGCTTTTTTCTAATTCATTTTCACTTCTGAGCCATGAGTGCCACCATTACAGCCTTTTGGGCGTGCAGGCGGTTTTCGGCCTGGTCAAATATCTCGTTTGCGTGTTTTTCAAATGTCTCGCTCGAGATTTCCTCCTCGCGGTGGGCTGGCAGGCAGTGTAGCACCATGGCATCGGGTTTGGCCACACTCATCAGCTTTTCGTTTACCTGGTACCCTGCAAAATGAGCCTGGCGCTCGGCGGCTTCGCCCTCCTGACCCATGGAAGCCCAGACATCGGTGTAAACCACATCGGCCTCACGGGCGGCCTCGGTTGGGTCGGCGGTAAGGGTAAATTTGTCGCCATACTG
>CAYJGQ010000084.1:449-9800 GCA_964369885.1 uncultured Oscillospiraceae bacterium
GCAAATTTCAGCACATCGGGGTGGGGGGTGTAGCCTGCAGGGCTTGCCACCGACACACTCATGCCGGTTTTTAGTCCACCTGCAATCAGGGAGTTTGCCATGTTATTGCCATCACCTATGTAGCAAAGTTTCAGCCCCTCGGGGCCACCCTTGTGCTCCCTAATGGTCATAAGGTCGGCCATTACCTGGCAGGGGTGGGCAAAATCGGTAAGTCCGTTTATAACGGGAATGTCACCGTATTTGGCCAAATCCTCCACCTCCTGCTGATCAAAGGTGCGGATCATTATACCGTCGAGATAACGCGAAAGCACACGGGCAGTGTCCTGCACCGGCTCGCCACGGCCTATCTGCAAATCATTGCTGGACAAAAATAGCCCACTGCCACCCAGCTGGTATATACCCACCTCAAAGGACACACGGGTACGGGTTGAGGCCTTTTGAAATATCATGCCCAGTGTTTTTCCGGCCAAGGGCTTGCGCTGTATGCCGTTTTTCTGCTCGTATTTCAGCTGGTCGGCCATATTAAGCAGTTCAATTAGTTCCTCGCCCTTGTAGTCTAAAAGCTTTAGGAAATGTTTCATGGTCGGTTCTCCTTTTTCTTAGGAAATTTTTAGTATTTTTGCTGCTATAACCTGTCGGGATTTATACTAAATATCCTCCCCACATTAGGTCATGTTCTCTGTGAGGATTTCCTCAATTATGCAAAGCCCCTTGTCAATTTCCTGCATGGTTATATTGAGTGGGGGGAGCAGGCGCAATTTGGTTTTTGCGGTTAGCAAAAGCAGCCCCTTGTCCATGGCTTTTTTTACAATGTCAACGGCCACAATATCGCATCTAAGTCGCACACCCAGCATCAGGCCAAGGCCATCCACACCCTCAACCCCCGGCATGGCCAGTAGTTTTTTGGTGAGGTACTCCCCTTTTTTTGTTACCTCCTGCAAAAAGCCATCGGCCGTAACCCGCTGCAAAACCTCCACAGCCCCTGCGCATACGGCAGGTCCGCCGCCGTAGGTGGTGGCATGGGTGCCCGCTGTCAGTACGCCGTGGGTGGTGTGTGCAAACAGCACCCCACCTATGGGAAGCCCGCCCCCAAGCCCCTTGGCCATGCTTACAAGGTCGGGTTCAAGCCCAAACTGTTGGTAGGCAAACAGGCTTCCTGTGCGGCCAATGCCGGTCTGAACTTCATCTACAATTAGTATAATATCGCGTGATTTACACAAAATTTGAAGGGCTGTGAGGTAGTCCTGCGCCAGTGGCACAACCCCACCCTCACCCTGCACTATCTCAATCATAACAGCGCAGGTAGCAGGGGTTATGGCGGCCTCAAGGGCCGAAATATCGCCGGCCTTTACATGGGAAAATCCCTGCAAAAAGGGGAAAAAGTGGTCGTGAAACACCTCCTGCCCGGTGGCAGTCAGTGTGGCCATGGTGCGTCCGTGAAACGAGTTTTCAAGGGTGATGATGTCGGCCCTACCCTCGCCGTATTTGTCACGGGAGTATTTGCGTGCCGCCTTTATGGCGCACTCGTTGGCCTCGGCTCCCGAGTTTGCAAAGAAGACCCCTGCCATGCCCGTGGCCTGACACAGCATCTGGGCAAGCTGTCCACCCGGTTGGGTGTAGTAAAGGTTGGAGGTGTGTTGCAGGGTGCAAAGTTGGTCGCTCACGGCCTTGGTCCAGCCGCTGTCGCAAAAGCCAAGGCTGTTAACCCCAATTCCGCTTGTAAAATCTATATATTTCTTGCCTGCAAGGTCCTCGCACTCTGCGCCACTGCCCTTTACAATGTCGCAGTCAAAACGCCCATAGGTGGGCTCAACATAACTGTATTGATCCTTTAGCTGTGCAAAATTCATTTTTCTTTCCTCCTTGTAATAAGGTGATATTCCAGAGGTTTTCCTTTTGATAGTAGCCCTGAATTTTTCGGGTTGGGGGTGATGGAAGCGAAATGGGCTGAGGCCCGTGGGCGGGTTTTGCGCGCGGGCTTGATGCCCGGTGAGCGCCCGTCGCCGCACAAGCCAAAAAGTCAGAGGCTACGGGGCGTTTATAGGAACATGGTTCCAATGCCCTGCTCGGTCATCATTTCAATTAGTATGGAGTGTGGAATGCGGCCATCAATTATAAATGCCTTGGCCACCCCACGTCGCACAGCCTCAACACAGCATTCAATTTTGGGAATCATACCGCCCGAGATAATGCCCTCACGCACAAAGCCCGGTACCTGACTTACCTGTACCACAGGAATAAGACTGCTCTCATCATCCTTGTCACGCAAGAGTCCACGCACATCGGTCATTAGCACAAGGTTTTCGGCGCCCAGTGCACTGGCAATTGATGCGGCGGCCGTGTCGGCGTTTATGTTGTAGGTGTTTCCCTCGCCGTCGCTGCCCACCGTGGCAATAACAGGTATATAGCCGTTGTTTAGCGCATCAAGTATTGGGGCGGTGTCTATCGAGGTTATGTCCCCCACAAATCCCAGGTCCTCAGGCCCTTCAAGCTTTTTGGCCTTTATCATGCCGCCGTCTATGCCACAAAGCCCCATGGCCTTGCCGCCCTGCTGGCTTAACAGTGACACAAGGTCTTTATTGGTCTTGCCCGAAAGCACCATCTGCACCACCTCCATTGTCTGGCGGTCGGTGTAGCGCAGTCCGTTTACAAATCGGCTTTCAATGCCCATTTTTTCAAGGGTGCTGTTTATCTCGGGCCCACCGCCGTGCACCAAAACCACCCGAACCCCAACAAGGGACAGCAGTACAATGTCCTGCATCACGGCATCCTTTAGGTCGGGGCTGGTCATGGCGTTGCCACCGTACTTTACCACCACAATTTTATTGTAATACTGTTTTATATATGGCAGTGCCTGCACCAACATGTCGGCCTTATCGCTGTAAGAAAGAAAGTTTGCAGTCATGGTTATGCTCCAATCTGATGTTTATACATATTTTATATGCGGATGGTCGGTCGTGATTTTCTTTATAAACTCATCGTTTTGTCTAAGTGACACCATGATGCTTTGGCCGCCTGCAAGCTCTATTTTTATCCTGTCCAAAGATAACGCATAGCTACTTGCGGGGTTGCGGGTCTTTTGCAGTGACACTATCTCACTGCAAAGCATCTTCTTTTTGCTCATTCCCACACGCACCTCGACAAAATCTTGCTCTAAAATTAGGTAGGTTGGAAATGTCCATACCAACACAAAAAGCCCACCTGCACCAATTATGATGGCCGGTATAGCGCCACCAACATCGAAAAATATCATGTACAAAAATAAAACTATGGACAAAGCAATTCCACTTGGGATAATTACGCCCCACCTACCGCTATACTTCATTTTTATATGTCCTTTCGTTTGTGTAGCACAGGTATGCTCATGCCTTTGGTTTTTGCGCAGGGGCGGTTTTGGCAAGGTAGGCTGTGATACCCATAAAGCCCCATCCGCCACATGCTCGGAAAAGCAACCTCACAAGCACTCAGGTCCTGTAATCTCCGTTTATTTTTACATAGTCATAGGTAAGATCGCACCCGTAGGCCGTGGCAGAGCCCTCGCCATCTCCAAGGGTAATGACTACATCTATTTCTTTTTCAAGGAGTATTTTTTTTGCAAGCTCCTCCGAGAAATCAAGCCCTGCACCATTTTTGCAGACCTCAATCTCGCCCGAGGGGGAGCAAAAGCTCACATCAACACGGTTAACGTCCACAGGTGCATCGGCGTAACCAATGGCGCAAAGCACACGTCCCCAGTTGGCATCGGCACCAAACATTGCGGTTTTTACAAGTGAGGAGGTGCAAACCGATTTTGCAATGGTACGTGCGGCGGCATCATCATGTGCCCCACTGAGTTTTACGGTCATGAGCTTGGTTGCGCCCTCGCCGTCGGTGGCCAGAAGTTTTGCCATGTGGCGGTTAACCACATCCAGTGCGGCACAAAAGGTATCGTAGTCCGCCCCACTCTCCGATATAACCCCGGCGCCCGACATACCATTTGCCAGTATAGCCACGGTATCGTTGGTCGAGGTATCCCCATCCACCGACACCATGTTGTAGGTATCCTCCACCGAGGCCGACAAGGCCTTTTGTAGCATATCGGCTGTTATGGCGGCATCGGTGGTTACAAAACCCAGCATTGTGGCCATGTTGGGGTGAATCATACCCGACCCCTTGGCAATTGCCCCCATTTTACACTCAATACCGCCAATATTAAAGGACACAGCAATCTGTTTTTCGATGGTATCGGTGGTCATTATGGCATTAGCAGCAAGCTCTCCGCCCACAATTTCATCTGTCAGCTCTGCGGCCGCCTTGGGTATGCCGCTTTGCAGTGGTTCTATGGGCAGTGGTTGCCCTATAACCCCTGTCGAGGCAATCACCACATCACTCTGGGCAATGCCCAGTGCCTCTGCCGTAATTTTACACATCTCGTTTGCAATGTCCAGACCATCGGCATTGCAGGTGTTGGCATTGCCACTGTTGCATATCACGGCCTGGGCTTTGCCGTCGGCAATGTTTTGCTTTGTAACAAGTATTGGTGCGCCCTGCACCTTGTTTTTTGTGTACACCGCGGCGGCTGTACATGGCTTTTGGCTATATATAAGAGCTAAGTCGGCCTTGTCACGGTTTTTGCGTATTCCGCAGTGCACACCTGTGGCCATAAATCCTACCGGTGCACTAACCGAGCCGGGAATAACTGTAATTTTCATAATGATCTCCATTCTGTCGCAAGCAATATTTTTGCATATGCCACTTGTGTGGCAGGGGTAGGAGGTTAATGGTACGCAGTCGCTCTGCCCTTGTCGCCTGTTGTTTTGCCACCCTACGCCCCCTATATGTCGGGTGACTTGGTCACTGCGGTTTGCCACCTTTCCCTCGTAGGCACAAACACAGCGCAGGCAATAGCTCGGCAGGCCGTGGGGCGACTATAATTATGTGGGTTAAGGCAAATCACCACTGCAAAAAATGATGCTTTTGCCGCCCGCGTGGACCTTTGGTGCTACATCGAGGGGAAGGGTACAAGTCCGCTGTCCTGCCCTACCCCCATCATGAGGTTTAGGTTTTGCACCGCCGCCCCCGACGCCCCCTTGCCCAGGTTATCAAACAGGGCCATTGCGGTCATTCGCTCGGGGCTTCCACAGACCAGTATCACCATGCCATCGTAGCCTGCCATGGCGTTGGCCGCCACAAATCCATCGGGGCAAAAACGGTTTTCGCTCTCCATCCGGGCCATAATCATGGGGCAGTTGTCGTAAAACTCGGCATAAACATGGCGCAGGTCGTCGGGGGTTGCCGTCTTTTTTAGGGTTTCGCTGTGCAGTGGCAAACTAACGGCCATGCCTGCGTAAAAATCGGCAACAATTGGGCTAAAGTGGGGCTGTGTGCCCATACCCGAGTACTTTTTCATCTCGGGCAGATGTTTATGGCTTTGCCCCAGTGCATATATACGGGGGCTTTTTAGTGGGTAGGCAGGGTTTGGGGCGGCGTAGTCGGCAATCATGCCCTTTCCACCACCGCTGTACCCGGTAAGCGAGTGGCAAAACAACTGCTGATCTACATCCAGCAGGCCTGCCTCCACCAAAGGGCGGACCAATGCCACAAACCCACTGGCGTGGCATCCGGGGTTTGCCACACGTTTACTATGCGCTATGGCGGCGGCCGCCTTGCGCTCAATCTCGGGCAGGCCGTACACCCAACCCTCGGCCGTTCTGTGTGCGGTCGAGGCATCCAGCACCGCCGTGTTTGGATTGTCAATCAGCGCCACGGCCTCGCGCGCGGCATCGTCGGGCAGACAAAGTATGGCCACATCGGCCGCGTTTAGCATCTCTGCACGGGCTCTGGTTTCCTTGCGTCGCTCGGGGTCAATGCTCAGCAGTGTTATGTCACTGCGCCTTTGCAGGCGTTGTGTTATGCCAAGCCCGGTAGTACCCACGCTTCCATCGATGTAAACCTTTGTCATTTGTATACCCTCTTTCATTTTTGGCAGGGGGCTTGGCATAGCCTTGCCCCCATGAATATCAGCAGTTTTTTAGTACCTGTTCGGCCTGCGCCACCTGTGCCAAAACACTCTCGGGGGAGGTGCCACCAAAGGAACTGCGCTCCCCGGCACATCTTTCCATGTTTATGGCCTCGTATACATCCTGTGTAAACAGCTCGGTGTATTCGTTGTAGGCCTTCAGTGTTAGGCTTTCAAGGTTTGTGCCCTCGGCAATGCATCTTGCCACAAGTTGACCCACAATTTTATAGGCATCACGAAAGGGCATGCCTTTTTTAACAAGGTAGTCGGCGCAGTCGGTAGCGTTAATAAAACCATCGGCCGCCGCTCTGCGCATTTCTTCGGTGCGCACCTTCATTGTGGCCACCATGGGGGTAAAGGCCGAAAGACACATCTTCACGGTGTCAAATGCATCAAATATGGCCTCCTTATCCTCCTGCATATCCTTATTGTAGGCAAGGGGCAGCCCCTTTAATAGGGTGAGAAGCCCCATCAAATCTCCAAATACTCGCCCACTTTTGCCCCGCACAAGTTCGGCAATGTCGGGGTTTTTCTTTTGTGGCATTATGGAGGAGCCGGTGGAAAACGCGTCGTCAAGCTCTATAAACTTAAATTCATAGCTACACCAAAGTATAATCTCCTCCGAAAAGCGGGAGAGATGCACCATAATGGTGGAGAGCGCCGCGCATAACTCTATGCAAAAATCCCTGTCCGACACACCGTCAAGGCTGTTTTGGCAGGGGGCCAAAAAGCCCAAATCCTTTGCGGTGGCGTGGCGGTCTATGGGATAGGTGGTGCCGGCCAGTGCGCCACACCCAAGGGGGCACTCGTTCATGTTCTCTTGGGCATTGTCTATGCGCTTTATGTCACGCAGTAGCATGGCGGTGTAGGCCATAAGCTGATGCCCAAAGGTTATGGGCTGTGCCCTTTGCAGATGTGTGTAGCCCGGCATTACGGTGCCGGCATGTTTTTTTGCAAGCTCGCACAGGGTGGTGCAAAGCTCGATAAGCTGTGCGCGAACCTCGGCCGCCTCGTCACGCAGGTAAAGGCGAAGGTCGGTGGCCACCTGATCATTTCGGCTGCGTGCGGTGTGCAGGCGCTTGCCAACATCGCCAAGGCGCTCGGTCAATGTTGCCTCCACAAAGGTGTGAATGTCCTCACAGGTGGGGTCAATCTCTACAAGGCCGCTCTCAAGATCGACCAGCAGTTTTTTTAGCCCCTCCACCAGTATGTCGGCCTCGGATTTTTGTATTATGCCGGTCTGCCCCAGCATGGCCGCATGGGCAATAGAGCCCCTAATATCCTGCGCCACCATGCGGCTGTCAAAGGCTATTGAGGCGTTAAAGTCATCAAGACGGCGGTCGGCCGAGGAGGAAAAGCGTCCTGCCCAAAGTTTCATGTGTAATTCTCCTGTATGTTTATTCATGTAAGGCGGTAGGCCTATTTCCATATACCACACACGGTTTGGGCTGTGTGGGACGGCCGGCGGGGCGACATTGTCACCTCTCGGTTTTGCCCATGCCCAAACCGGTGCAGTAGTTAGGTTTATTTTACTTACTTTTTGGCACGCTGTGCATCAAGCTTTGCCTTAACGGTTATGGGCAGGCCAAACAGGTTGATAAATCCTGCGCTGTCGGCCTGGTTGTAGTCCTCGTCCTCGCCAAAGGAGGCGGTCACTTCATCGTAAAGGCTGTAGGGGCTCTGTGTGCCTGCGTTGATGATGTTGCCCTTGTATAGCTTTAGTTTTACGGTGCCTGTAACGGTCTGCTGTGTGGCATCCACAAATGCATCCAACGACTCACGCAGAGGGGTAAACCACTGTCCGTTGTAAACAAGATCGGCATATTTTTGTGCAATGATGGGCTTAAAGTGCATGGTTTCCTTGTCAAGTGTTAGGTTTTCCAGCACCTGATGTGCGTGGTAAAGAATTGTGCCACCGGGGGTTTCGTAAACGCCACGGCTCTTCATGCCAACAAGGCGGTTTTCCACAATGTCGATGATGCCCACGCCGTTTTTACCGCCCAGCTCGTTTAGCTTGGTAACAAGCTCCACCGAGTCCATGGCCACACCGTCCAGGGTTACGGGAACCCCCTTTTCAAAGCCGATGGTTACGTATGTGGGGCTGTCGGGTGCCTTCTCGGGCGACACACCCATCTCCAGAATTTTGTCGTAGTTTGGCTCGTTTGCAGGGTCCTCAAGGTCAAGACCCTCGTGGGAAAGATGCCAGATGTTTTTGTCCTTGGAGTAGTTGGTTTCGCGGTTTATCTTCAGGGGCACATCATGTGCAATGGCGTAGTCGATCTCCTCGTCGCGGCTTTTGATGTCCCAAATACGCCAAGGCGCAATAATGGGCATGTCGGGGGCAAAGGCCTTGATGGTCAGCTCAAAACGCACCTGGTCGTTACCCTTGCCGCTACAGCCGTGGCAGATGGCGGCGGCACCCTCCTCAAGGGCTATCTCTACAAGACGCTTGGCAATTACAGGGCGTGCATGAGAGGTGCCCAGCAGGTAGGTCTCCTCATACTTTGCGCCGGCCTTTAGGCAGGGGAAGATAAAGTCATCAACATATTCCTTTGTAAGGTCGGCGATGTAAAGCTTGGATGCACCTGTCTTGATGGCCTTTTCCTCCAGACCCTCAAGCTCGTCAGCCTGGCCTACATTGCCGGCTACGGCCACAACCTCGCAACCGTAGTTTTCCTTTAGCCAGGGAATTATAATAGAGGTGTCAAGTCCTCCCGAATAGGCCAAAACGACTTTTTTGTACTGTTTCATAAATGTAAGCTCCTTTTTGTTTTATAAGTAATTTTAATTTTTTATACATTTTTGCTCACGCAACGGAATGGGCAAAAAAGCGCAATAAACCCTTTCGCCACAGCCTTGTAATAATTATACATGGTTATCCTAAAATTTCAACCCTTATTCGCATATTTATTCATAAAAATACAAATTCGTTGCATTGCAGTACAAACCCCAAACAAAGAGGCAAAGGATTGTACAGTTTGTCAAAAAGGGGTAAACCTGCCATAAAAAAGCCGCCTGCAAGGTGCAGACGGCTTTTACGTTTGGTTATTGTTTTTTTGCTTGTTCGAGGAAACAAACCACTAATCCACCACAGAAAATCTAACCACAAAGCGGTCATTATTTCCTGTTATTACAGCATCATATGTACCATGGGTTGTACGTCCGCCAATATGCCATGTCCAGGACACATTGCCGCTACTATCTGCGCTTTTGGGCTCCAATCCCTTGGCCGTGCTCGAACCACTCTTGTAAATCACATCGATGTCATACACCGCACCGGGTGCACCTGTCACGCTAATAGTGGCATCCTCATTGCGCCTAAATGTGTGCTCTGCCTCACCTGTTATACCGGG
>CAYJGQ010000085.1:0-9794 GCA_964369885.1 uncultured Oscillospiraceae bacterium
CTATAACCTGCCGCCGCCGTGGTTACAATCTTGCGCTGTGGCAGTTTGCCTGGCAGGGTTTGTTCTACCGGTAGCAGTGGATTTGCAGCCCCCGTAACCCTCATGGCCTGATAAACATAACTGCGCCCCGAAAGCGGGTCGCGTATTGCTCCGCCAAGACAGGTGGCCGCACCGCCAAAGGGTTCAATCTCGGTGGGGTGGTTGTGGGTTTCGTTTTTGAACATGAGTAGCCAGTCCTCATCACGGCCATCCACATCTACGGTTATTTTAACCGAACAGGCATTTATCTCCTCCGACTCATCTAAATCACACAGTCTGCCCTCGGCCTTTAGGGCCTTTGCGCCAATTACAGCAAGATCCATCAGGGTTACCGGCTTGTCGGTGCGCCCGGCGTAGAGCTTGCCACGCAGTGCAATATAACGCTCAAAGGCATCACACAACAGACCACTGTCGCTGTGCACCTCCCTGATGCGGGTTAAAAATGTGGTGTGACGGCAGTGATCAGACCAATAAGTGTCGATCATCCGAATTTCTGTGAGGGTGGGGTCGCGCTTTTCCTGTGTGGCAAAATATTCACGGCAAAAACGCAGATCATCGGCATCCATGGCAAGGCCGTAATCCTTTACAAATTCGGCCATGGCTTTGTCGTCCATGGCAATAAAGCCCTCCAGTCGTGCAACGGGGGGCGGTGTTTCGTGGTGCATGTGCAGGGTGTCGGGCAGCGAAAGCTCGGCTTCACGGCTCTCCACGGGATTTATAAGGTATCCCTTAATTTTGTTCCACTGCTCATCTGTTATATTTCCCTCAAGTATGTATATACGGGCGGTGGCGGCGCAGGGACGCTCCTTACAGGTCATAATTTGTATGCACTGCGCGGCCGAATCGGCTCGTTGGTCGTACTGTCCGGGCAGATACTCCACCCCAAGTACACGCCCATTGTGGGGCGGTAGCTCATCGTAGGTGTCATCCACCTGCGGTTCGGCAAACACCCCCACACAGGCCCTATTAAAATCATCGGGGTCTATGTCCTCAAGGTCGTAGCGGCAGAGTATGCGCAGACTGTCGATGCAGTCCATCCTAAGCGCTGTGCGCAGGTCGGACAAAAGTCCGGCCGCCTCCACTGCGTAGTCGGGCTTTTTTTCCACATAAATACGATGTACCATATGTCTTGCACGTCCTTTCTTGTGGGAGTGTTTATTATTTAGATGCAGCTGCCAATGGCAGATGTGCGTTATAAATACAGCCTTACAATAACATATAATTTAACACCGAGGCCACCCATCTTAGTGCAGCCTCATGTCGCTTTATGACAAATGTGCAAACTCTCACGGCCGCAAAGCCCTCTGCTTACCTTGGAAACTGCCTATCAATCTCCATGGCCGCCCAACCGTTTAGTGTGGAGGAGGCAATGTTTCCGGCCTCCAGCTCGTAGTAGCCCTGTGCGGCAATCATGGCGGCATTGTCGCCACATAGCGACAATGGGGGCACATACAGCTCGGTTTTGCTTTGCACGCAGGCCTTTTCCATGTAACTGCGCAGGGTGGAATTGGCCGCCACCCCTCCTGCCAACACCAATTTATTGTGCCCATACTCCTGCGCCGCCGCCAAAAAGCGCTCGGTCAGCAGGGTGGCCACGGTATGGCCAAAGCTTGCGGCCATGTCGGCCTTATTTAGACCCTCACCCTTTTGGGTGGCGTTGTGCACCTGATTTATCACGGCGGTTTTAAGCCCCGAAAAGCTAAAGTCGTAGGGGCTGCCCTCCACCTTTGGTATGGGCAGTTTGTAGGCCATGGGGTCGCCCTGCCTGCCCAGTTTGTCCATCTCCACACCGCCGGGATAACAAAGCCCCAAGCTGCGTGCCGCCTTGTCAAAGGCCTCCCCCACTGCGTCATCACGGGTGCGCCCCACAATGTTAAACTCGGTATAACTTTTCACCTCAATCATGTGGGTATGCCCGCCCGATACCACCAGGCAAAAAAATGGTGGTTTTAGCTGTGGGAAAGCAAGATAATTTGCCGCTATATGCCCTCTGATATGGTGTACCGCCACCAGTGGTTTGTTCTGCACAAAGCTAAGCCCCTTGGCAAAGTTCACCCCCACAAGCAGTGCCCCAATAAGCCCCGGGGCAGCCGTTACGGCCAGCGCATCCATATCGCCTATTTCAAGGTTTGCCTCCTGCAGTGCCCGTGTGGTGACACTGCATATGCTCTGGGCATGGCGGCGCGAGGCTATCTCAGGCACTACACCGCCGTAGGTGCGGTGCTCCTCAATCTGGGAATACACCACCGAGGAAAGCACCTTTCGGCCGTCCTCCACCACCGAAACGGCGGTTTCATCGCAACTTGTTTCTATGCCAAGTATCTTCACTGCGTCACCTCCTGCAAGGCCCCAAAAAACACAAGCTGTTCAAGCTGTGTCACCTCTGTTAGGTAGTATTTTGAGTTTGCACGCATGTGGCCGGTAACAGGCTCAACATCGTAGCACCAGCCGGCCGCCGCAAAATCCACCCCGGCCGCCGCAGCCATTTTAAGGCCTGTGGGCAGGTCATCCACCACCAAAATATCGCTGTGCCTAAAACCAAACTCCCGCATGACATGTTCCACCGGGTAGGGCATGGGCTTGCGGTTTTGCTCGGGGTCATCCCATGAGTTTATATAGTGGGGCTCAAATCCGCAGTTTGCTTTGTAGTCGGTGCGCACCATCTGGGCCATGGAGTGGGTGGCCACGCATATATGCCCACCCGCATTTTTATACCTCTGCAAAAACTCGGCCATTCCCCTTACCATCGAGGGGCGGTTTACAAGGGTTTCTTTCTGCCAGTACTCGTACTGCTGTGCCATTTCTTCATCGGTATAGTCGTACCACTCGCGCATCATGTTAAAAAATCCGGGGTCAAAATTCCCCCGCACAAAACCCTCAAAGTCCACGGCAATGTCGGGGCGAAAACGCTCCATACTGCGCACAAAATTGGGGTAATTTATCTCGACAGTGCTGTTGGTTACGGTGTCATCATGATCGAGTATCAAGCATCGGTAGCGTAGATCCATGTATATTCTCCTTTACAGGGGTAAATTCATCAAAAAAAGCCACTTGTGGCATCGCTCTTTATTATATCATCATCATTTGGCAAGTACAACCACCAAGACGCTGTGGGAGTGTGTAATTGCCGTGCAGTTGTTGTATTTATTTTTGGTTTTATGCCTCCACCCTTGATATTTGGGGATTGATCATCTTTAATGTAATATTGTCACCCTGTGCTATTGTAATTCCTATTAAAAAGGTGTACAATTTGGGTAAACTAATGCTTTTTGGCAAAATATTGCACACTCCCCTTGGCATGTAAAATCGTGTAGCCCTGTCTGGCGGTTTTCGTCACGGCAGAACATATAGACCACAAGGAGGACGGGAATATGACTGAAAAGGTGCACAATCTGTTAAATGAGCAGATACAAAAGGAAATTTACTCGGCATATCTTTATTTGGAGATGTCAAATTTCTACAAGGAAAAAGGCCTTGATGGCTTTGCCTCTTGGTTTTATATTCAGATGCAGGAGGAGCTTTCCCACGCCATGCTAATTCGCACATATCTGCAGGATAACGACTGCGCACTCACCCTGCTGCCCATCGACGCCCCCGACAAAAAGTTTATCGAGCTTGACTCCCCCATAAAAGCCGCCTTTGAACATGAAAAATACGTAACGGCCAGCATTAATAATATTGTGTCCCAAGCAAACAGCGAGGATGACTACCGTTCCCTTGAGTTCCTAAACTGGTTTGTGACCGAGCAGGCCGAGGAGGAGAGCAATTTTATATCTCTTATTAAGCGCTTTAATTTGTTTGGTAGCGATCCCCGTGGGCTTTACATGCTTGATGGAGAGCTTGGCGCAAGGGTGTTCACACCGCCTGCAATGGCCTGACAAACAAAAAAACAGCGGCCAGTCGCAGGATGTGCGATTGGCCGTTTATTTTTTATGCATATACATCTATGTACTGACCCATTGGTGGGGCCATTTGTTGTTGTGCGGGTAGCATTTCCAGCATTTCTACTGCAATAGCCTCGGCCGACTCCATTGCTTTGTCGGTTACGGCAAGTGAAACTTGGTATTGCAGTGCGGCAGCTGACATACCCATCGAGGTGGCGGCTACATCCATAAAATCACTCTTCCTTTCGGTTTGTTTTTGGCGGCAAGGCCGATGACGCAACCGCACTTCCAAGCACCTTTAGGAGCTGAGGCGTGGTTTGCGAAGCGGCATCCTGATTTGCGCAGGCGGCCTGTTTAAGCTCGCTGCGCAGTATGGAGAGGTCTTTTGGGGCGCTGATACCCAGATTCACATTGCCGCCGGGGTCCACCGACAGCACGGTTACTTGAATATCTTCCCCTATTTGCAGTGTTTCTCCTGCCTTGCGTCGCAAAATCAACATGAGGAGGACTCCTCCTCTCGGTTAAACTCGGCAAGTGGATGGCGCATATTATAATCTTCGCAGTCCAAAATTGTCTGCATGGCTGTGCACAAATCCGGGTTTACAGCTATGGGACAACGCAGGTTCACGGTGGTGTCGGATATTGGATCCCTCACCACACAAAAAACATAAAAGCACAAATCCTCACTTTTTTCCACCTTCATGTTTGCAAGTTCATCCCCCTGCAAAACCGGGGTGTAGTCGGGGCACAAAGCAAAGGGATTCATGGCCACAAAGGCAAGGCCCGGGGTTGTTACGCTCTGAAAACAAAGCAGATTTCCATCCCCCTCAAACGGGAGAAGTAAAAACTGCTTTTGGTCTTCAAAACCAAAAACCCCATTGGCAAATGTCAAAATATCCTCGGGTGTATACTCTATATCTCCAAAATACTTTGTTGATAACTTCAAGGGCGTATGCCTCCTATTAGGCTTTGACATCTATTGGTTCGTAGTCGGGATCAGCCGAGGGAGGCACATAAAGCGGTCCACCCACATACTGAATAATTACATCGGGTTGCTGTGTTACGGTAAATTCAATATCACCTGGGGTAAAGGTAAAGTCCATCTGGTTCATGCGCCAGTCAAAGGAGAGTTTATCCATCTCATAGCGCACGTTAATTTCGCCACCCTCCCAGGCAATGTCGGGGCCAACCTTGGGCAAAAACTGCACATTTACATTGTGAAGTTTGCCAATGTTTTGCTGTTTTGCAAACTGAGGAATCATGTCCTGGTTAATTTGGGCCTCCATCATGGCGCGGCCCTCTTGGGCCAAAACAGCGGTTGCCTGATAAACCTGTTGGTTTCCACGGCTTGCTATTTGGCTGGTAGCGCTTGCAGGCGACGCCGGCGACATGGAGTTGCGAGCTTCAAAGGTATCAATTTTAATTTGAATTGGACGACTTTTGATGCTAAGTCCACCGCTATCTCGGGAAATTTCCATCTCTGCGGTGCCCCTGGCATACTCAAGTTTTGCCTGGGTGCTTTTTACCTGAATTTCAATTGGTACGGTTTTGATCTCAATAAGCGAGTTCATCGATCATGCTCCTTCCTGCGTTGTCTAAACCAAAGGATCCATCCTTTGGCAGTTTTAGCAAATTTATTTCATGTAGTCCATCAGGGACTGGGGAACAACATTAGCGCCCACCTGAAGTGCGGCATTGTAGGTAACCTGTGCCCAAGACAGCGCCATAATTGCATCAGCCATGTCCACATCCTCAATCGAGCTGCGCTCAACATTTAGGGCATCGTATCTATCCTCAAGCTGTAGCTGGGTTTTTTCAAGGGCCGCAGCCTGGGCGCTCAGGGCCGCATGTTTATCAATCATATTGTCCTGCGAATCCTGAAATTTGCCAAGCAGATTTTCGGCATTGTTGTAGGCCACCATGTCGGTGCTGTCAACCGCCAGTGCATCAAACTCGTCGGCCAGGCGCAGCATTACCGATGCAAGGTTTTTGGGGTCACCGTCGGCATCAACGCCATAGCCCAGTACATCAAGCCCCGAAATGGCCGCATCAAAGGCGGTCGATTCTATAACATTTCCGGCGGCATCAAGCTCAAAGCCAAGGCCAATATCAACATACAACCCCTCGTTATTCCACTTGTCCAGCACCTGCTGATTTGTCATTGGGATGCCGGCATCATCCAGCATCTGATTTCCGTCAGCATCGGTGTAGACCTGTGTCAGGCTGGCGGCATCGTCTACACGAACCCCGCGAAATGTTACATGCGAAAGCCCCGTGGTCGCATCCTCCACAATGTCATATGGGGGATTTACGTTGTCGGCTCCTGCAAAAATATAGTCATCGCTGTACTGGGCATTCATGCTGGTAACTATGGACTCAGCGCCCGAGCGCAGTGCAATGGCCTGGGTGTCGATGGCGTCCAGATTTGTGGCATTAAGACCCTTGATGGCAGGTGTGTTACCAAGCGTGTTGGCAAGGTCATCAACCACCATTTCCATGTTGCTCCAGGCGGTTTGGTACTTGCCCATAACCGACTCAACATTGCTGTGCTGTGCATTGGTGGCATTAAGCGCACTGTGCACCTTAAACGAGCGTGAAGCGGCCGAAGGGTCGGCGGCAAACGAGGTGAAGTTACGCTGGGTCATCAGCTTATCCATGGCGCTATTGAGCTGATTTGTGGACTTCATCAAATTTGATTTATAGCTAAATAACGTTCCGTTTGTAGTTACACGCATCATAGTTGTAATCATTCCTTTCGGCTACGGCACAGGCACAAAACAGCCTGAAACTTGGGTTGTAGCTGTCGGTGTTTTGGTTTTCCACCACGGTGGACAGAGCATATTTATCGGGTTAAGTTAAATTTAAGAAACCTTTACTTAACGCTAAGCAGTGCGTTTAGCACCTCATCTATAACGGTCATAAGGCGGCTGGCCGCCACATATGCCTTTTGGTACACCATCAAATTTGTTGCCTCATCGTTTAGGTCAACACCCGACACGCTGTTGCGGCTTACATATATATCATTAGCAGTAAGCAGGTGGTTGTTCAGCACGGCAGTGGTGGCCATTTGATCCTCGGCAAGGGTGCCCTGTATGTCAATTAGCAGATCCTCAAACGAGGAGTTTACCACTGCGCCGGTAGCTCCGGGGTTTATGTCGGAGGGGTCGATGGCATGCACCTGGTCAAATGCATATAAAAAGCGTGAGAGGTTGCTGGTGTCACCACTTGAGGCATCGGGGTCGGTTGTGGCCAGTATCGCAACACTGCTGTTTGCCCAACTTTGCGATACCGATATGTTTGCCGCTGTGATGGCGCTGGCATCATCGGTGTTGCCACCCATGCTAAACAAATTGCCCTGCCCTGTAATGCCGGGGGCGGTGTTGAGTGTATTCATCTGGGCGGCAAACTCGTTTGCCAAACTGTCCAGTGCCATTTGATAGTACTGATACCCACGCTTAACGGCGGCATCGGGGTCAATGGCTATCTCGGCGGCGGTGGCATATTCGCCCTTCTCGGTCAGCAGTTCACGCTGGGCCTGAAGTCCGCCGTACAGCTCATTATCGCCAAACACACGTCCGCTACCTATGCGCACATCGCCGTTGTGATCCACAAGATCCGAGGCGGTTATGGTCATATTGTTTGCGGTGTCAAGGCTGAGCTGGCTGTAAAACTCTCCATCCACAACCGAGTGCATGGTGTTGTTGCCAATATCAAACTGGACGGTGAGTTTCTCCACCATGATGCCGGCGCCTACGTCCTCCATCGAGTACTCGGCGTGAATTCTTGCATGCTGCGACAGCTCGTCAAGAAGCATGTTGCGCTGATCTCGAAGTTCCAGCGCCTCGTCACCACGAATGTCCGAATCACGGATAGATATATTAAGTTCCTGTATATCCTTTAGTATGCGGTTGACCTCATCTACATCCTGCTCAATCTCGGCTGTGGCGGTCTTTTCAAGCTCCTCAAGTTTGTAGGCATAGCTGTTAAACAGTGAGGTCAAGGCCCCTGCCGAGGTGCGAATGAGTGAATCATAGCCATCAATGCCGTTGGTGTTGGCCTGATTTATTAGGTCACGCAGTTCGTTTAACTGATTTAGGATAACGCCGTCGTCCTGCTCGCCGTCGCCCTTGCCAATTTCATCAAGTATAATGGCCAAATCCTCAAGGCCGGCCAGTTTTGCATCGGCATGGCCCACGTCGGCACTTATTTGGCGGAAGGCAATGTCAAGCGAGGGGTCGCGTATTTGGGATACCCCTGTGACTATAACACCTGCGCCCACTCGTGCGCTTATGGGGGAGTGATACATGTCGTTTGCCGAGGTTACAAGGCTGGATTGGTCAAGCCTTTGGCGTGTGTAGCCCTCGGTATTTATATTGGTGATGTTATTACCTGTCACCTCAAGTCCTTTTTGTGCGGCATAAACGCCCAAACGGACAGTGGACAAGGTACTAAATGTACTTGTGTGCATCATAATTATGTATCCTCCTAAACTTTTAGGTCGGTGCGAAGTTTCTTTGGTTTGTCGGCAGGTGCTGTGCGGTAGTTATCATCGAGGTTTGGCACTACACCCTGCCCCTCAAGTGAGGTTTGAACGCTGTACATATGCCGCTCAAGCATAGCCCTTGCTCTATTTTGCAAACTGCGAAGGATCTCGTAGTCCTTTAGCACCACTTCGACTATGCGTGAGGTTTCGGCCTTGTGCTCCTGTGGGCACAGGCGGGGCATGTCACGCAGAGTAGCGTCATTATATCCAAGCTCGGCAAGGAGGATGGGGCGCCTGCTTTCCAGCCCGCGCAAAGAAAGGCTAACAGCCTGCTCTTTGCGTATACAATCGTTTAGCGCCTCCAGATCAAACTGCTGTGTGGCCTCTATTTTTTTCTCCAAAATTCCGGCAAGCTCTATCATGTCTTTTTGCAGTGCAAGTAGAAGTTTTAGATAATCATTATACTGTGCCGCCACTTGTTAGTCCTCCTTATTTATAAGAAGCATACGGGCTGCTATTTCACCCGGGTCGGGCTGATAGGTGCCTTCCTGTACACGGTGGCTCAGCTCCTGTATTTCACCACTGGTGGGGCGTATGCGGATCTGCCCCGAAATTTGTGCGGCCAGATCCTTTGTTCTAAGCTCCTGTCCTGCTGCAACATCTGAAAAGGACACCGAGTCGTAGTTTTGTGTTCCTGCTTTGGCCGAGTCGGGGGTGGTGTGGGCAGAACTGCGAGAATTAATGCGACCAATCGGTGCGCCCCCTGTAAAACCTATTCTTGAAAACACGGCAAAGCCTCCCTTCATATAGTAGATACGACCCAAATACAAATATGTAATGAACCGACAATTACTTTTTCGTCCTAAAATCTAAAAAATTAAGAGCAAAAAATATTTTTTGAAAAAAATAAAAATTTTTTAAAAAAACTATTATCTTCCCGAAAAAACAGACGAAATACCAGATGTGAAGCCTTACAACCGGAAGTAGGGTGGCACAACAAAATTTCGTAGTCCCTATGTAAAGGCCTGCATTAGGGAGCGAAACAAAAATTTGGACAGGAAGGACCCTGTCCGCAACATATTGAAGGAGGAACTACCTTATGCGTATTCAAAACAACATCATGGCAATGAACTCTTACCGTAACTACACCAACAACACCAATCAGCTTTCCAAGAACCTTGAGAAGCTATCCTCGGGTTACGCAGTTAACCGCGCAGGCGACGACGCTGCCGGTCTTGCTATCTCGGAGAAAATGCGCGCTCAGATCACAGGCCTTGACGCTGCTCAGAAGAATGCCAAGGACGGCATCAGCCTTGTACAGACCGCTGAAGGCGCTCTGACCGAAGTGCATGATATGCTAAACCGTATGGTTTACCTTGCAACACAGT
>CAYJGQ010000086.1:0-9446 GCA_964369885.1 uncultured Oscillospiraceae bacterium
TGGGAACTACGCAGATGGCGTCAACGCCCTGTGCGATAAGATCCTCAATTACACGAACCTGCTCGGCAGGGTCAGCGGTCGAGTGACCGGTCTGGAATGCGTCAACGCCGGTGTCGTCTGCAAAGCGGTTAACACCCTCTTCCATTCTGTCAAACCAAGCAACACCTGTTAGCTTAACAACGGTAGCAATGGTGAAATCGGTCGAAGCCGCATCTTCACCTTCAGCATCACCCTCTGCTGGGGGTTCTGCGGTGCTCTCGCCTTCGGGTGCGGGAGCCTCTTCTTGTGTGCTACCACAAGCGGCCAGGGATAGAACCAAAGTTAGGGCTAGCAACATTGCAAGCAGTTTTTTCATTTTCTTTCCTCCTGATGTTTTTGTTTATGCTAATGCCTTTTTGGCAAGAACATCTTAAAATAGCTGCATCTTACTGTTTTCCCTCAAATTTTTATTTTGGGGGTGGTGCCGGGGTGCCACGGGCTGATGCCCGCTTGGGTTTATGGCGGGCTGATGCCCGTAAGCCCCGCGCCGCCTCCAGGGTGAAAATTTGTAGGGAAAGGTAATACCTATTGCCTCTACTCAGTCGCCCCTGAGCGCTCTGAGCTTTTTCATGGGGCTGTTCTCAGCTCTGCCCATGAGGTCGTGCATCTCGCTGTACACCTCGAACAGTTGGTTATATTTCTCAACATTTTCGGGTATTGGGTTGTAAACACATTTTGGTGGTTTTACCATGGCCGCCACGGCGGTTTCGTAGTCGTCGTAGCCGCCCATTTTACCGCCGGCCGCCACTGCAGCAAATATAGCGGTAGAGAGTGCCGAGGTCTGCTTTACTGCCGTCACCTTTATGGGGGTATTTAGCACATCGCTGTACATCTGCATAACCACATCGCTCTTGTGGGCAAGCCCACCACAGGCAAAAATCTCATCTATGGGCACACCGTATTTTTCAAACTGCTGTGTAATCATGCGTGTGCCAAAGGCCGTGGCCTCAAGCAGCGCACGGTATACGGCCTCGGCCTTGGTGGACATGCTCATGCCCATTATAAGACCTGTCAGCCCCGCATCTTGTAAAATACAGCGGTTGCCGTTCATCCAGTCCAGCGCCAGCACACCACTTGTGCCTATGCCCAGCGCCTCGGCCTTTTCGTCAAGTAGCTTTTGCAGCACTATGCCACGCTCCTTGGCCTCCTCGGCATACTGCTGTGGTACATAGTTTTTGCAAAACCAGTCAAATATATCACCAACTGCACCCTGGCCTGCTTCATATGTATAATATCCGGGAAGTACGCCGTTTTTATATACAGCCCCTATTCCGGGTATCGCCACCTTTTCTTTGGTAAGCATTATGTGGCAGGTCGAGGTACCCATTGCAAATATCATCTGATTGGGTTTTGTTATGCCGGCACCCACAAGCGCCACTGCGGCATCTGCATGTGCCACACACACCACCGTAGAACTGCTCAGCCCAAGGCGCTGTGCCATCTCCGGGGTAACGCTGCCTGCAGTTTGTCCCACCTGCAAAATTTTGCCGAGGTTTTTCTCCTCCACAATGTTTTCAAGTCGGGGGTCAAGCCCTCGAAAAAAATCCTTGTCGGGGTAGGAAAGGGTGTCGTTGTCAAACTGACTTTTGGCCGCCGCCAACACGCCACTGCGTTTTATCTCGCCTACCAGCTTATATACTATATAGTCGCCGGCCTCAATGAATGTATAGGCCGTGTCGTAGATCTCTTTGTCTTTTTTTAGCACCTCCCAAACCTTTGGGAAAAACCATTCGGCCGACATTCTGTAGCCGTAGTCATCCAGGTGTGGGAGCTTATTTTCCGTCACGAAGTTTGTTATCTGTTCGGCCTCGTGATGTGCTGTGTGGTTTTTCCACAGCTTTGGCCAGGCATGGGGCCTATCCCTGTACTGTGAAAGTTGGCAAAGCGGTATACCCTCCTTGCTCATAGGCATTACGGTGCATGTGGTAAAGTCCACACCAAGCCCCACAATATCCTCAGGGTTTACACCCGACTGCTTTACAATGGCGGGAATACATTTATCCAACGCACGCATGTAATCCTCAGGATCCTGCAGTGCCCAGTCGCCTGCTCCAAGCTTTACGTCGCTGTCGGGCAGGGTATTTGTGATAACAGCATTACTGTAATCGTAGACCTCTTCAGCAACTACTGTACCATCCAAAAGGTTTACAAGTACCGCCCTCATCGAAAGTGTTCCGTAATCACAACCTATTGCGTATTTCATATATTCACCGCCATTTAGTAGAATACTTTGCTAAATTTCCACTACAAAAATTTATATCATCAGGGCGGTTTTGTCAACTTTTTGTGCAGTTGAAAACTTCGTTCATATTTACATTTTTTGGTATATATTCACATTCAAGTTTACATTTGTAATCATATAATGACTAAAATCCCTAAAAATTCGAGCTGTTTTTTGGCTTGTCGACATTATCTTTATCTACATAATAGAAATTTTATGTCACAAGTTAGTAAAATGGACAAAAATTACGCATTTAGTAACATATTCATTGCAGGATGAGTAATGTCGTGATAGAATTTACAGGAGTGGGTTTGTTGACATTTAATATCTCAACTACTTAGGAGGTACTTAAGGTATGATTAAAATTAAGGCTCAAACATTGACCGCACAAGACTTTGCACCATTTGGTACATTCACAGATATCCTAAACCCCACCGGCGATTTTCTTGCCGGGCCACATCATCGGTTTTACCGCGACAACAGCCGCTTTTATTCCGACTTTTCGCTGCCCGTAGGGCTATCCCCTTTGGTGGTGGATAAGCAGTCGCTACAAATCACAGCGGCCGAGTACCACAACCGCACCTGCGAGTGCATCCTCCCCCTAAACGATGACGCCCTCGTGCATGTGTCCCCTGCCGGCGGCGACTACGATGTTTCCAAAACCAAGGTGTTTGTGGTGCCCAAGGGCACAATGCTTACCCTCTACCCCGGTGTTTGGCACCTCTGTCCTTTGCCGGCAACATGTGATAAGCTAAACTGCCTTGTAATGTTGCCCGAGCGCGCCTACACAAACGATTTTTATATTGTCGATTTGCAGGCCGATAATCAGTTTGAAATAGAGGCATAGTTCCTGCGACGTCGGCCATACCTGCTACATGTAAGATTTTTTATCACTTTGCGCCGCCAACCTGCGGCAGAAATGGAGACCCTTTATGAAAGAGCAGTTAAAAAACCAACTTCGTGAGCTTTGTTTTATCGATGCCATCTCCTGTCGGGAGGACAAGATGGTAAAGTATATGCGCGACGAGCTTTCAAAATACAGCAAAAATGTGACGGTTGATATGTTGGGCAATGTAACGGCAGAGTTTTTGAGCGGCAAGGAAAATGCCCAAAAAATTCTTATATTTGCCCATATGGACGAGGTTGGTTTGGTGATACGCAATATTCGTGACGATGGTTTTCTGGCTCTTGAGCGGCTGACAGCCGTTAACAGCCATATAATCCCCGGCACCGTTTTTGATGTGCGCACCCGTGACGGCGAACTGATTCGAGGGGTTGTGGGGGCAAAGGCTCACCACTTCATGAAGGCCGAGGACAAGTCCCGTGTGCCCGATTACACCGAGCTGTTTTTGGACATAGGTTGCAGTAACAAGGCCGAGGTTTTGGCCCTTGGAATACATGAGGGTTGTGTGGTTTCTTTTGCTCCGCAGTTTACCTGCCTACAAAATGACATCATAGCCACAAAATCGGTGGATGATCGCATATGCTGTTTGGCCCTCATAAAACTGGCCGAATATGTAAAGGATAAATCCCTTGGGTTTGACCTTTACCTCTGCGCCAGCGTGCAGGAGGAGTTTAACATCCGTGGCATAATGCCGGCCGCACGCAGTGTTGATGCCGACATAGCCATCGGGCTTGACATAACCCCTCCCGGCGACACCCCCGATCTTAAGGGTTCAAGCGATCTTGTGCTGGGCGGTGGTCCCTCATTTACCTACTTTAACTACCACGGACGTGGCACCCTTGCAGGTATAATTCCAAACGAGCCACTGGTAAAGTTTTTGGAGGACACCTGCACAAAAAACAACATTCCTTTTCAGCGTGATGTATCCCGTGGTGTCCTGACCGAAACGGCCTACATCCAGCTCAGCGGCACAAAGGGGGTTGCCACCGCCGCCATAGCCATCCCCACGCGCTACACCCACACCCCTGTGGAAACGGTGCACATGCAGGATCTGGTCGACACCATCGCCCTGCTTCGAGCTTTTGTTGACAGCTGGGATGGTACAGTTAATCTTTATAAGGTGTAAGCGCCGTTACCTTAGCTTTATTAAGAGCATTCAATTTTTGCTACACTTTTGCCCATAGCTCTTAAATATACCGCCTACACGATTTTTTGTTGTGGGGTGGTGGAGGCGAAATTGGGCTGTTGCCCGCGGTTTGGGCGGGCTTGTGCCCATTGAGCCATCGCCGCCTCACGGCGAAAAAGCGGGCAGGCAGGTATTTATATGGTTAATATAAAATAAAAATATATCAGGAGGTACATCATGAACAACTTTACTTTCTACTCCCCCACCAAGGTTATCTTTGGCAAAGATGTAGAGAACAATGTAGGTGAGGAGCTAAAGAGTTACGCCCCCAAGAAGGTGATGGTACACTTTGGTGGCAAGAGTGCCAAGGAAAGCGGTCTGCTTGACCGTGTTGAAAAGTCCCTACAACTTGCAGGAATTGATTACATCCTGTTTGGTGGTGCGGTTCCAAACCCTCGTTTGTCGCTTGTAGAAGAGGGTGCCGCCCTTGCCAAGGCCGAGGGTGTTGATTTTCTTTTAGCTGTTGGCGGCGGTAGCGCCATCGATTCGGCCAAGGGCATCGCAATAGCCGCTGTGTGCGAGGGCAATGTATGGGATATTTACATGGGAGAGGCCCCTCACACCGCCTCCCTGCCCACCGCAAATATACTTACCCTTGCCGCCGCAGGTAGCGAGACCAGCGAGCATACCGTACTTACCAACGAGGATGGCAACCGCAAGATTGGCTATGGCAATCCCCTTTGTCGCCCTAAGTTCACCATGATGAACCCCGAGCTTACCTACACCCTGCCCCCCTATCAGACCGCCTGTGGCATTGTAGACATAATGATGCACACCCTTGATCGCTACTTCTCGGGTGGTGGTTGCAACGACCTGACCGACCGCATTGCCGAGCAGGTGCTTATTACCACAATAGCATACGGTGCACTGGCCATGGGCGACCCCAATAACTACGAGGCACGCTCCGAGGTTATGTGGGCAGGCAGTGTTTCACACAACGACATGACCGGCCTTGGACGCTACGGCGACTGGTCGCCCCATATGTTGGAGCATGAGCTTGGCGGCATGTACGACGTGGCACACGGCGCAGGACTTGCCGCTGTGTGGGGCAGCTGGGCACGCTATGTCTACAAGGAGGATATCATGCGTTTTGCCCGCTATGGCGTAAATGTATGGAAACTCACCATGAACTACGACTGCCCCGAGGAAACCGCCCTGGCCGCCATCAGCACTACCGAATGCTTCTTTGCATCCATCGGTATGCCTGTTACAATTCCTCAGCTTCTGGGCAAAAAAGCCACACCGGCCGAGATTGATGACATGGCCGACAAGTGCGTAAACTTTGGCGCCAAGACAATAGGTAACTTTAAGGTACTAAATAAAGAGGATGTCGTAAAAATTTACAATATCGCCAATGAGTAATCCACATACCACAGTAGGTGTTTAGACTTGTAATGACGAATCGCAGACCACGCGGATCGCCCTACGGGCATGGCAAATTTATATTGACAATGGCCACTATCAAAATGATAGTGGCCATTGTTTGTTGATATTAAACCTTTACAGACCTATTGCCCCACAAATGTCATCCCTCATGCGGATGGCTTCACGGCGTGCGGCGGCGGCATAATCGTGTTGATCACAGCCTTCTTTTTTCCAGGCTGTCATGATTCCACGGGAGGAATTTATGACAGCACCGGCACCATTTTTGTCAAAGGCTCCGACCACGTCGGCCGCACCGCCCCCCTGTGCACCGTAACCCGGCACAAGGAAAAATGTGTTGGGCAAAAGCTCACGAAGTTTGCAGAGCTGTTCGGGATATGTAGCGCCCACAACGGCCCCCACCGCCGAGTATCCCTCGGCCGAGCGGTTGTCGGCTCCCCAGTTTTGGCACATCTCGCCCATAATTTCATACACGGGGCGGCCATCAAGTAGTCGATCCTGCAGCTCTCCCGAGGATGGGTTTGAGGTTTTGACCAAGACAAATATGCCACGGTCACGCTCATTGCACCACTTTAGTAGGGGGGCAATACCATCGGTGCCAAGATAGCCGTTCACGGTCAGCGCATCGCCTTCAAAGGCGGTTATGGCCTTGCCGTTTATCATGCTCTGCCCAAGGTGGGCATCGGCATAGGCCGACATGGTACTGCCAATGTCGTTGCGCTTGCCATCGGTAATTACAAACATGCCCTTTTCTCTTGCATATGATATGGTGTCGGCCAAAGCTCTCATGCCCTGCCAACCATAGGCCTCATAAAACGCCACCTGAGGTTTTACGGCCGGTACTATATCACACAAGGCATCAATCAGCCCCTTGTTATATTCAAGGTAGGCCGCCGCCACGCCCTCGGGGGTGTCTCCATGCTCGGCAAATGCCTGCTCTTTTATATAACTTGGAATGTAGTCAAGTGTTGGGTCAAGCCCCGCCACCGTAGGGTTTTTCATCTTCTTTATGCCTTGTATAAGTCTATCAAGTGACATGTCTTTTCCTCCTGTTTTTCATAACTTAATCGGCCTTATAGCTCACACGGCCATCCAATATTGTGTAGCAAACACTGCCTGTAAGGGTTTGATCCTTAAATGGGGTGTTTTTGCTCTTACTATGCAGTTTTTTCGGGTCTACCGCCCACTGCTTTGCAGTGTCTACCAACACAAGGTCGGCCACGCTTCCGCTTGCAAGGCTGGGAGCGGTTATCCCCATAAGTCCTGCAGGGCCACTGCTCATTAGTTCAGCCAGTCTACCAAGGGTTATCTTCCCCGATTTTACAAGGGCGGTATAGTTTGCCGCAAAGGCGGTTTCCAGCCCCACAACACCATTGGGTGCCTTGGCAAAGTCAGCCTTTTCCTCGGGTGCATGGGGTGCATGGTCGGTGATCAGCGCATCCACCATGCCAGTTGCCACACCCTCAAGCATGGCCAGGCGGTCGCTCTCTTCACGCAGTGGGGGATTCATGCGGTAGTCTGCATCACGTCCCGATAACATCTCATGGGTCAAAAGCAGGTAGTGCGGAGCGGTCTCACAGGTTACAGGTAGGCCGTCAGCCTTGGCCTTGGCCACAAGCTCCATCGAACCCTTGGTGCTAACATGGGCTATATGCACCGCCCTGCCCGTTTTGGCACACAACGCTATTTCACGAGCCGTTATCTCGTCCTCACTGCGTCGGTCTATTCCCGGCACCGACAGCCCACGGGACACCTCGCCCTCATGCATAATACCGCCTGCCACTATCTCCAAATCCTCGCAGTGGCTTATCACAGGCAGACCTACCTCGGCCGCCTTTAGCATCGCCTGTTCCATAAGCTTGTCCGAGGCAAGGGGTCGTCCGTCATCGGTAAGCCCGGCCGCTCCCGCTTTTTTTAGCGCCTTGTAGTCGCAAAGCTGCTCCCCTGCCATGCCAACACTCAGGCAGGCCGTTTGGTATATTCGCACCGGCAGGTTTTTTGATCTTTCAAGGATATCGCTCAAAATCTCGGGGCTGTCGCAGGGTGGTATTGTGTTGGGCATACACAGCACCGCCGTAAACCCACCTGCCGCCGCTGCCGCCGCACCACTTGCTAAATCTTCTTTGTGGGTCTGTCCCGGATCACGAAAATGCACATGCATATCCACAAAACCCGGTAATGCATACATGCCATCGGCCTCTATAAGCTCGGCTTTGGGGTGGTCACGGGGATCAATTTTGCCACCGCTTTGTATAATCTTTGCGCCATCAATTAATATATCCCCCACACAGTCAATGCCTGCCCGTGGGTCAATAATGTGTGCATCTTTTATCAGTAGTGTATTTTGCATCCTGTCCCCTCTCATTCCTCACTGCAAATTATTACAAGGTCCTCGGCATCCACCGGGCTAAGTTGTAGACGGATAAACTCAGCTTTGGCCGTCGGGACATTTCGCCCTATATAATCAGCTCGTATGGGGAGCTCCCTCTGCCCACGGTCAAGCAGTACCGCAAGCTGTATGCCTGCAGGCCGTCCACGAGAAAGTATCGACTCAATTGCCGCACGCACTGTACGTCCTGTGTGTAACACATCGTCAATCAGCACCACTTTTTTGCCACTTATGTCAAATGGTATATCACTCATATCCTGCATCTTACCGTCTTCGCCTCGGTCATCCCTAAAAGGGGTTATATCAAGTCGACCCACAGGAAGACTCACATTCTGTGCACTCTCCATTACTTTGGCCATACGTTCGGCCAGCGCCGCACCCCTTGTCAGTATTCCCACAAGACATATGTCCTCAGGGCCACGGTTACGCTCAAGTATTTCATAACTTATACGCTGTATCGCAAGCTCTACCCCCTGTTTGTCCATTATAGTTGCCTTGCGCTTTAAGTTTTTTTTATCATTATTCATAGTTCCTGCCTCCAAAGTGATTTTGGTAGTAAATATATACCCCCCGAGGATGAAAAATGATAAAGCTTCACGGCATTATCACCCCTCCCCATTTGTCACATGTCAAGTTTATATCATGTAGGTCGGTTTTGTCAATCACTGACGGCCGCATGGTAGCCACAAAACACACACCCTGTGTGTAGTGCGTGGCGATAGGCGTGGGGGTGGGGCGGAGGCTTTGGCCACCGTAGGTGGTGCGCCCACCCCGCAGGTGGGGGCGGCTGTCGTCCGAGCGTGCAAGGTAAGGCCTACCCGATGTAAGCAAAGACCGCCTCTAATGCGTGAGCTTTCACCCTAAACTGCGTTATCCTCCTTGACACAGGTCGGTGTGCCTGCGTCGTCTGCCTTGTTTAGAACTAACATCTCACGCCTTAGAGGTAATTTGATGTAATGTAGGTACTCCCAAGTAAGTTTGTTTAGATGGTAATGCACTTTCTCCCTATTTAAATTATTATCAAACGACTTTTGATCACATCGCTTAGGCGGCCTTGCCTCCCCGAATCCACAAACTTTTGAAAAAGCCCCCGCAAAACTTTTAATTTCGTACCATCTGTTTGTAGTGCGTGGCGGTAGGCGTAGGGGTGGGGCGGAGGCCGTCGCCACCGCAGGTGGTGCGCCATCTGCGGTTTTTGCAGAGGGCGGTTTCCCGCCGAGCGTGCGAGGTAAGACCTACCAGATGTAAGCAAAGACCGCCTCTAAGGCGTGAGCTTTCACCCTAAACTGCGTTATCCTCCTTGACACAGGTCGGTGTGCCTGCG
>CAYJGQ010000087.1:0-9352 GCA_964369885.1 uncultured Oscillospiraceae bacterium
CCCCACAGCACGGGAGGGGGGAGAGGCCGCCGCGACCACGCGGCCGCCGCCTCCCCCTGTGGGGGAGGATAGTGCGCCCCACAGCACGGGAGGGGGGAGAGTCCGGTGCGGTCACGCACGGAGGAGAGTTCAGCCGCTATCACGCGGCCGCCCTACGGGTATGGCGAATTTATATTAGCGCAGATGATATAAATATTTCACCACACTAAATCATATATAGTGAATTTGCACATAGCAAGCTTCGACATTTTGTGACAAAAAAACTTGCATATATTTTGAAATAATGGTAACATATGCCATAGAAAAAACTGGCAAATAAATGCAAAAAATGGGAAAATAATTGTAAAATAGTAGTAATGGCTGCAAAAAATCACACAAAATTTGAAAAATATCTAAAATAAGCAAAAATAGGAGAGGGAAAGCATGAAAACCAGACGATTACTGTGCATAATATTATCACTTTGTTTGCTGTTTACGGCAGTTCCTACTGTAAGCGCGTTTGCAAGCCAGGAGCAAATTATAAGGGTTGGATACTCGGCTGAGGAGAATAACCTAATTTCACAAATGGACAGCATAAATGCAAAGGGATACGGATATGAAGTTTTTAGAAAAATAGAAGAGGTTAGCAACCTAAAATTTGAATATGTAGAGGTTGGCAGCAATATAGTAGATGCCGTAAAAAACGGCGAAGTGGACATAGGTGGATTTATTATTAAAACTGACCAAAGGCAAGAAGAGGTTGTTTTTTCCCAGATATGGTATAGCAAATGCTACGCATCACTTGTAACCGACAACCAAAATGTATTTTACAATGATTATGAAGAAATAGACGGCAAAACCGTAGCCACATACCCCGATAATTTAGCCCAAAGCAAACTTGAACGATATTGCGCATACTATGATATATCGGTTGAGTATGTTTATGATTCAATTGATAACTACATGGATTTAGATACAGATTATCATATAGCCTATTCGCAGCATGATGGTGCGCAGGGCAAGAAGAATGCCTTGAATCTTGGGGTATATAACCTGCACTTGGTAACCTTGCCTGAAAATCAAGAGCTACTTGACAAAATAGACACCATATTTTATGATGTTGCAGCTTCGGAGGGCAATTTCTTTTTGGAGCTTGAGGAAAAATACCTTGCTGATAATATTGAGTTAAATCATCGTTCGCTGACCAAAAACGAAATTGAAAAGCTTCAGGAAAGACCGCTTGAAGTGGTATATGTTGATAATTATAGGCCACTATCCTACACAAATGAAAATGGTGAAGCGGCCGGCGCAATGGTTGACATAATGAATCTTTTTGCACAGCAGTATGGCTTTGAGGTCAACTACGAACCATACAATATCACAGATCCTCAGGGTCAGCATGAAAACTATGATATAATGCTTACGGCCTATGGCGATTTAGAGCATGATATACAATTTTATGATGTGACCGAGCCATACTATTTAATGCCCATATATGCGCAGGTTAGGCGAGATGTTCATGAAAACACCGGCACAAATGCAGAAATGATAGAAAAATCTCCAACCATAGGTACGCTCAAATATCAAACCTTGGAGTATGATAAGTTCCTTGAAATGTACCCTAATAATGATATTGTTTTTTATGACAACCTGGATGAAATGCTAATTGATTTTAGAAGTGGCGAAATTGACTCTATGATCTCGGCCGAGATTTCAACCACCTACATAAGTCTGTATTTGGATGATGATGAGCATGTAACCGTTCATACTGAGCAGGAAATACCACTGCAAATTTTCATTAACAAGGAAATTTCAGAAGATTACCGCCCCATATTCAATGTAATGTTGGATGGAGTCAGCAATGAGGAATATAGAAATATAGTTAATAATAACAGTAATGTTTATTATCCCGATGTAACATGGGCGGACTTTTTAAAGAGCAACTGGTATTATTTTGCACTACTTGTGGTGTTTTTGGGCGCGGCGTTTTTGTCCTACTATAGCTATCAGCAAAAGCGCAAGCAACGCGAACTTGCCCGAGCCTATACAAGCGATCAGACCACAGGTTTTATGACCATTAATAAGTTTGTGAATGAGTTTGACAAAATTCTTGAAAAACCCGACCTTGGAAAATATGAGCTGATATCGCTGGATGTGGATATGTTTAAGACCATCAACACACATTACAGCATAGAGAGGGGCACAGCCGTTATTAAGGGCATAGCAAATGCCCTGAGGTCGGCTTTTGAGGGCACCTCGGCACTGATAACGCGGCGTACGGCCGATCAGTTCCTTGTGCTTAGAAGAATTGGAGAGGGACGAAGGATTGAATCTGTATACAATGAAGATATTTTACCCGCCATCAGAGAGACTATTGGCGATAGGTACGACATAAGCATGTCTTTTGGAAACGTATTTATTGAGAGTGGCAGTGAAAATTCTTCAACCCTGATTGGTGAGGCCGACAGTGCACGAAATAGCGGTAAACACAAGCACGAAACAACATTTATCACATTCGATGATAAGATGAAAAAGCAGTACGAGGACAGAATTAATATTACATTCCGCATGGAAAACGCCATAAAGGACAAGGAATTTTTTGTTGTGTACCAGCCCAAAATAAACTTTGGAAGCCTTGAAGTGGATGGCGCTGAAGCCCTTGTCCGGTGGAAAACACAGGATGGTAAAATGATTTATCCCGACTCATTTATACCCATCTTTGAGGAAAACGGTTTTATTGTGTCGTTGGATCTGTATGTGCTCGAGGAGGTCTGCAGTTTTATCCGGCTTAACTACCGCCGAATAAAAATTCCTCGTATTTCGGTAAACCTTTCGTGCGGCACAATACTTAGTGATGGCATAGTTGGTAAAATTTCAGACCTTATCTCCAAGTATCAAATAAGTCCCGAGGAGATTGAATTTGAGATTACCGAGAGTGCCATTGAAGATGATGCCGAGGGCTTTATATCCAAAATAAAGCAGCTTAAAAAGCTTGGATTCTTCATCGCAATAGATGACTTTGGAGCAGGGGTATCCTCGCTTAACAGATTAAGTGGTATTGAGGCCGATATACTAAAGTTGGACAAGGCCTTCTTTGATCTTAAAAGTCATGGTGAGCGAACCGTTACCGTTGTGCAAAACACCGTTGCAATGGCAAAACAGCTCAACATGGCGGTTGTGGCCGAGGGTGTGGAAACCTTTATTCAGGCGCTTTGGCTAATGGAGATAAACTGCGACTACGCCCAAGGATACTACTTTGAAAAACCAATGGAGGAGCAGGCCTTTAAGCAGCTGCTTGAAAATAATAGAACCTACGAACTTAAGCCGTAAAATATTCATACAAAACAAAACACCGCACCCCCTATTGTTTACAATAGGGGGTGCGGTGTTTATATGGGTTGGTTTTTAATCTCGTTTTTGGTAGTGCATTACCATTACCCCCTGGTCGAGGGTGTAGCGCTTAAGATTTAACTTTATTGTGGGGTTGTTATCTAAAAACAGTTTGCGCCCACGGCCTAAAATGGTCGGTATTATTCCAACAATATACTCATCTATTACATCGGCCTTAATAAATGGGTCTACCACCACTCCGCCGCCAAACAAAAATACGTTTTTACCGGCGGCACACTCGGCCTTAATAATGGGGAGAATATCCCCACCGATAAACTTAATATTGCCCGAATCCTTTAACTTGGGTGAGGAGGTGGCAACATATACGGTTTTGGTAGGAAAGGGCTCGGCCATACCCTGTTCATAGCACTGTCGGCCCATTAAAACAATGTCAATGCCCTCTAAAAACTTATCAAAATCTAACCTGTCTTGGGTGTTTAGGGTGTCATCCCCATCCCCCACAATCCAGTCAAAACCTCCATCTTCTCCTGCAATGTAACCATCCAAGCTTATGGCCAAGTTTAGTATAATTTTGCCATCCATAATTTTACCTCACCGTGTATTATCTGTGGAGTCTGATTCTTTTACGGCCCTGTTTACCTCATCACGAATATAACTGAGCATGGAATTTTTGCGTATGCGACGGCTCATCAAGCGGTAGTTGCGACGCGCCTTTTTCACACGATATTCGGCGGCCCTCACAGTCTTTTTTACATCCCGTATGCCCTTGAACATCAACTGCCCGGCAGGCAAAAAATATTCCCTTGTGGGTTTGTTCTTTTCATGCTCGGCCAAAATGTATTCATATCGTCTATAGGCTGTGGCCACGGCATCCTCCCACGAAAGGTAGATGCTATGGGCGGCGTCAACCCCCATATTGCGCAGTTTTTCAGGGTTATCCCAGGCTATTGCTATGCTATCTGCAAACTGCTTTGGGTCTTCATCTATCAATAATCCGTTTTGGCCGTTTACAACCCCCTCGGAGGCACAACTGCCCGACAACAGTAGGCTTGGGCAATCACAGGCCGCCGCCTCCTTTACCACTATGCCGTTTGTGTCGTAGTTATTTGTAAACATAAATAGGTCGGCACGGCTAAAGTAACCACGCAGACGCTCCCTATCCCGTACCGCGCCGGGGAATATGCACTCGTCAAGCCCTTTTTCTGCGGCGTAGGCCATAATTTCCTCGCGGTCCATGCCATCCCCTACAAATACAGCCCTAAATTTGCGCCCCTGCTCCTTGGCAAGCGCAAGGCCGTCCAACATGAGTTTGACACCCTTGTACCACATCATACGGCCAACAAACAAAAACACAGGGAGATCGTCCTCAAGGCCGTGCTCGGCCGAAATTTCCTCCATTAGTTCACGGCTTGCCCTACCCTTGGCAAAGTCGGTGCCGTTTTCCATGACGGTATAACTGCCGGTGTAGCCAAGGCTACGCAGGTTTTCACCTGCACCGCTTGACACAACCCAGACATCATCACAGGCTCTAATATTATCTATTAACAGTTTTATAGATACCTTGCGTATGGGGTTTATGGCCACTCTGCGCTCGATGTCATAATCAAATTTTGTGTGGTAGGTAAACACAATGGGTGCGCCTGTGTAGTACCTTAAAACTCGTGCAAGCACTGTGGAGGCAAAGGGACAATGGGTATGAATTATATCTATGTTTCGTCCCTCAAGCTTTGTTATGGCAACAGGGTCAAACGGGTAGCCCGCCCTATAACCAATGCGCTCCCCAATATTGGCGCTTGAGTAGCGCAGTACCTCAAAATCGTAGTTGTCCTCAACATTGGGGTACCAAGGGGTAACCACCACCGCCTTGGCGTGGTTTTTCTGTATGTTGCGTGCGTAGTTAAGCATTACATTTGCAACGCCGTCTATCGTGGGCGGAAACGAATCGTTTAGCAGTGCAATTGTAGGTTTAGTTTTCATGAGGAATTCCTTCCGTAGTGCCGATTTAGTAGTGGTGCAGAGCGGTGGTTTTCATCCGTTAGGGTGACACACAGCCATGGTTTTTACTCACAGTCCTGCCACAAAACAGCCCGCACGGGGGCACCATCGCCCCCTTCATATTTTATGGGAAGTGCCGAGAGCATATACTCACCCTCCTGCAAATTCTCAAGATGTACATTTTCAATCACAGCTATGCCTGCGCCCAAAAGTATGCGGTGCACAGCGGCCTCGTTGTCCATCTCGCCCACCGACATCCCCTCGGTTACAATGGTGCGCAGGCCACAGTTTACAAGCATTTCGGCGGTGTCCTGCCCAAGCCAACCACCCTTGCCGCAAGCCAGCACCAGGCGCCGGACCCCCTCAAGTCGGCCTAAAAGCATGGCAGGGGTAACAGCACAGTTTTTCTTTACCTGTAATAGGGTGCAGGGGCCTATGTAGTGGGATATATCCATCTTGTCAATAGTGGTGCCATCATGAATAAAATGGCATATGGCATCGGCGTGGGTGCCCATGTGGGACTCGGCCGTGATAAGGCTCATGTTGCAGCTGTTGCCGTCTTCAATACGGCTTATGGGGTCAACCGTAACTTCTGCCGATCCGGGGTAGATAGGTGCTGACTGCACCCCGTGGCTAATGTCAAAAAACTTCATGCCACCACTTCCTTTATTTTGCGCTAATACGAGCCAAAATATCCTCAACCAATGCGGCCGAACGCTCTGCGGCAGCCTTTTCAAATGCGGGATAATCACTCACGCTGTCGGCATCGGAGTTGTCCGAAATTGTGCGGATGATGAGGAAAGGCAGATCGTTTAGATGGGCGGTGTGGGCTATGGCCGCGCCCTCCATCTCACAGCAAAGGCCGTCAAAGGTATCAAGTAGCCAGCTGCGTTTTGCGGCATCGGATATAAACTGATCGCCTGTGAGTATGCGTCCAATATGTAGGGTGTCGGTTGAAGGAATGGACTCATAGGCCGCCTTGGCGATGGCCAACATCTCCTTGTCGGCCACAAAGGTGGAAATCTCCATCTGGGGGATAACACCTACGGGGTAGCCAAAACCCACGGCATCAACATCGTGGTGCACCGTGTCGGTCGAGAGCACTACATCGCCAATTTTCACATCACGACCAACGCCACCGGCGATGCCTGTGTTTATAATCGAATCCACCGAGTAGTGATCGACCAAAATCTGTGTGCAGACGGCGGCGTTTACCTTGCCAACACCACTGCGCACCACCACTACCTCACAGCCCGAAATTTTACCCTTATAAAATGTCATGCCGGCAACTTTTTTGGTCTGGGGGTCGGCCATTGCGGCGGTTAGACGTGTTACCTCAAGTTCCATGGCTCCAATAATTCCTATCATAATGTTCTCCAATCGATTAGATTATTTTTTTGTTATTTAAGCGGTGTCTCCATTGTACATATTTTTTTGCAATATTTCAATTGGTAGGCCTAAAAATGGACACAAATAATAAAAATATTAGGTAATCATATTTTTGCGGGTCTTTGTTTATTGCAGGGCCTGCATGGCGGCACTTTTTGCGTGGATTATTGTGGTGTCAAACACGGGTAAAGCCGAGTGTTGCTGCTGTATTAAAAGCCCTATTTCGGTGCAACCAAGTATAACCCCCTGCGCCCCATCTGCCCTGAACTGCTCTATAATCCGCTGATATTCGCAGCGCGAGCTCTCGGAAATTTGCCCCAGGCACAGTTCCTCGTATATAACCCTATTTACAATCTCAACATCTTTATCATTGGGTATTAGCACATTTATGCCCTTGTCTATTAGGCGCTGCTTGTAAAAGTCCTGCTGCATGGTGTACTTTGTGCCCAGCAGTGCCACGGTTTTAATGCCGTCACATATTAGTGCATCGGCCGTGGCATCGGCTATATGTAAAATAGGTATTGAAATGTTAAGGCTTATCTGGGGGGCAACCTTGTGCATGGTATTGGTGCATATAACTATAAAGTCAGCCCCTGCTTTTTCAAGCCTTAAGGCAATGTCAGATAGTAGCTGAGCGCTTTTATCCCAGTCGCCGCTGGCCTGGTGGTGCTCAATTTCGGCAAAATCCACGCTGTACATGAGTATTTTTGCCGAGTGAAGCCCCCCAAGCTCTTGCTTTACGGTTTGATTTAGCAGTTGGTAGTAGCTTACGGTGCTCTCCCAACTCATGCCGCCTATAAGTCCGATGGTTTTCATAATATCCCCCTAAAAATGTGTGTCATCGTTATGGCTTATTTTAACATTCATTGAGTGGGCAGTCAAATTATATCACTGCATATTAAAGTAGGTGTGAATTTTAACTTTTTTGCCACAATTGAAAAAACTATATATTTTTTGGTATAATTACGATGGGTGGTTTGAGCGCTAAAGTGTATTTTTGCGGGAAAATACAATCTTTACAGAATGCGCAAAACATTATGCCCGAAAAAAAGAGGGGTGTAGGAGGTGATTATATGCCAATTTGGGTTGCGGCAATACTGTTTTTATGCGGGATTATAGGTGCGCTTATCATCTTAAAGCACCAAAGGAAGAGCGGTGTGAAAAGCCATGTGGGGGTAATATTTTTGCTGTTTGTACTCAGTATGTTGTCACTGCTGTATCTCATGATGAACTGGGTGTTATTTAATCACATTGCCTAAGGCATATAATTTGACGGAGGGTTTGATATGAAAAAGCTGTTTTTATTTTGTATTGCAATTTGTATGGTTATAAGCATGATGGCCTGTGGCGCTCCGGGCGAGGGGGAGGCCAATACACTCGATGGGGTTTTGAGCGAACCTGTGGATGGCAAGGCAACGATATATGCGGTGTTTGCAATGCAGGGCACGGCGCCTATGCAGGGGCAGGCCCGCGAATATGAATTTACATACGATGGTGAACTGACGGTCGAGATGTTGGCAGCCGCCCTGAGTGATCTAAGTGGGCTTGATTTCTTTGTAAATGGTGTAGATGTGCAGGGGGGAAGCGTCACTGTGGATTGGGCGGCCGATTCCACCCTGATTGCAAACCTTGATGATCGCACACAAAAGGAGGATTTTCACTTTTTTGATGCCGACAGTATGCGCTGGTTTATGATGGATAGCCTCTGGTATACAGTTACCCAAAACATGGCTGTGGAGGAGGTTTACTACACCATGGATGGCGGCAATGAACTTGTGTTTTCGGAGCTTTACCCGATAAATGCCTTTGGAATAAACCAGCCATATATGGGTAGTGGTTATTACTTAAATCCCACCGATGACGGGGCGCAGCAGGCGAGTTTTTCGCTTAGTGAGGGCACATGGTTCTTAAATGGAGATGAGGGCTCAAACTATTTAATAATAGGTGAGAGCGGAGATTTTTCCTACTGCATGTCGGATGGAACCGTGTCGGCCAATGGCCAACTGAGCTACTCCGAAAACATGGGCGATATAGATATGAATATGACCGAGGAGCAAACCCGCTTTGACACATTTTATTTTATTGATGATAACACAATATATTTAAGCCAAATGGGTGAGGAGTTTAAGAAGCTTTTTGCAAACATACCGGTTGCAATGGCCGAAAATGAAGTGGCCGATTTTATTCAAACCGAGGTAAACCACAATTATAACGGTGGGTATTACTACTCTGCCATGTCGGATGATGGCAAAATAGGGGTGGTTACCACGGGTTATAAATCCTCATATATGCCACCACCCGAGGCCGGTGCAGTGTTGCCCCCACTTGATGTGGAAAAGATGAATGCCCACATTCTGGAAAATGTGGAAATTTTAGCAGGAGGGCAGGTAGAAAATCTTACAATTACAATGCAAGGAGGCCACAGCATAAATTCTCCTGTATTTTTACTTGCCTGGGACAGCGGCCCACTACACTGGGATGCACTGTTTTTTGATACCTATCACCACACATACATCTATGCATTTAATAGCGATTACGACACGGCCAAGGCCATGAAGGAATTATATCTAAAGGAATTTGATAGCGTAGTGTTTTTGTAAATAATCTGTTATACAGATTATTTCTATCGCACATCTGC
>CAYJGQ010000088.1:0-9124 GCA_964369885.1 uncultured Oscillospiraceae bacterium
AGGCAGAAAAGCCGTAGCCACGCCCCCGCCGAAGATGTGCCTTTGATAAGTGTAGCCGCAAAAAACTTCGCCCCCTGCCATGGGCAGGGGGCGTGCATAAGTTTTCGTCCACCTTTTTCAAAAGGTGGCAGGGGTGTGGGGACAGCGTCCCCACGGTCTTGACCTTTCGCGTAGCGACAGGGACAGCGTCCCCGCGGTCTGTGGCAGGGGTGTGTGGTTTAGGCTTGTGCGCGTTTTTTTGTAATGCGGCTAATTACAATCAGTGCGGTAAACAGAAGTGCCAGCGAAACGCCAAGTGTTAGGAAAACATTGCTTGTAAAGCCCGCCACCAAGAAGCCAATAAAGCTACAACCTGCCACCAACAGCGAGTATGGAATTTGGGTGGCAACGTGGTCTATATGGTTACAGCCTGCACCTGTTGAGGCAAGTATTGTGGTATCCGATATAGGGGAGCAGTGATCACCGAATACAGAGCCTGCCAAAACTGCCGACAGGGAAATAACCATCAAATCCTGTGCACCAAGCTCGGTGCATACAGCAATAACTATGGGAATTAGTATACCAAATGTACCCCATGAGGTACCCATCGAGAAGGAAAGAAACGCAGCTATGATGAAGATAATGGCCGGGATAAATGCAGGGGACATGTTAAACTGCTTTACCATATCCGAAACATAAATACCTGTACCCAGCATATCACGGCATATCGTGCTCATAGACCAAGCGAGTGTAAGAATGATAAAAGCAGGTACCATGGTGGCCACGCCCTTACCAACACCCTCCATAAAGGCACTAAACTTTAGTAGCTTGCGGGGTATAAATAGCAAAAATGTAAATATAACAGCCACAAGCGAGCCGTAGGCCAGTGCCACGGTAGCGGAAGTATCACCAAAGGCCTGGAACATGCTCACACCCTCAGCGCCGTAGCCGCCAACATAAAGCATGGCAACAATGCAGGAAACAACCAGCACCACAAGGGGCAAAACAAGATCATACACACGCCCCTTTTTGGATATGTTGTCCTGTTCGGCTATCGAAACATCGGCAGCGGCGGCCTCTGGGTTTGAAAAGAGATCGCCATTACGAGCATTCTGCTCAAACTTTGCCATGGGGCCAAACTCAAGATTTGTTACCGATAGCACCACCACCATAACAAGGGTAAGCACTGCATAAAGGTTGTAGGGAATGGCCTGGGTAAATGCAACCATACCATTCATACCTGTGTCGGACATATAGCTTACAACCGAGCCTGCCCAGGAGGATATGGGCGCTATAATACATACAGGTGCAGCTGTTGCGTCAATTATGTAGGCAAGTTTTGCGCGGGAAATGTTGTGTTTATCGGTAACAGGCTTCATAACGGTGCCCACGGTCAGACAATTAAAGTAATCATCGATAAAAATCAAAACACCAAGTCCCAGCGTGGCCAGTTGTGCACCTGTACGATTTTTTATCTTGCTTGTGGCCCACTGACCATAAGCTCTCGAGCCACCTGCAAGGGATATTACATATACAAGTGCGCCCAGTATACCCAAGAAGATGATGAGATGTACATCAAAACGATTTGTCATTGCAAAAAATGTGCTATCCAGTACGGTGCCCAGGTTTCCGCCAACCTGAAACGCGTAGATTGATGCGCCCGACAATATTCCAATTACAAGAGATGATATGACCTCTTTTGTGGCCAGTGCCAGGCCAATAGCAATAATTGGGGGCAGTATGGACAAGATTCCGGCATTAATAGGTTCCATTAGTTTACCTCTCCTTTTTATTCTACCTAAAATTACAAACAAAAAAATAATACCTCAAAAATTGTATCATAAATTCCACTTTACAGCAACATAATATCAAAGTTTATCAAGTATTATTCGGTAAAATCATAAAAATCTGCCACTTTACGGAAGTTTTCGGTAAAGAAGATGCAAAATATTCGGTATGACTTGCAATAAGGCAAAAATAGGGATATAATTAATCTAAAGCAGTGGGCGGTATTTTGCCCACAAAATACATAAATATTGGAGGTGTCGTCGTGCATAGCGACCCGGGACGAAGTAGAAAACAAAAAATAAATATCTCGGGAATGGACGGCACGCCTCTTTTGATGGTTTAGAGTTTTTTTGCCTCCTTTCTCGGGAATCATGCTGTGGGCGTTACTGCGCCCGGGTATGAACTACGCCCGAAGGAGGTTTTTTATTATGATAACTTGCTACAAAACAATTGACAACCGTTTGCAGATGATCCCAACCCTTGAAAAGGGTTGTTGGGTGTCGGCAATTGCCCCAAATGAGGACGAGATCGCCTACCTTGTGGAGGAACTTTCAATCGACCAAGATTTTGTGCGGGCCGCACTGGATGACGAGGAATCCTCTCGTATTGAAAACGAGGACGGCCAAATCCTTGTAATTGTCGACGTTCCCACCGCCGACCGTCAGGACGACAGATCGGCACAGTACTCCACAATGCCTATGGGCATTATACTGGCAGGGGACTACGTTGTTACAATATGTCTTCGCCCACATCAGGTCATCACCGAGATGACCGACGGCATAGTTAAAAATCTTACCCCACATCTAAAGACACGTTTCTTACTCATGCTGCTTTTGCGCATTGCCTCGCGCTTTCTACTCTATCTAAAGCAGATAGACAAACTCTCATCATACACAGAACAGCAGCTCCACAAATCCATGCGAAACAAGGAACTTTTTCAGCTCCTGGGGCTGGAAAAATCCCTTATTTACTTCTCAACCTCGCTTCGCTCCAACGAGGTAACCCTTGAAAAAATCATGCGTGGGCGCACAATCAAACTCTATGAGGAGGATGAGGAAATTCTTGAGGATGTCCTCATCGAAATTAAACAGGCCATAGAGATGTGTAACATCTACTCAAACATTCTATCGGGTACTATGGGAGCCTTTGCCTCAATTATCTCAAACAATCTTAGCATTGTCATGAAAACCTTAACATCACTTACAATTGTAATGGCCATCCCCACCATTGTTTCGGGGTTTTATGGCATGAATGTTTCGGGGCTTCCAATGCCGTTTTTTTGGTTTCCTGCCGCTATTGCAGGGGGACTAATGCTCATCATGGGCTTTGTTCTTTATAAAAAAAATCTGTTTAGGTAGGGGGGACGCACCATGAGTAATCACACAGTCATAACGGTTGGGCGCCAATTTGGTAGTGGAGGACGAGAGATAGGCAGACTACTTGCCCAAAAGCTCGACATTCCTTGCTATGACAAAGAACTACTTAAAAAAGCAGCACAGGACAGCGGTGTTAGCCACGAGATGTTTGAACGAGCCGATGAACAACCCAGCAACAGTTTTCTATACTCGCTATCACTTGGAAGTGTTTCCTCAAGCGGAAACATCAATATATCCACCATGGATCTTTTGACAAATGATAAGCTGTTTGCTATCCAGGCCGATACAGTACAGCGCATCGCATCTGAGGAGTCCTGCGTGATTATCGGCCGCTGCGCCGACTACATACTGCGCGATTTACCACAGCTTACCTCGGTGTTTATCCGTGCCGATGAGGATTACCGTGTCAAGCGAATTTGCGATGAATTTGGCTACTCTAATGACATTGCAAAGCAAAGGATGCGTAAAATTGATCGCCGCCGTGCCAGCCACTATGGCTACTACTCCGACCGCAATTGGGGGGACATAGACAATTATGATTTATGTCTTAATGCCGGAAAACTTGGCAGTGAAAAAGCGGTGGAGCTTATAATTAAACTCATCGAGCTTAAAAAACAAGTGTAGTGTTTCTTATGGGAGAAAATATGAGAATTGGATATGGCTATGCCGTGGCCTGTACCACGGTGCGCAAAAATTGTAATATAATGCTTGGCGGTGTGAGCACCCCATGGCTCTTGGAACTTGCAAGCTATGACGGTGCCAAAACCGATATTGTAAGCAAGGCCATTGGCGAGAGCCTTATAGGTGCGGCAGGCTTTGGAGATCTTGCCTCCTGTGGTCTTGAGGCCTCGGCCGAGCTTTCTCACTATGAGGTGCTAAGCCGTGCAGCCCAGCTTATTCGTGAGGAGGGCTACGCAATATCTAATATTGATCTGCAAATTCTCATGCAGGAAAACACAATAGGTGAACACCTTGAGGCCATAAAAAAGAGTTTGGCTACCGCCATGTGTTGTCGAGCCGAGCAGATAAATGTAAAATCGGCCGACGAGCGTTGGATGGGCATAACCGGCCACGGACAGGGCATAACTGCCACGGCGGTCTGCCTGCTTAAGGACCTTGAGAATTAATACGGTGTGAAATAATTTGAGCCACTGCACCTACTGTAACCTAAATTCAAAATGAATAAACAAGCCCCCCTCATGCATAAGAGGTTAGTGACGGTTTTTGCATGAGGGGGTGTGTATTATGAGAAGAAAAGTTATATTAATGGCCTTTGCAGTATTGTGTGGTGCTATCACGATTAGCGGAATACTGCAGGTGGACGAGGTAACACCTGCCATGGCACCAATTACAGCAAAAGCGACCACAATTATCATTGACCCGGGTCACGGCGGTCCCGATGGTGGGGCCGTTGGTGTTTTGGGTGTTGTGGAAAAGGATATTAATCTTGCTATTTCTTTGCGTGTGGCCGATTTTTTTGAGGTGATGGGCTACGATATTGTTATGACTCGTGAGAGTGACATCTCAATACATGACAGCGATGTTGTAGGTGTGGGTAGGCAAAAAATATCAGATTTAAACAATCGCCTTGAAATAATGAAGCAATACCCCGAGGGCATTGTGTTATCGGTGCATCAAAACCAATTTAGTCAGTCAAAATACAGTGGTGCACAGGTTTTTTATGGCGCACAACACTCCAATAGCTCGCAGCTGGCCATGATACTGCAGACAAATTTTGTCTCGCTCATCCAGCCCGAGAACAACCGGCAGATAAAACAGGCCCCAGGTGATATATATCTAATGCAAAATGCCCCCTCGGCCGCCGTGCTGATTGAATGCGGGTTTCTCTCAAATCCACAGGAGGCCGAAATGCTAACCCGTCCCGAATACCAAAATAAACTTGCATTTGTAATTTTTGCATCAACGGTGCAGTATATACATGAGACCTAACAACCAAAGGAGGGGCAAACATGTCGCCCAAGTCTAAAACAATATTTGTATGTACCCAGTGTGGGTGCCAATTGCCAAAGTGGCAGGGAAGGTGCCCCGACTGTGAAGAGTGGAACTGCATTGTGCAGGAAAACATAACCGTACCCGGGCGTGGAGCCGGTAAGCTGTCGGGTGGTGGGCAGGCTGTGGCCGCCACAGCACAGCCAATAAGTCAGGTAGAGGCCGATGAGGGGGAGCGCACCAAAACCAATATTCCCGAGTTTGACCGCGTGCTTGGCGGTGGTATTGTAGATGGCTCGGTGGTGCTATTATGTGGCGACCCCGGAATTGGTAAATCAACAATACTTCTTCAGGTTTGCCATGGGATTTCACAGCAAAAAAAGGTGCTGTATGTATCGGGAGAGGAAAGCCCACGCCAGATAAAGCTTCGCGCCAACCGTCTTGGGGTTGATAGCGAAAACCTACTCCTCTCCTCGGCCACCGATGCACTTGGAATAGTGGAAAGTATAAAAGCTTTACAGCCTGATTTGGTGGTAATTGATTCGATACAAACCATGTTTGTGCAGGGGGTTACCTCCTCGCCCGGTAGTGTAACCCAGGTAAGGGAGTGCACCCAGCAGTTTATCTCGGCCGCCAAGGGGCAGAGCGTGCCAATATTTCTTGTGGGACATGTAAACAAGGACGGCGGCATTGCAGGACCTAAGGTGCTTGAGCATATGGTTGATACAGTACTGTATTTTGAGGGGGAGCGCAACCTTTCCTACCGCATTTTACGGGCCATTAAAAACCGCTTTGGCTCAACAAACGAGATAGGTGTGTTTGAAATGGAGGCAGGAGGGCTTATATCTGTGGACAACCCCTCTCAGGCCCTGCTTGAGGGCAGAGGGGAGAATTTGTCGGGCACCTGCGTTGTCTGCCTGATGGAGGGCACCCGCCCCATACTGGCCGAGGTGCAGGCCCTGGTATCACGCAGCAATCTTTCATCACCACGCAGGGTATCCACCGGCTTTGATTACAACCGCACCAATTTGCTTATTGCCGTACTGGAAAAGCGGGGTGGGGTTAACTTTAGCTCACTTGATGCCTATATAAATGTGGCTGGTGGTCTACGCATTGATGAACCGGCCGCCGATCTGCCGGTGGCGCTTGCACTTGTGTCAAACCTCATAGATCAGCCCCTCTCGGCCGAGGTGGCAGCCTTTGGTGAGCTGGGACTTACAGGTGAAATACGAGGTGTGTCCCATCCACAGCAGCGCATAAGCGAGGCATATAGGCTGGGACTGCGCAGTTTTTTGGTGCCATCACAGTGTATGCGCAGCATAAAAGCTGAGGAATTCCCCCAGGCAAAAATAACCGGGGTTAAAAATCTTTCTCAGGCACTTGCTGCGCTAAAACCCCGTGGGTAGACGGTGTGGACGATTTTGAGAAATATGCACAGCTGATGTCGGCACCTACTATCACACCGGTGGGGCTGTCCAACTTGCAGTAGCCCTCCTGCTGGTGGATACATCTTTTGTCGCAAACAATCAAATTCATTAGCGACCTCCGCAGTTTAAGTTTTCAAATAGTGTGTTGCTATGATAAAAAAATATACATTGAGCCCTCATATTCGGGCGCCGTTTTGCCAAACTACCAAGGGATAGAATTGTTTTTTCCCTTGATATGGCAAAGCGGCTATTTTTTTGCCATCAAATTTTAGTACATCACTGAGCTTTTGGGGGTAGATTTAATGGTAAAACTCCGTCTGATTGCACTACTGGCACTACTTGTTTTTTGGATGGCCGCCTCGCAAATACCGGCTTGGGTGCTGGGCACCACCCCAACCATACAGGTGGTGCGGCCAAGCATTGAGCTGTACACACCGCAAATTGTAACAGGGGGAAGTTTGCAGTCGGGTAAGGTCATGGAGGTCTACCTATCTCAGGGGGTAATTCCATCGCAGGTCTATGTGAAACCAGGCGACTGGGTGGAGCAGGGGGCACTCATGGCAAGGGTAGATACCGAGGCGACACAGGCCATTGCAAACCTAACATCCCCAACACAAACCGCAAAACTGCCCGAGAGTATACCTGAGGAATATGCGGCACTGGCACAGGCCTTTGGTCTTACCGAACAGATAAACGAGTTTTTTGAGAGTAGCACAGCACAGGCGCCGTCAAACGAGGTGTTTGAGGAAATTGGGGAGGAGGTCATTGCACCTGTTGGTGGGGTGGTGACCGATGTGCAGCTTGTCGAGGGACGATTATCTCAGGCCGGCACACTTGTAGCTACAATAAGCCAAAGCGGCTGTGACAGCGCCATCATATCTGTTAACGAGTATGATCTGAGCTTGATCGAGGTGGGGGACCGGGTAAGTATTAGCGGAGTGGGGCTGGGTGAGGGACAGTATAGTGGATATATCTCCCGAATATACCCCACCGCCGAAAAGAAAAACACAGGGCTTACCACCTCCACCATGGTGGACATGGAGGTTAGCATAGACAGTCCCGACAGTAGATTATTGCCGGGGTTGTCGGTCTCGGCCACCATTGAGCTTGAAGCACCCACACCAAAGGTAGTAGTGCCCTATGAGGCGGTGGGTCAGGATGAGAACAACTGCGAATTTGTATATATTTTGGAGGATGCTCAGGTAAAAAAACGCATTATTGATGTGGATATGGAGCTTCTTCAGGGTATGGCGGTGTCCTCGGGACTTGATGGCAATGAGCTTATTTTATACGATATGAAAAACTATGACCCTGAACAAATTTACAGATATAATTACCTGGGAAATTGGGGTGAAACACCTTGATAAGGCTTGGTATTTACAATATTTTACGGCGTGGTAACCGCAGTTTTCTCACAGCGCTTAGCATTGCAATTGGGGTTTGTTCGGTGGTGCTGATTTCATCACTTGGAAATGCGGGTAGCAGTATGATTACCGGTGAGCTTGAACAACTTGGGCTGGATGGAGCTATAGTAAGCGCCGACAGCAAACTTACCACCTACCGTCTGCAGGAGGAGGATTTGACGGCTCTACGTGGGGTAAACGGTGTTGAGTCGGCCTCTGGTGTGAATGTGGAAACAGGACTGCTGCGCATGAGAGGGCTTGTATCACAGGCAGTTGTATGGGGTATTGAGTCGGGTGAAAAACACGCAATGTCAATAACGCTACTACACGGCCGTATGTTGAGTGAGGCAGATTTAGTGCAGGGGGCTCGGGTATGTGTTATCGATGCAGGCACCGCCGAACAGTTTTACAGCCGCACAAATATAGTGGGCAAAATCTGGGCGCGTGAGTTTTTGGGTCTGCGGCAGGAGTATCCCGGGGGGGGGGGGGTGCAACCCGGGCCACAACTCACCCAGAGTATCGCCGAGAGCTATATGCCATCGTTTGTGTATATGCCACTTAGTACCCTTGGGAATGCGGTGGGCAAAACAGGTTATAGCCAAATTTCTATAAAGATGGATGAGGGCAACCCAACAAGTATGATGTCACTTATAAGAGCTGCAGAGCTTAGCAGTGGCTATGTTGGGGTGTTTCAAGCGCAAAACTTATCCGAGCAAAATGAACGATTGGGGGGAGTGCTTTCTATTGTACAGGTATCATTGACTGTGATTGCCGCAATATCGCTTGTGGTGGCCACCCTTGGTACTATGACCATCATGACCACCGCTGTGCGAGAACGCACAAGAGAAATAGGTATAAAAAAATCCATAGGTGCTACAAACGCAAGGGTTATGGGTGAATTTTTAGCCGAGGCAGGTATATTATCACTATGCGGAGCGATTTTAGGTAGCATTATTGCATGGGTATTGCTTGGAGTAACCTCTATTGTGTCGGGTTATAGTATTGTTCCAAGTGGTATTACAACCGCTGTGACCATTACCGTTGTTTTGGGCACATTGTTTGGTGTATACCCTGCACGCCTTGCCGCCAAAATGAACCCAATTGACGCACTGCGCACCGAATAAGCCTCCCAAAAACCAAAACCGTTGGGGCTTTGCCCCTGTCGCTACGCGAAAGGTCAAGACCGTGGGGACGCTGTCCC
>CAYJGQ010000089.1:0-9010 GCA_964369885.1 uncultured Oscillospiraceae bacterium
CTTGCGGCCGAGGTAGAGGCAGGTAAATCGCTGTTTTACGGTGGCCTTGAGCTGTTGATGCTTGGGGATGGTACACAAAGTAATTTGCATGAAATTTTCAGTAATTTTAATGCAAATCCCTATATAGTGCCCACCCTACCTGTATCAATGGTGGAGGGTCAGGCCGCCGATATGTTAATTGAGGGTTTGGAGCAGGACCCTGCACAGCTTGTGGGGGATATGCTTGAGGCGGCAAGGCTGGAGGGCAGTATCCCCCCTGCCACTCTCATGGAGGTCATGAGCATAATTAGCACCGAGGGGCGTGGTGGCCTGCTCCCCCTCACCCGTAACAGCTCCTACCTGCCGGGAAAGCTCACCCCAAAGCTTGTGGGGGGAGTTATGCTAAATCAGGATAGGGTGGTGGGAGAACTTAACCGCCAAAACACACGCACTGCAGGCTGGATTCTTGCACCACTTACCGATTTTGATATTTCATACCCCCTACAGGAGGGGGACTTTACCCTCTCTGTGGATGATTTTTGGGTAGATATGCGGGTGGATATGCTGGGGGACGGCCCGCATTTTTGGATAGAGGCCAAGGTGAGCGGTCAGGGGGTATCCCCTGTGGGGGGAGTGGTGATGTCCGCCCCACCGCCCGATGCCACGGCCGAGGGGGAGGAGCTAATAGCCAGCAGGATTGAGCAGCTTTTGATGGTATGTTACGGCAGTGGGTGCGATATTTTACGCATGGGTGAGCGCCTTGAAAGGGACGATTCTAAGACATGGGAGCTTGTGGGCGGCGGCCATGGTTGGAACGATGTTTTAAGTAGGTCAAAGTGGCAGATAACAACCGAGCTTAAACTTTATAATAAGCAGTAGGGCGGCAGTACGGTGCTACACCTGCACCGATTTTGCTAAAATGCCCCCATCTGCGCAAAGTCCCACACACCACACCACATATATTGTGATGGCATAGTGTGTGGGTAAAATTTGCTTTGTAGCTGATATTTGATAGCTAATACAAAATTGCTATCGATATAAATTGAATTTTAGGATTTTACATGGTAAAATGAAGTATAGCGTATGGCAATTCCCGAAAGGTTGTGAGAACACATGGCGTTTAAGATAAGCACCCTGAGCGATGGAGCAGAACTTGAGAGTCTATCGGTTGCCAAGATAATTTCATATCCCCTTGAGAAGGCCGAGTACAAGCCCTTTGCACAGGGGCGCCTTTGTGTCACACCAAAGGGGCTTGTGGTTCAGCTTTGGGCATTTGAGGTAACGCCCTCGCCCCGTAGCAGTCTTGCTGTGGCACTGCAAAAACCGGGTGGCCCCCTGCTTGTGGCCGAGATTTTTTCAGACGGCAAACTACTTATTAAGCAGGGTACCGACAGCGAAAACCTGATTGTGGGGAGTGACGACGACCGACTGTGCCCCACCATTGAGCCATTTTGGGGCGAGGATTTGCAGGGGGTATATTGGGGGTCAATCATGACCTTTTCTTTTGAGGAGCTTGAGCTTTTTTGGGGCAATGGCTGCCTTGATGACAAACAATCTCTGCGCGGAAACTTGTATAAACTGTCCGACGACCCTGAAAAACCTCACCGTGGTTCGTTTTTTTCGGCCGATTTTTCGGGCAGTAACTTTTTTGGAGTGACCTCACTTGGCAGGATGGATATTGTGTCATATTGAGGATAAAACCTAAATCATGGGGGTGCTGTTATGAATGGATTTCTAAAATTTTTAGCCTCGATTGGAATACTAATCGGCGCATTTATGGGCTTTGTTGGCCTGTTTGGGCGTTGGTGTAAAGAAAAAACCTCAAAGCAATATGTCACTGTGCACGACCTAAAGGACTACGACCAAAACAACAACTAACACTAAACAGCCCCAATTTTCGCACTGCGAAAATTGGGGCAATTAAAGGATGTGACAGCTATGAAGTATAACACTGTAATATTTGATTTTGACGGCACCCTTGTTGACTCCCAGCAGGGAATAACCAAGGGGTTTCAAAAGGGGCTTGCGGCCTTTGGCGTACAGGAAAGCCTTGAGGTGATAAAGGGGCTTATAGGGCCACCGCTTTCCAAAACAATACAGACAAAATACGGTTTTTCACCCGAAGATGGACGTGCGGCCATGAAGATCTGCGTCGACTATCAACTTGGCGAAGGTCTTAGTGAAATTTCGATATACCCCGGCGTAATAGATATGCTCAAAACACTAAAGAACAGCGGCATACGCCTTGGTATTGCCACAAACAAACCCTGCACCACAGCCGAGGCACAAATTGGTTTTTTCTCACTTGAGAAATATTTTGATTCCATTCAGAGCAACGACGCCACCCAAACAAGGGGTACTAAGGCAGATTTTGTGCGCATGGCAATGCAGGACTGCGCAGCCGACCCTGCCACCACACTAATGGTGGGCGACCGAGCCGAGGACATAAAGGGCGGCAAGGAAAACGGCATAGATACAGCAGCGGTGCTTTACGGCTACGGAAGTCTTGAGGAACTCAAAGGCATAAACCCCACACACATTGTAAAAACCCCGTCCGAACTTTTGGATTTATTGTTGGGGTGATCTACATAATCCCAAAAAAACAGCGTACATACTCGACACGAGTATATACGCTGTTTGTTTTTTTATATGCTTACCACACACTGGGCTGCTTGTGTCCTGGGTTGTCGGTAATGGTGTAGGGCGACACTGTTTCGCCGGGGCGAAGCAGTCGGGCCATTACCACAAAGCGCTGATTTGAGGTTGCTCCATATGCTCGCGTGCAGGTTGAGAGGGTGAGCAGTTTATCCGAGCTGTTTACATCCACATCAAAGTTGTGGCGACTGCGGCGCTGGGCCTCATCAATTATATACTGTCCACCCGAGGAGTTGATATAGTTAAACGAAACCTCGGTGTAAAATGCGGCAAAAATCTTAAACACCATGTCCTCTTGAGCGGTTGAGTAGTAAATATAGGGGTTTGCCTGGGCTGTGGACAGGTAGTGATAACCTGTGAGCTGAGCAAACATCACGCCGCCGCTACCCACCGAGGGTGTGGCCGAAACATTGGTCCAGTTGTGCCCATAAAGCACTGTGTTGTTGGAAATCTGGGATGAGTTGCCAAATGTGGTCGAACCATTTGTCCAGATAACACCATCGTAGCTTGGCTCCTTGTAGTAGCCACGGGCAAGGTAGTAATCTATATCCGAGTGATGGCATACGGGGTAGTTGATGTTTGTTCCGGGCACATAAACCCAGCCCTTTACATCGCTATTTGTCGACTGCCACGAGATTACATTGGAGCTAAAGCTCCCCCCACTTGACGCATTAAACGAGGCCGTGGCCGGCACTGCGTCGCCCTCGGTTTCATCTGTGGGGGCTATGTCGGCCATGCGCATGTCGGCCGCCAATTGTAGGCCTGCCACCATTATTTCGCCCGTGGGGTCAAGCCCTGCCACACCGTCGGCCGTGTCGCGCAGTGGCACAAATATAAGTTCTTCACCCGACGTTTGGTCGTCACCTGCCGCATTATCGGCCACCATTGTGGTGGTTGCGGTCATTGCCGCCCCTCCCACACAGCCTGAAAGGGACAATAAAAGCATCACAAGTGCAAGGCCTACAGCAACACTGTTCTTTAAGTAAAGCCGCATATCAAAATCTCCGTTTCGCACTAATTAAGTTGTTTTATGGTGTTGTGGCAATAAATCCCACACAAAAATCCATATCATTCTTATTATAGCACAATCAGGAAAAATAAAACAATAAAATTTTAATATTTACCGCTATGACTCCAAAACATTTCTGCCTACCTATCTTATACTGCGCTTACAAATCCTCAATATTCATTTTTTCTATCTCGGATAGTCTGCTCCTTTTTTGTTTTTCAAGGTGGTTGTGCACAAAATATATTAAAAACATCACCGCCGAGAGACCCAACGCCAAAAATCCAACAATCACTGTAAAACAGGCTACAATGAGAGGTAAAATTAGGGCAAGTTTTGAGGATTTTTTACACAAATACCACTGCACAAATATAAGTATAATCGGAATGACTACCATGGCAAAAAGCACTATTGTTATTCTCATATCCTATACTCCCTTTGTTTTTTTATATTCGTTTATTAAAATTTTGGCTGTATCAAAATCAAGTTTATCATCCACTGCAAGGCGTTTTACAAGTGCAATATACGGCTCGTTTGTAATTTCATTTGATATTTGTATTTTTTGTATGAGCTTATCAAGGCGTAGTCGCACAGTGGGATAACTCACTCCATAATCTCCTGCAATCTCCTTTAGCGAGCCCGAGGCAAGTAGAAACTTCTTTATAAATACAACATCCTCATCATCAAGCCCTGTCATCCACTCGGGTATAATTTCTATGGCCACATCGCCACCTCCTTTAATAATGTTATTATAAACTTTAATATTGTTAAAGTCAATAGTTAATTTTATTTTTAATTATATTAAATTATGCACTGCATCTAAAAAACAAAAGCGACCAATTGTCCTCCGGAAGTTTGGACAATCGGTCGCTTTTTAAGTTTTAATATGGCATAAAATTTTACCTATCAGGGTATATAGGCGCCTGCCTGTATTCCCATATCGTCCACCCAGGGTCCGGCCTCGTTTGTCACGGCCACCTCACCTGTTGTGGTGTTTATGTGGAAAATAAAATCATCCTTGTTGCCCACCTGAGATTTTGCATCGTGTATGGTGGCCAAATTATGCTCACCCGACTGAGTTCCTGTGTTGGGTCTATTGGGGTCGGCACCCATAATTTTGGAAATCTCGTCGTCAAGCAGGGCGTGTGCGGGATCACTGCTTGGCAGTGCCGGCACACCCGGCGCCGGAAACAGCTCAGATTTGCTCCACGACTGGTTGGGCGGGCGCACTATAAGCGCTCCGTCAATCGAGTGTTGGGCATCGGTGGTCCAGGCAATTTCTATGATATAACCGTCAGGCACGCCGTTTAGTGGGTCCTCCACTATTGTTCGGGCAGCCTGCATTATGCTGGTGGCGGTTTTTATGTCATCACTGCGGCGTGCAGTTTCGACATACTTTAGATACTGCGGCACAATTACCGCGGCCAGCACCGCAATAATTGCTATGCCAATTACCAGCTCCATCAATGTAAATCCCTTGTTATTTTTAACATACTTCCTCATAAAATTCTCCTTTCATTTTATGGCTCATTGGCTATTTTAGAGGTTTATCGCTGTTTTATAAGTCCCATGCGGTAGGCCGACAAAAGCATTTCAAGGTCTGCCACCATCTTGGCAATATCTCGGCCGTTGTCGGTATCGTGAATCATTATACGCTGGGTCATGCCCTGCACCGACACCGAGCGCGAGTGCATATCCTCGTCCTGTGTTACGGCGGTCTGCACCGATTCAAATGGATTGTGCTCCGAGAGAACCATCTCCCTTGAATTAAATATCAGGGTGTAGCCTGCAATGCCTGTTATGGGCTGATAGGCTCTTGAGAGTCCGCCATCTATTACAAGTAGACGGCCGCCGGCCTTTACAGGGCTTTCCCCCTTTGCAATGCGCACCGGCATATGCCCGTTTATAATCTTACTGCGGGACAGCGTAAGCCCAAACTCATCGAGTATCGACTGCGCCCCCTCGGGGGTACGGCTTATCTCGTAGTAGGGATCTTTTTTCTCCTCCCATGTGGCCTTGTCGCTGACAAAATAGCGCTCGAATGTGGTTATACGGTTTTTGCCGTTAAGGGGCGACTTTGGCCCACACCACAAATACCACATAAAGTCCATGCAGTCGCCCTTTTCCTTGGAATCGGCCCTGCCAAAGTAGCCACGGCGCACAAGGCGGTCGGCCTCATCAAGGTAGGCACGTCCGCAGAGGCTCTCCCCAGCCATGCGCACCTGAGAAAAACTGCCGTCCTCCTCCATGGGTATACAGCCGTGAAACAGTACGTTGCCGTTGCAAACAAGGTACATACTGCCATGCCTGTATAAAAACTTGACATGTCTTTGTAGCTTTTCGCTATGTAAAAATGATAGCCTTAGCTGCTCCACCAACTGGGCTTCCTTTTGGGTGAGGGCATAGGGATTCTCGGGGTCGATGGTGGGGAAGTTTGCATCGGACAGCGGATAACTCTGACCATCTATCACCACACAACCCTTTTGGTAGTCTATCTGCTTTAGCATCAGGCGGTCGTCCATGTGGTACTCGGGATGGCGCAGTATGGCCTGCCCCTCCAGTTTTAGCCCTATCACGGCAATGGCCTTGTGTATTTTGGCCGCAAGGTGCTCGTCATGCTCACTACCAACATTATCATTGGGATGCTTAGGTAAGAATGAGGAGCAGGGGTCCTCGCCATAGGTTTCCATGGCAAAGGTGGCAAGTGGGCGTACATTTATGCCGTAGCCATCCTCAAGGGTGTAAAAGTTGTTGTATTTTATGCAGTTGGCAATAACGTCGGCCACGCAGGCCTCCTGACCTGCCGCCGCCCCCATCCACAGCACATCGTGGTTGCCCCACTGCACATCCACCTTGTGGTATGCACACAGGTGATCAAGTATTATGTGTGCACCGGGCCCACGGTCAAACAGATCTCCTATTATGTGCAGGTGGTCTATTACAAGGCGCTGTATGAGTGTGGCCACGCCTATTATAAAGGCATCGGCCCGCCCTGTGTCTATAATGGTGGATATAATTTGCTCGTAGTAACGCTCCTTGTTGTGGTCCATGCCGTTTGAGTGAAGCAGCTCGTCAATTATGTAGCCAAACTCGCTGGGCAGGGCCTTGCGCACCTTGGAACGTGTATATTTTGAGGCTGTAAGCCGGCAAAGCTCCATCAAGCGGTATAGCGTAACCCTGTACCACTCTCGGCTGTTCTCGCCAAGGGTTTTCATGTGGGCAAGTTTTTCCTCAGGGTAGTACACAAGGGTGGCCAGCCTACTGCGCTCCTCGTTTGTAATTGCGGCCCCAAACAGCGAGTCTATCTTGGCCTTTATAACCCCCGAACCGTTTTTTAACACATGCAAAAAGGCCTCATATTCGCCGTGAAGATCACTTAAAAAATGCTCGGTACCCTTTGGCAGGTTAAGAATTGCCCGCAGGTTTATTATTTCGGTACTGGCTGCCGATATGCTGGGGTAGGTCTGGGCCAACAGCTCCAAAAACTTGCGGTTTTGTTCCAAAACTGATTCGGTGTGCTGCATTCTTATTCTCCTTAGTTTGGGTTTATTTTCGCTCACACTTGTGCATGACGGCCTATTTATCACAAAGCTACCACCAAAGCAGGACTGCCACCACCTTGGCATATGGTATTATTATAGACTCTGTACAGTATGAAAGTCTATCCACACAAGCGCAGTTATAGGCATTATTGTCTTATGACCCTATTGCTTTTTTCATCCATTTAGTTAAAAACATGGTCTGTTCATCTGTGCAAAACCAGTGCTCTGCACCCATCATTACGGTGAGGTTTGCATTATTATTAGCGGTGAAATTCTCCACCGTACCGCGCGAGGTAAGGTTGTCGTTTTCGGGGTACAAAATCTCTGTGGGGGTGCTCCAAGCAACCGGGTTGGACCTTACAAAGTCAAGGTATTCCCATGACAACGTTTCCCCAAAATCGGTCGCAATTTCTCCCCTTTCACGCAGTTCTTTTTCATCCGTGTTTGCCCATGAAAGCATATCCAAAATCAGTCTTTCCATGTCAAGAATCGGGGATATAAATAGGGCCTTTCTAAGGCAAACCCCCTGCAGTGCTATCATAGAAAAATATGCGCCTATGCTATTTGCAATTAGGTAAATCTCATCATATCTATCTTTTAGGCCGTCATAAATCGCTTTAATTTGCTCCCTTACAGTCCAGGGCAGATAATTGTCATACTCAACACCGACAATATCAAACCCTTTACAGCTTTCCCTGTACTGCTGCGCCTCTAAGTGGCTCCCACCTTTTCCGTGAACATATATAATAGCTCGCATTAAAGCACCTCAAAATTCCTCTGGGTTTACCACTATATCTTTGGGGGATATTTTCCCCCAGTCAAAAATCTTTACAAGCTCCTGCGGGCTTGCGGCCTCGTGGGTTTGTAGCAGGCCACACATATGTGCAAGCCGTCCCACCAAGACTTCGGGGGCGGGGTAACGACGTGATAGCTCCCCAAAATCCAAATCGGCCTCACGTTTTGATAGGCGACGGCCATCGGGGGCTATGAGCAGTGGTATATGGCAGTAACTTGGGGGTGTAGTTCCAAGGGTTTGGCACAAAAAGCTCTGCCGTGCCACCGAGTCCAAAAGATCTCTACCCCTCACCACCTGATTTACCCCCATGGCTATATCATCCACCACCACGGCAAGCTGATAGGCATAAACACCATCGGTGCGACGAATTATTATATCACCGCATGATTTAGCAAGATTTTGGCTCTGCCTGCCATACAGTCGGTCGGTAAAGTTTATATCGGTATCAGGCAGGCGCAGGCGCAGTGCAGGGTTTCGCCCCGGGGCAAGGGATGGTGCGTTCTTGGGGTCAAGCCCACTGCATCGGCCACTGTACACCACCCTGCCCTCACCAAGATGTGGTGCCGAGGCGGCCTGTATCTCGGCTCGTGAGCAGTAGCAGGGATAGACCAGCCCCATATCGGTAAGTTTTGCCACAGCCTCGTGATAATTTTCTGTCCTAAGGCTTTGGTAGTAGGGTGCAAAGTCCTCGGCCTTTTGGGGGCCGTAGTCCCAGTCAAGTCCCAGCCACTCAAGGTCGGCTATGAGCTGTTTTGCCCGCTCGGGGGTACAGCGCCCACTGTCCAAATCCTCTATGCGCAGGACAAGCTCTCCACCCAAGGCCCTGGCCGACAACCAACACAGCAGTGCGCAAAATATATTCCCAAGGTGCATACGTCCACTGGGGCTTGGGGCAAATCGTCCTCTGATTTTATGCGTTGTCCTATCCATGTCATGCCCCTCCAAGACTATTTTACCATTATAACTGTACTTTTCAAGTGCAAAATCCCCGATATCTCCAAAGTAGTGGTGATATCGGGGATTATTTATATT
>CAYJGQ010000090.1:0-8863 GCA_964369885.1 uncultured Oscillospiraceae bacterium
GGTCTTGGGCTGGGGTGCGGGGCAAGCCCCACGGCCTGTGGCGTTAGCCCATATAGCTCACCAGAACAGTTCCGTCACCCTTGATGGTAACCTCTCCGCTGTTGGCCTGCACAAAAATGCTATCACCTTTTTTGCTGTAAAGTGTTTTGCCATTACAATCAACTTCGCATTCTCCTGCGGTTAACATAATATGTCTAAAGCTTGTACCGTCAACCTGTATATTTACACCGTTTTGTAGCTTTTCTCCCTCATATAAATCCACCGTAAAGTAGTCACATTTCACCAAGTGTTCACCAAAATTCGGCATTTCTTTGGCCTTACTTAAAATAGTAACGTCCGATGCTTTTTTTACATGTAATTCTCTGGTATTGCCATTTGCATCTCTTCTGCCATAGTCAAATACTCGGTATGTCACATTACTACTCTGCTGTACTTCGGCAATTAAACACCCTGCACCAATTGCGTGTATTGTACCGGCCTGAATAAAAAACACATCACCCTTCTTAACCTCTACCCTGTTTAGCAAATCACACAGGCTATCACTTTTTATAGCTCCTTCAAATTCCTCAGGTGTGATATCCTTTACAAATCCGTAGTACAAATACGCTCCCGGTGTGCAGTCCACAACATACCACATTTCGGTTTTTCCTGCCTGCCCCTCATGTGTACCTGCATAGGCATCGTTTGGGTGCACCTGCACCGACAAATCCTGAAGTGCATCTATAAACTTTACAAGTATCGGGAACTCGCTCGGGCTACCACAGCGGCTACCCAGCGCCTCCGGATGTTCACACAAATGCTCATAAAGGGTTTTGCCGCTCTCCTGTATGATACTATGGCCATCCTCGTGGCAGGACAACTCCCAACTCTCGGCTATATTTTCGCCGATTGCTACCTTACCAAAATCATCTCTTAGCCTTGTTCCTCCCCAAATATAGCTCTTGGTTGCAGGAAGAAGTTTATAAATCATAATCACATACCCTCTAAAAATTAATTTAATTCGTTCTAAAAAAATTAACGATAAAACTTCAAAAAGCTAAATTCTCACACCAAGCACCTTGGTCATCTCATCATAAAACTGTTGGAATGTCCCCATGTCAAGCTCATTTCGTATGCGCTCCATCAGTATGTTGTAAAACCAAAGGTTAAGCATTACGGTAAGGCGCTGACCTAACATTTCCTTGGATTTTAACAGATGCCGCAAATATGCACGGGAGTAGTTTTGACAAACGGGGCACTCACAGCTTTGATCTATCGGGGCAGGGTCACGCTCATATTTTTTGTTATTTAGGTTGATAATCCCCTGCCATGTAAAAAGATGTCCATGCCTTGCGTTTCGGCTCGGCATTACACAGTCAAACATATCAACACCACGAGCAACGGCCTCAAGGATGTTTACGGGTGTACCAACCCCCATTAAATAACGCGGCTTATGGGTGGGCATGTAGGGCATTACGGTTTCAATTACGTGGTACATCTCGGCGGCACTTTCTCCCACCGCAAGACCGCCTATTGCGTAACCGTCTAAATCAAGCTCTGCAATCTCCTTCATGTGTTGTACACGCAAATCATCAAATGTTGAACCCTGATTTATCCCAAAAAGCAGCTGCTTTGGATTGATTGTATCGGGCAGAGCGTTTAGGCGGTCCATCTCATTTTTACAGCGCACAAGCCAGCGTGTGGTACGGGCAATTGAGGCGGTGGCATATTCATGGGTGGCCGGATTTTCCACACATTCATCAAAGGCCATTGCAATGGTAGAGGCAAGATTGGATTGTATCTGCATACTCTCCTCAGGCCCCATAAAAATGCGCTTTCCGTCAAGATGCGACTGAAAATATACACCCTCCTCCTTAATCTTGCGAAGGCTGGATAGCGAAAAAACCTGAAACCCACCGCTATCGGTTAGTATGGGGCCTTTCCAACCGGTAAAGCTGTGTAGGCCACCCATATCACGCACCACATCATCACCAGGGCGCAGATGCAGATGGTAGGTATTACACAGCATTATTTGGCAGTGTAAATCTACAAGGTCATGGGCGGATATTCCACCTTTTATAGCAGCCGAGGTGGCCACATTCATGAACACAGGGGTTTGAACGCTGCCGTGCACCGTGTCAAGTTGTCCCCTGCGGGCCTGTCCTACTGTTTTTTGTAATGTAAACAATGTACTCCTCCTAATATGTGTGTCCGGTCGAGTTTTATTATTCGTAGTGAGCTCTTGGGCCACCGATGTATTTTGGACGGGTTACGGCACAGATTAGGTTTGCCTCTCCCACCTTACCCACCGATGTTCTAACGGGAACCGCAACCTCTTTGAGGTGCATACCAATCAGTGTACCGCCAATGTCCATACCTGCATGAGCTTTAATATGCTCAACAACGGCTGGGTTTTTATAGGACCTATACGCAGTTGTGGCAAAACTTCCGCCGGCCTTGGGGTGTGGCACCACGCTCACAGGGGATAAACCAAGCAGGTGCACCGCCTCATGCTCAACCACCAAACAGCGGTTTAGGTGCTCACAGCACTGTGCTGCCATAAATATTCCTCTTTGGCTAAGTATGGGATAAAGTCCGTCAAACACAGCCTGTGCGGCCTGTATGCTGGAATTTGTACCGATGCTCTCCCCTACAACTTCACTCGAGGAACACCCCACAACAAATATATCCCCCTGCTCAAGCTGCTTTTTTTCAAGTAGTTCCAGTAGTGCGGTTTTAACCTGCTGTGTAATATTAATCATCATAATAATTATCCCCCAAAAAACATCACAAAATAATCATAGCATCGCCAAAGGAATAAAACCTATACCCCTCTTTCACGGCACACTCATAGGCTGCAAGGGTGTTTTCCCGCCCGGCAAAGGCCGAAACTAACATTATAAGGGTGCTCTCTGGTAGGTGAAAGTTGGTTATAAGCCCATCAAGCACCGAAAAATTATATCCCGGGTAGATAAAAATATCTGTGTACCCTTCACTCTTTTGCATGTTACCACTGCGCCCCACCGTTTCAACCGTGCGACAACTCGTGGTACCAAGACAGATTACACGCCCACCTGCCGCCTTTGTTTTTTGTATTGCGTCAGCCGTTTTCTCGGGCATTAGGTAGTGCTCCGAGTGCATCTCATGATCGGTAATCTCGTCGGCCTTAACCGGCCTAAATGTACCCAGTCCCACATGGAGTGTAACATATTCCACCATAACCCCCATGTCGGCAAGCTGTTTTAGTAGCTGGTCGGTCATGTGCAGGCCTGCTGTTGGGGCGGCAGCCGAACCCAGCTCCCGTGAATATACCGTCTGGTAACGCTCCTTATCCTCCAGGGTTTGGGTTATGTAGTGTGGTAGTGGCATTTGCCCCACACGGTCAAGGATGTCGTAAAAATTCTCCCCGTCATCGTAGGAAAAACGAGCTATGCGGTTTCCATTGTCCAGCACCTGCAATATTTCACCCCGTAAAAGCCCGTCGCCAAAGCTCACTACGGCACCCTCGCGCACCTTGCGTCCGGGGCGCACAAGTATCTCCCACACATCCTGCTCCTTTTGCTCAAGCAGTAAAAATTCAATGGCACTGCCACCCTCACGTTTTTGGCCGTACAGCCTGGCCGGCAGCACACGCGAGTCGTTTAGCACCAAAAGATCACCCGGGCGCAGTAGTTTTGGCAGGTCGTAAAAATGCCTATGCTCTATCCTGCCGGTCCGTCTATCAAGGCACAAAAGCCTTGAGGCATCTCGCTGCTGTAAAGGTGTTTGGGCTATATTTTCGGGCGGAAGATGGTAGAAAAAATCACTTTTATTCATTGGGTTCTCCTAAAAAAATAACTTTACTGTTAGTTGCTGATTGACATATTTCCCGTAAGGTGCTAATATTATGGATATAAATTAATAATTTGATGATAGAGGTGCGTCTTTGATTATTACCCATCGGCCTGGCTGCCAATGCCTATAAGCTGTGGGGAAAGGCAACGTCGCCGAAGGGAGCGGTACGGCAGCTGCTCGCCTGGTTGTATGTCCGAATAGGCTTACGACTGTCACCCTATATAGGGTGAAGAGCTATCAATCCCCATATAAAGGCATCGCCTTTAATTATAGGGGAATTTCTGCCGGTTTTCAACCGGTTTTTTTTATAGGTATAAAAAAGTTGTATTTTTTGGCATAATAACTCAAAATACCCCTTAAAACAGCCGCAGTACATCCATAAATGCGCCATGTATAGGGCAGATCATAAAAAACAAAACCCCTGCACCTTGCGTTTATTTGGATTGGCCAAAGGCTCGCCACTGCGTGGCAATAGCTCTACGCCTATTTAATAAAATTGTAAAAAACACAAAAGGAGTGTGTAGTAATATGAAAACATATAATGTGGGAATAGTTGGTGCCACCGGAATGGTGGGTCAGCGCTTTATTTCACTGCTGGAGGGTCACCCCTGGTTTAAGGTTACCACCCTTGCGGCATCGGCTCGTTCGGCCGGCAAAACCTATGCCGAGGCCGTGGGCGACCGCTGGGCCATGCAGAGCGACATCCCCGAAAACATAAAAACCATGCAGGTGTTGGACGCCACGGCAGATGCCCCCACCATTGCAAAAAACGTAGATTTTATTTTCTGCGCTGTTGATATGAAAAAGGATGAGATCAAGACTCTTGAGGAAACCTATGCAAAGCTTGAGTGCCCTGTTATGTCCAACAACTCGGCTCACCGTGCCACAGCCGATGTACCAATGATAATCCCCGAAATCAATCCCGAGCACATGGAAATTGTGCAATCACAAAGGGCACGACTTGGCACCAAACGCGGCTTCATTGCCGTCAAGTCCAACTGCTCGCTTCAAAGCTATGTTCCTGCCATTCACCCCCTTATGGAATATGGGGTTAAGAATGTATTGGTCTGCACCTATCAGGCAATTTCGGGTGCCGGCAAAACCTTTGACACCTGGCCCGAGATGGTTGACAACGTAATTCCCTACATCGGTGGCGAGGAAGAGAAAAGCGAGAAGGAGCCCCTGAAGATTTGGGGCAAGATTGAGGGCGACGCTATACAAAACGCCTCCTCCCCCGCCTTTACCGCCCAGTGTCTGCGTGTCCCCGTATCGGACGGACACATGGCCGCTGTGTTTGTATCCTTTGATAAAAAGCCCACCACCGAGGAAATAAAGGCAAAGTGGGCAGAGTTCAGCGGAATACCTCAGGACAAAAACTTCCCCTCTGCTCCCGAGAAGTTCCTGCATTATTTTGAGGAGGACAACATGCCCCAGACCAAGCTTCAGCGTGATCTTGATAAGGGCATGGCAGTGTCGGTGGGTCGTCTTCGCCCCGACAGCCAGTATGACTACAAGTTTGTTTGTCTTTCCCACAACACCGTGCGCGGTGCGGCAGGCGGAGCAATCCTGATGGCCGAGCTGTTTGCCGATGCAGGTTATTTTAACTAATACAAATAAAAAGCCATGCCGATATGCTTTTATTTATATGCCGCCCTACGGGCATGGCGAATTTATATTAGCTTTGCTAATATAAATACTAAACAATATATATTGGAGGTAACATGATGAAAAAGACAATCTTTACGGGTTCGGGCGTTGCTGTGGTCACACCTATGTCATCCGACGGCTCCATAAATTTTGCTGAACTTGGCAATATTATTGATCATCAGATTGACAATGGGACAAAGAGTATAATTATATGTGGCACCACCGGTGAGGCCTCTACTTTTACCGATGATGAACATATAAAAGCTATCGAGTTTGCTGTGGAAAAATCTGCAGGGCGTGTGCCGGTTGTAGCCGGTACCGGCAGTAATGACACCGCATATGCCATCTGGCTTGCAAAAGAGGCCAAGGCAGCCGGTGCCGATGCCCAACTTCAGGTTACCCCCTACTACAACAAAACCTCCCAGGCCGGTCTTATTGCCCATTTTACCGCCATTGCAGAGGCCACCGACCTACCCATCATGCTTTACAATGTGCCCGGCCGTACAGGGGTTGACCTAAAACCCCAGACCTACGCACAGCTTTGCAAGCACCCCAACATTGTGGCCACCAAGGAGGCCAACGGTGACATTGCCTCGGTGGCACTTACCCGTATGCTTTGCGGCGACGAGCTTGATGTATACTCGGGAAATGATGACAACATTCTACCCATACTTGCACTGGGTGGCAAGGGCGTTGTGTCGGTTTTGGCAAACGTAGCACCCAAGCAGACCAGCGAGATGTGTGAACTTTTCTTTGCAGGCAAGCTGGAGCAGAGCGCCGCACTGCAGATTAACCTGATGGGGCTTATCAGGGCATTGTTTGCCGATGTAAACCCAATTCCCGTTAAGAAGGCCATGAACCTTATTGGCTGGGATGCCGGCGAGTGCCGTCTGCCACTTGTTGACCCATCCGACAGCGTGGTACAGCTGCTTAAAGATGAGCTATCGCGCTGCAATATAACAAAATAAAAGAAATAATGCTATGAATACAGGGGTTAAGGAAATGAAAAAAATACTGCTTTCGGGCTGTAACGGAAAAATGGGTCGAGTGATATCATCAATAGTCAAACGACGTGAGGACTGCGTAGTTGTGGGGGGCATTGACCTTGATACCACATCAAATGACGGCTTTCCCGTGTTTGCCACACCCTCGGCCTGCAACATAAAGGCCGATGTCATAGTTGACTTTTCACATCCATCGGTCACAACTTCGCTGCTACTTTATGCACAGGAGCAGCAAATCCCGGCCGTAATTGCAACTACCGGACTTGGTCAGGAGCAAATCGAGGTGCTAAATGCGGTAAGCGAACACATCCCTGTGTTCTTTACAGCCAATATGTCGCTTGGGGTAAACCTCATGGCCGAGCTTTGTAAAAAAGCCACTGCCCTACTTGGTGCGGATTTTGACATTGAGATTATAGAAAAACATCACAACCAAAAAATTGATGCCCCCAGCGGTACCGCACTTATGCTGGCCGATGCCATCTCCACAGCACTGCCCACCCCTCCCCATTACGAATATGACCGCCACAACCGCCGCCAAAAGCGTGACAAATCCGAAATTGGAATTCATGCCCTGCGTGGTGGCACCATTGTTGGGGAGCACGAGGTTATTTTTGCAGGACGTGATGAGGTGCTAAGCATCACACACAGCGCCTCATCAAAGGAGATTTTTGCGGTTGGAGCTGTAAATGCCGCACTCTTTTTGTCGGAGCAGTCCCGGGGACTTTACAACATGGGGCATCTTGTCCAGAGCATCTAATTTTACAATATTATTTTCATTGAGGAGGCATAACCATGCAGGGAATCACAAATATGCAACTAATTGAGGATGTGGCACTTATCACATTTGCAAAAATCCCGGGCGACTCCAAGGCTTTGGCCGATATTTTTGCTGCGGTGGCCAATGAGAAAATTAATGTAGACATGGTTTCACAAACAGCCCCCCAGGGCGAATTTGTAAGCGTATCCTTCACTGTGGACACCAAAGACACCGTAAAGGTGTTGGCCCTTGCTAACAGCCTAAAGCCCGGTGGTCAGGCCGCAATGGTTAACACCGGCAACTGTAAAATTCAGCTCTACGGCAAGGATATGCCCCACACCCACGGAGTTTTTGCCGCAGTAATGGCCATACTGGCCCAAACAGGCTCGGAACTGCGCATGATAACCACCTCCGAGGTGGATATATCACTACTTGTGCCCGAGGCGCAGGCCCAGGAGCTTATTACGGCCCTTGGCAAGGAATTTGATGTAGCACCAGCCGGCAACTAAACACACCACTAAAGGCCATCCTCCCCGCTTTGGGAGGGTGGCCTTTTTGCATGACTTAATTTTTTTCTGTCTTTTGTAAAGTTGTGCTCATTACATATGCTTCTTTATGCGGCTGAGTGCCCCTTTTTCTACTCTGGAAACCTGTGCCTGTGATATGCCAATCTCTTTTGCCACCTCAACCTGGGTTTTACCCACAAAAAATCGCATCGAGAGTATTCGTTTTTCCCTATCACTTAGATCCTCAATGGCCTGTTTAAGCAAAATTTCATCCAGCCACTCCTTGTCATCGTTTCTATCTCCTATTTGGTCCATCACATATATTGGGTCGCCACCGTCCGAGTATACAGGATCAAACAACGACATGGGCTCTACTATGGCCTCCAGTGCCATCACAACGCTCTCCTTGCTCTGTCCAAGCTCGGAGGCTATCTCGTTTATTGTGGGATCACGCAGTTTTTCGTTTGTAAGTCGCTCTTTTGCCTGCATGGCCTTATATGCCACATCTCTTGTAGATCGGCTGACCCGTATGGTATTATTATCCCTTAAATACCGCCGTATCTCCCCTATTATCATGGGAACGCCATAGGTCGAAAAACGCACCTCCTGGGTTATATCAAAATTATCTATGGCCTTTATCAGCCCTATACATCCCACCTGAAAAAGGTCATCCAACACCTCGCCTCGGTTTGTAAACTTCTGCACCACCGATAATACAAGGCGTAAATTGCCATTAATAAGCTCTTCTCGGGCCGTTTTATCTCCCTCTCTGGCTCGTGCAAGTAGGGCCATTTTTTCCTTCTCTTTTAACACCTTGAGCTTTGCGGTGTTCACGCCGCAAATTTCTACCTTGTTAATATACACCAAAGCCCCACCTCTCATGTTTGCTTAAAAAAAGTATGGGCTGTATGAAACAAAACATGCGCCAATGTAGTGTTTTTTACACTTGGAATTTCATGGAAGAATACATAAACAAGAGACCCCTGCTGAGCTGCGCAAACAAATTACCGTGGGAACGCCGCCCACACCCCTGCCCAAGACCGTGGGGGCCGCGTGCCCACCCCCCCCCCCCCCAGTTAAAAAAAGGGGGGAAAAAAAAATAAACCCCCCCCCCCCTGGCCCGGGGGGGCACTTTT
>CAYJGQ010000091.1:0-8859 GCA_964369885.1 uncultured Oscillospiraceae bacterium
TGACAGGCTGGCGTACTAACCGACTGTACTACTGGGCCAAATCTACTGCACAAAGAGTAAGAATTTGCGGGAAGCTCTCTGTGCGACGAAGATTATTATACAAAATACCGAGAGGTTTGTCAAGACATTTTTTAATTATTTTTTAGCAGGCTTTTAATCTCGCTTTGGGAGAAGGTGTAAACCTTGTTGCAAAAGTGACAGTTGGCCTTTGTGTCCTCCTGCTGTGTGGCCAACTCCTCAAGGTCGGCACGGCCCATGGCAAGAAATGCTCGCTCCACCCGCTCCTTGGAGCAGTTACAACGATAACTCACCTCATGCTCCTCAAGCAGTTCGGGGGCAAACCCCTCAAGGGCTTTATAGGCAATATCGGCCGAGGAAAGTCCGCTGTCTATCATGGCCGAGATGGGGGGCAGTTTCTCCACATTACTCTCAAGGCGGGTGATGGCCTCCTCATCCGCGCCGGGCAAAAGCTGTATAACGTAACCCCCGGCCGCACGCACCGTCAAATCGGGGTTTACAAGCACTCCAAGGGCGCAAACGGTGGGAATTTGCTCGCTTGTGGCGTAGTAATGTGTGATGTCCTGAGCAATCTCGCCCGACACTATGGGCACCTGCCCCACATATGGCTCGCCAAAACCAAGGTCCTTAACCACGCTGAGATAGCCGTCTGTACCCACCGCCCCTGCCACATCCAACTTACCGTGGCTGTTCAGCGGTAGTTCTACCACGGGGTTTGCAGGGTAGCCACGCACATTGCCCTCATTATCCGCAACGGCTATGAGTGACCCCACAGGTCCCTTGCCGGCCATGCGCAAGGTCACCGAGCTATCTTCACCCTTTAGCGCCGCCCCCATGATGGATGCGGCGGTGAGCAGGCGCCCAAGTCCTGCGCTCACCACGGCCGAGGTGGTGTGAATTTTTTCGGCGGCGGCCACCATGTCGGTGGAATCCAGACAGTGGCAAACCACCGATCCATCCTGTGCAATCATCGTTCTTAATGTTCCCATATATGTTATGCTCCTTCGTTTTTTGTTATGCGCCGTGCCACGCAGAGTATGCGCTGGTCATCACATTTGGGTGGCTTGTCTGTAAATTCTCCAAAAAAGCCCAGCGTCTCAAATCCGGCCCCAGCAAGAGCCTCGGTTAAAAACTCGGGCGAGTAGTAGCACTCACAAAAATCCTCGCTCTCCCTGGTGTAAAGCTCATTTTGCTCCCGCGAGAAAAAGTCCAGCGATATATCCACCGCAAGGCTGTCGGGGCAAAGGCTGTTTTGCCACACACACATCACATCCTGCTGTTCAAACACAAAACAGTTATCCCCCAGCACATTGCGGTGCTTATGGTCGGTGTTTACATCGAATAAAAAAAGCCCCCCGGGACGCACAAAAAATGCCAACCGCTCAAATGCGGTCAACACATCCTGCTTGCTACACAGATGATTTATGCTGTCCAGCGTGCAAAAAGCGGCGTCCACCGTGCCGTAAAGATCAAGCTCTCGCATATCCTGACATAAAAAAATAGGGGGTGTTTTGCAGTCGACCTCACTTAGCTTTTCAGTGGCTAAAAGCAGCATGTCGGCCGAGCCATCCACCCCAATAACCTCATACCCGCGCTGTGCAAGCTCCAGAGCAAGGCTGCCGGTACCACAGCACAAATCCAGCACCAGTTCACATTTATCGGTATGCTTTTGCACCATCTCCAAAAGATGATGAGCCATACGTTTGTAGTCCACATCGGCCGAAAACATATCGTAGTATCCGGCAAATAAGTTGTAAGACATATTATTCCGAAACCCTTTCAAACACCACGCTGTAACCATCCGAGCCGTAGTTTAGCGAACGATTTACACGGCTTATTGTGGCGGTACTGGCCCCTGTTTCGCTTACAATTTCGCTGTAAACCCTGTGGTTGCTAAGCATTTTGGCCACCTGCAGGCGCTGCGACATGGCCTTGAGCTCCGATATGGTGCACAAATCATCAAAAAACTTATAGCACTCCTCGGGGGTTTCAAGACTGAGTATCGCCTTAAATAGATAATCGATGTTTTTATCCATAAGTTTAGGATTCATTTATAGAACCTCCAAGCCTTGTTTTATTTAGTTTAATTGTATCATAGGGATTTTTGAATGTAAAGGTTTAAAAGGTTAAAGTGGGGCGATAAAGTTTATGAAATGTGACTATTTTTCTCTATATAAATCCAGCCACTTTGCCCATCTTTTTTGTGCCAAATTATACCTTTTACCCTTGGGCGATATGTGATATAATATAAAACGAATTTGCCCACCTTTACCTCCATAGCACTACCTAAAAACCTTGGGTGGTATTCCCCCCTTATGCGTTGCCGCAAACCGTGGCCGACACAAGCTTTTTAGGGGAAATTTGGTGGGGATGTGGCATTTATTATGCCGCAACCGCTAATGCTCACGGAATGTGGGCGGAAGGAGAAAACATGACACAAACTCCACAAAATCTCAAACAGGCTGTTTTTGGCCGAATATTTTCAAAACTTAATCCCTCGCAGTTGGCCGCCGTTAGCAAAACCTGTGGCCCTGTATTGGTGCTGGCAGGTGCCGGCAGTGGCAAAACCACCGTGCTTATACACCGAATTGCCAACCTAATACGCTTTGGCACAGCCACCGACAGCCCCGACCTTGGCTCCCTAACCCCCCAGCAACACAGTTTTTTGGAGGACTTTGCCGCCGGTCGCCACGATGATGTGCAGGGGGTGGAGAATATACTGGCTCAAAACCCTGTAAAGCCTTGGAATATTTTGGCCATAACCTTTACAAACAAGGCGGCAGGCGAGCTTAAAGAGCGCCTTACTAACGCCCTGGGGCAACCGGGTAGCGATGTAAATGCAGCCACCTTTCACTCGGCCTGCGCCAAAATATTGCGGGTGAATATCGACCGCCTTGGCTACACCTCAAACTTCACCATCTACGATAGCGACGACTCCCTGCGGGTCATCAAGGAAATAATGAAGGCCGCAAATATAGATGACAAAAAGTTTGCCCCCCGTGCGGTGCTGTCGGCCATTAGTGCCGCCAAAGACCAGATGAGTAGCCCCACGGCATTCCCCACAGGCGGTGATTACTTTGAGCAAATCGTAGCCAAAATATACATAGAGTATCAAAAAACGCTAAAGGCGGCCAATGCTCTGGATTTCGACGACATAATATTTCTCACGGTGCATCTATTCGAGCAATTCCCCGACCTGCTGGAAAAATACCGCGAGCGCTTTGCCTACATAATGGTGGACGAATATCAGGACACCAACCGCAAGCAGTACAGGCTGATTGAGCTTTTGGCAGGTGGTCACAAAAACATATGCGTGGTGGGCGACGACGACCAGAGCATCTATAAATTTCGTGGAGCCACCATCGAGAATATTTTGGGATTTGAGAAAAAGTTCCCCGGCGGTAGCGTAGTGCGCCTTGAGGAGAACTACCGCAGTACCTCCACAATTCTTGATGCCGCAAACGAGGTTATCTCCAACAACACAAACCGCAAGGGCAAAACCCTTTGGACCCAAAACCCCAAGGGGGACAGCATTGTTTACTTTAGAGGGCGCGACGAGCAGGCCGAGGCTGTATTTATAGCCAAAACCATTGCAAAGAGCGTTGACTCGGGAGCAAAATATGGCGACCATGCCCTGCTTTACCGCATGAATGCCCAGTCCAACACCCTTGAGCAGGTGCTCATACGTTGGGATATTCCCTACCGCATACTGGGCGGCCTGCGCTTTTTTGAGCGCAAGGAAATAAAGGACATTCTGGCATACCTCACGGTTATACAAAACCACGGCGACCGCCTGCGCCTTGGCCGCATAATAAATGAGCCAAAGCGTGGAATTGGCGCCGCCACCATAGACACCGCCGACCAAATTGCCACCCAAACAGGCCAAACCCTGTTTGAGGTCATGCAAAAGGCCGAGGACTACCCCTTGCTTTGCAAAAAAGCCACCCTGCTTCGCTCCTTTACCGATATGATAAGCTCAATTGCCGACGGACTGGACCAGCGCCCCCTTAGCGAAACCTTTGAGCTACTGCTTGAGCACAGCGGTTACATGCAGGCACTAAAGGCACAGGGCACCCAGGAACTCACCCGAATTGAGAACATTCAGGAGCTTGGCACCAATATACTAAAATACGAGCAGGAGAGCGAGAACCCCAGCCTGTCGGGATTTTTGGAGGAGGTTTCGCTCTACACCGACCTTGATAACTACGACCCCGATGCCGACGCCGTGGTGCTTATGACACTACATTCGGCCAAGGGGCTTGAGTTCCCCACCGTGTTTATCCCCGGCCTTGAGGAGGGTATTTTCCCCGGTATGCAGTCGATCTACAACCCTGCCGAGTGCGAGGAGGAACGCCGCCTTTGCTATGTTGGCATTACAAGGGCAAGGCAGCGCCTGTATGTAAGCTGTGCAGGCGAGCGCATGTTGTTTGGGCGCACAGGGCGCAACCGTCCCTCACGCTTTATTGAGGAAATTCCGGCCGCACTGCTTGAGCGCAGGGACGAGGTGAGCACCACCCAAAACCGCACAGCCAAAACCCCTGCCCCCACAAACTCCGCCATAAACCGCGGTGGCATATCGGGTGCACCCACCCCAAGCGCCCCTGCCGAACCATTTGACCTTGCCCCGGGCAACACCGTTACCCACCGTGTGTTTGGCCAAGGCCTTGTAATAAGCGTTGTGCCCATGGGGGGCGACCATCTTGTTGAGGTGGCCTTTGAAAAGGTGGGCACAAAGCGTATAATGTCCAACTTTGCCAAGCTAACAAAAGTATAATTTATAGTATTTAATACATTTTGTATATAACGCACTGCTTCCTTTGAGGATTTTATTTTTGTGATACGTCACAAAAAGTTAGAATGCTCATAAAATGGTATTGAGCACACCTGTACCCCCAACACGGGATTACAGTGTATAGCGCAGTACCACATAGCCGCCCTGTGCGGCAGATAGGAGGAAGCGTATGCCAAACAACCAACGGGTCAATCCCATGTCGGCGGTGGGGGCCAATATGTTTAAAGAGGCCGTCTGCATTAATGCCGGCAGAATTTATGACAGTGTAAGTGACAAGGACTGTGTCACCGATTTGCGGGTTTACTTTACCGACTGTGACCAACCCATAGTGGACAGAGCGGTCAGCGTAAAATGCAAAGAGGTGGAGATTGTCAATGTGTACATGGATGTAGAACCTGTGCCCTTTAACAAGGGGTACTACTCGGTGGATATGACATTTTTCTTTGTGGTGACACTTGGAATTCTTGACACCCCACTGTGTGAGCCAAGAAATGTAAGAGGTGTGGCCATTCATCAAAAGAAGGTCATCCTATACGGTAGCGAGGGCAACGTAAAGAACTTTAGCTCGGACGACAACCGCAACTGTGTTTGCAAGGTCGACAGCAACGCCCCCAACGCCATGCTTCAGGTGGTAGACCCAATATGTCTATCGGCCAAGGTAGTGGATTGTCATCATCACAACGATATCCTTTGCGAACTTCCGGTTTGCGTGTGCAGTCGTTTTGAGGGTGATTTTGCCGGTGTAAGCAGCGAAAAATCCATCTTTATCACCCTTGGGCTCTTTACCATTGTAGAGCTTGAGCGCACGGTTCAGATGATGATACCCGCCTACGACTTTTGTGTACCCGACAAGGAAACCACCAACAGCACCGAAGACCCATGCACCCTGTTTCAAAAAATCAAATTTCCCACCGATGCATTTTTCCCACCCAAGCTCACCGATCTTGGTCACGACTAAAATTAATTCTTTCCCTGCCGCCCGGCCGGGCGGCAGGGCGCAGGGTTACTGCTGTAATTGTAAGTACTATACATATGCTTTATCAAAACTCGGACAAGCCCAAAAGAAAGGATGAAAAATCATGAAAAACGTCACCCTTATTTCCCACACCCCACATCCCGAAAAAACCGTGGCCGCCGCGGCCAAGCTATGTTACAGCCCGTCCGAGATTAGCACCCTGTTTGAAAACCTAACCGACGAAAAAACCGCAAACTTTCTTGCAATGCTTGGCGACATAGGCCACCAGAGCCCTCTGGAGCACGCAAACTTTACATTTGGCATAGAGGGGGTGTCCCGCACCCTGCTGGCTCAAATTACACGCCACCGCATAGCCTCATACAGCGTGCAAAGCCAGCGCTATGTAAACGAAAACCAGTTTGAGTATGTAACACCGCCCGCCATTGCCCAAAACCCCACAGCAAATGAGCTGTTTTTGCAGGCAATGGGCTCGGCTCAGGATTATTACGACCGCATTGCGGCCATGCTAAAGGATGTATACTACCCACAGTTTTTAGCCCAGGGCAAAAGCGAGAAGGCCGCCGCCTCGGCCGCCGAGAAAAAGGCCATTGAGGACGCACGTTTTGTCCTGCCCGGTGCCTGTGACACCAAGATGATTGTAACCATGAACGCGCGCTCACTGCACAACTTTTTTCACCACCGTTGTTGCAGTCGTGCCCAGTGGGAGATACAGGATATTGCAAATCAGATGCTGGTTTTGGTGCAGGAGGTGGCACCACACCTATTTGCAAAGGGTGGCCCCCCCTGCCTATGTGGCCCCTGCCCGGAGGGCAAGATGAGCTGTGGCCGCATAAATGAGGTGCGCCAAAAGTACAGCCACCTAAAAGAAGAAATTCTTAATTAATTTAGTTTTTTCGACATTTTTCTTTATAATTTTCTGATATGTGACAGAAAAGGGGAATAATTTATGGGCAAACTTATTGTCATTGAGGGGCTGGACGGCAGTGGAAAGGCCACCCAGACCGCTCTGCTCTGCCGTAGGCTTACCGAGGCTGGGGTGGCAAACCACAAAATAACCTTCCCAAACTACCAGCATGACTCCTCGGTGTTGGTCAGGATGTATTTGGCAGGCGAGCTTGGCTCGGTCGATCAGGTTTCGGCCTATGCCGCCTCAAGCTTTTACGCCATGGATAGGTATGTAAGCTTTAAGCAGAACTGGGGGCGGCTCTACGACGAGGGGATTTTAATCTCCGACCGTTACACCACCTCAAACGCTGTTCATCAAACGGCCAAGCTTCAGCAAAATCAGTGGGAGGAGTATTTAAGCTGGCTTGAGGACTACGAGTACAACCGCCTTGGTCTTCCCCGCCCCGACAGGGTAATATACCTATCGGTGCCCATAGAGGTGTCGAGCCGTCTGCTGAGCGCACGCTACAACGGCGACGAAAAAAAGAAGGATATACACGAGGCCGATCTTGAGTATTTGCAGCGCTGTGACAGCGCGGCAAAATATGTGGCCAACCGCTTTGGCTGGACCGTGTTGGACTGCTGCCCCCATGGGGAGCTGCTACCCATAGATGATATTGCAAACCTTGTGTTCGCAGCTGCGCAAAGTGCGCTAAAAGGAGAAATATAGTATATGATAGAATTTAAGGATGTGGCCATAACCGATAAGGCCTGGATAGACCCCATTATAAAGGCAGGGGACGGTATTTCCTGTGCCCAGAGTTTTTCCAACCTGTTTTTATGGCGGGAGGCCTATGCCCAAAAGGTGGCCCGCATTAACGATTATCTTGTGGTAAAGGTGGGCAGGTACGACAACCGTGTTTGCTACGGCTACCCTGTGGGCACGGGGGATATCACCCCTGTTATCACGGCGCTTATGCAGGATGCCGCAGAAAACGGCGCACCATTTGTGATTTTGGGGGTACAGCCACAACATCAGGCCGAACTTGAAACCCTTTTTCCCGATAAATTTGACTTTACTCCCGACCGTGATAGCTGGGATTATGTGTACGATATTGAAAAGCTGATAAGCCTTAGTGGCAAAAAACTTCATGGCAAGCGCAACCACATTGCCCGTTTTCGTGACAGCGACAACTGGAGCTTTGAGGAAATGACGGTCGAAAACATACCCGACTGCCAAAAAATGAACCGCGAGTGGTGCCGAAAAAACGGTTGTAGCGATGACCCCAGCCTTGTTAAAGAGGCCGCCGCCGTTCAGATGGCCTTTGAGAACTTTACAGCACTTGGGCTTGAGGGCGGTGTACTGCGACGTGACGGCGAGGTTATAGCCTTTACTATGGGTTGTAAACTTTGCTGCAATACCTTTGTGACCCACATCGAAAAGGCCTACGGTGAAATTCAGGGCTGTTACCCCATGGTTAACCAGCAGTTTGCCCTGCAAATTAAGGAAAAACACCCCGAGATTATGTTTGTAAACCGTGAGGAGGACATGGGCGAGGAGGGGTTACGCCGCGCAAAACTCTCCTACCAACCTGCCAAAATGGTGGAAAAACACATAGCACGCCTTAAAGATGCATAAGGCCAATCCTAACAGTTCTACGCTCAGCTGAGCTGTATTATGTTTTCAAAAGAATTTGCATATTAGCTCAACCGACACAGTGTGTATATGAACAGGAGGAAATGTTATGATTTATATTTTTTTGGCCGATGGATTTGAGGAGATTGAGGCCCTTGCGGTAGCCGACATACTCCGCCGTGCCGAAAAGGACGTGGCCCTGGTTGGGGTTGGCAGTAGGATGATCACTGGTAGCCACGGCATAACCGTGCAGTGTGACCTTGAGCAGAGCGAAACCGACCTGCGCGGACTTGAGATGATAGTGCTTCCCGGCGGTATGCCCGGCACGCTAAACCTTGAAAAATCCGAGGTGGTGCGCTCCTTTGTTGCCCATGCCATACAAAGTGATATTTGGGTGGGTGCAATATGTGCCGCCCCCTCAATTTTGGGTCATATGGGGCTACTTGAAGGGGTTCGTGTAACCTGCTACCCCGGCTTTGAGGATCAACTTGGTGGTGCAAAATACCTTGACACCTCACTTGTGTGGGACGGCAAAATTATCACAGCCAGGGG
>CAYJGQ010000092.1:0-8699 GCA_964369885.1 uncultured Oscillospiraceae bacterium
ATTGCCGTAAGTGATGGGCAACATCTGTTTTATTACACCCCTCAAAGCCACCTGCAGGAAGAGGATATTATACACATAGTGTCGGCCGAGGATATGCAGAAGGTGTCGGAGATTGCTCTTCCCGCCTCTACAAATTCGGTTATGTATCTTTACGGCCAGCGCTTGGTGGTAATCTCAAGCGATGCACAGGTTTCGGCCGAGGAGATGTATGGCGGCACCACAAACACCATAACCGAGGACCACCCTGCCGAACTTAATCAGACATACAGTGTCACCGCCGTTGCGGTATACGATATTTCGGACATATCCTCCCCAAGCCTTGAGCGCAGTTTTTGGCAGGATGGCGAGTATGTTGACTGCCATGTGGCCGACAATCAGCTCTATCTTATCACCCAAAAAGATCTGTACTATCAAAATGCATTGCTGCCCGACCCCCAAACCTACCATGTCATGCCGGTGATAAGGGACAGCCAAATTGAGGAGTCCTACTCCATTGATGCCTCTCATATAGCCATTGCACCCGATGCTGCGCATCAAACCTATACGGTAATATCTCTGCTTGATGTATCCGCCCCACAAACCCCTGCCACCTCCCAGGCTGTACTTGGTTCTGGTAACCTGTACATGTCAAGCGATGCCGCCTATTTTTACTACGACACAAAACCCACCGGCGGTGTAGGGGCTGTTGGAATCATCAAGATGAATTTGGATAGCGATATGCAGATAAGCGCCCAGACCGAAATCGACGGCGATCTCTCACGTCCATTTGCCATATCGGAGCAGGACGATGTGTTGCAGTTGGCCACCGTATCCATCGAGTCCGGCACAGGCCGTGTGCGAAACAACGTATACCTGCTTGACAGCACCCTGCGTATGCTCGGCTCGGTTGAGGGGATGCTCTCGGACAATAGCGTTAGTGCCTATCGACTTCTGGACAATCGTGTTTATGTGCAAACCCATGAGGACGCACAATCGGTCTATACTATGGATCTTTCCGACCCATATGACCCTGCAATTTTAGGTTGGTTTGATCTTGAAAACTTCTCGGGACAGGCAAAGAGTGTCGGCAACGGGCTTGTGCTTGGCCTTGGTGGGGTTTCCAATGAAATGTCGCTTTGGATGTACAGCATGGGGCCACTTCCCCCCATCGAGCTATCCCGTGAGGACCTTCCCGGAAATCAGGGCTACTCTCAGGCACTTAGCAATCCAAACGCCCTGCTGTGGAACCCTCAAAATTCCCTGTTGGGACTTCCCATAATATGCCGCCAGTCGACAAACGGGCTTGATGACCTGCTTTACTGGGGCTATGCGGTGTATGAGTACGAAAACGAGGTGGGCTTTACCTGGCGTGGTATCATCAGCCACACCGACCAGCTCGACGAAAGCTACATCCTAACCAACCTGCACAGCGTAGAGCGGGGTATCCTGCTGGGGCAAACCCTTTATACCTTCTCGGGCAGTACTGTTTTGGGCACCGATATTTCCAACATGCAGACCGTTTCACGACTGAGCCTTGTTTGAGTTACCGCAAAGTCTTTTTAAGCAAAATAGTTTTTACAATGGGGGGCATCGTTGGTGGTGTCCCCTTACCATATCATCAATACGGAGGACTTGCCATGCCACTAAAACCTTACACCACAATACAGGCCACGGCCTTTGATGAATTTGTCGAAAAACGCTCAAGGTTTATAGGCACGATAGCCCCTGTGAGCTGTGAGCAGGAGGCCGTCGATTTTCAGCGCAGTATAAGAGAGCGTTATAAGGAGGCAAGACACCATGTTTTTGCCTTTTTATTGCGTGACGGCCGCAGTCGTTTTTCGGATGATGGCGAGCCCTCGGGCACCGGTGGCAAACCTGTTTTGGATGTTATCACCGGCTCGGGGGTGTGTGATATAGCGGTGGTGGTTACACGTTATTTTGGCGGAGTACTTCTTGGCACAGGAGGTCTTACCCACGCCTATTCAAAGGGAGCATCGGTGGCCATTGCGGCCGCCCAAAAACGGTATCTTCACCCTGCTGTCCCCCTTACCGTTTCCTGCGACTACTCATTTTACGGTAAACTTTCCTACATAATGCCACAGTTTGAAATCGCCACCGAAAGCTCCGACTTCGGGGCCGAGATATCCCTAAACCTTTGGTGCAAAAGTGAGCTTGTAAAAGACTTTTGTGCCCAGTTGACCGAGCATTCGGGCGGCCAACTTGTCCCACAGTGCGGGCCCGAGGCCTATCGGGAGTTTGAATAATTTTTTGCAGCACCTTTTTTATTATGCTCAACATTAATGTAATATCACACCGCTCACATTTAGTCAGTATTTGGTACTGCGGGGGTATTTTTACCCCTTTTATGGTCATTTTGGAAAAAATTGTTTAGTATTGGTCTAATATGTCTTTTTTATGTTGAAATATGTACATTAAAATGGTACAATTACCCTGTAAATCTGTGCGCTGTTTATGCTACATAATCCCCGTCAAAATAAGGTTTTTACCGTAGCAACATCGCCACTATTCACCGCCATGTAAACCATATGAAACATAGCATAAAATTGCAACATTGGCGGGTCATTTTCGTTTTTGACGCACAAACTCCATCACTATCCGGCATTGTTTTAAGCTATTTGAATACGCAGTCGTCCCCATGATACCTTTGGAGAGGAACCCAAAATGAAAAATAGAGTTTTAATACTTGTACTTGCAATAATTGCTCTGATTTTTATGCCTACATACAGCCTTCAGTCAACGGCATCGGGCATTACAAAATATAATGTTTGGGTGGGCGGTGTGCAGGTAACATCGGCCAATGCTTCCAATGTTTTGGGCACCCCTGCCGGTACAAATCCATCTGTTAAGTTTGTGCCCGGAACAGGCGGCAATGCCGACACCCTTATCCTTGAAAACGCAACCATTGTTGCAAGCGGTGCCGACAACCCCAATGGTATTTATGCAGGCGATCACCTTAATATTAAATTCAGCGGCACCAATATGGTGCAGGGTGGCCCCGGTGTTGACCTTTTTGCAGGACAGGGCCACGGCATACATATTGGCAAAAGCTCCACAATAAGCTCGGATGCCGCCACCGACTCCTTGACCGCCATAGGTGCAACCATTACAGTTGATGGCGTAGACGCCGAGAGTGTAGGCATAAAGGTAGGCGCAGTTCTAACTATAAATTCCGAGGGTACCGTAACCGCAAGGGGCGGCACGGCCAACACCGCCAACACCGCCACCAACAACAGCGCCATAAGTTACGGCGTAAGTGCAAACACCCTTTTGATCTACGATGGCGAGCTAACAGCCGCCGCAGGTAGCGCACAGGCCGGCACCGCAAATGGCGGTGGCAGTGCCACCAGCATAGGTGTTGCCACGGCAAACCAGGTCGAAATTTCCTCGGCCACCACAATTGTTTCCACCTCGGCCCTGGCCACAGGCAAAAGCACCCAAACCGCTGCCTGGAGCCACCGCCCACGCAACATTGGCAACACCATTATGTCGGTAACAGCCGGCACCTCCTCCCCCGGCGCCACAGTGGAGGACCCCTCACAGGGCGACTACTACACCAATAGGTTTGTAAGTGTAACGGTGCGCCAGGTCACCGATGTCTACATAGGTGGCGAGGTACCCGCCAACAATACGGTGGTTTACGGTGACCCACAATTTGATCTTGAGGCTGTACCACAACAAAGTGTAAACATAGCACAGCGTTTTATATGGACAAGCAGTAATAGAAATGTTTTGAGCGTTGAGGAGGCCACAGGTCTTGTAAGCATTGTTGGTGTTGGCACGGCCACCATTACCGTGGAGTACAGTGACAGCAACTACATGGGTAGCCAAAGTATTGAAATTACGGTTACTCAGCGCCATGTTACCGTTACCCCCGGCACCTACAAGGCCGAAAAGGACTACGACGGCTCCCGCGATGCCGATTTATTTGTGGGCGAGCTTGAAATTGTTGGCATACTCCCCTCGGATGTTGGCAATGCCGTTGTAAGCACCCAACCACAACCCTATCCCAATAAGGATGTTGGTGTGTATGAGGGTACTGTTTCGCTATTTATATCGGGCACAAAGGCCGCAAACTACATACTTGTAAATCAAGATAATATCGAGTACAACTCGGTGTATGTTCCCTATATAATTAACAAGGCAAGTCTTACCATTGCCAATGCCACGGTAACCACAAAGCCCTATGACGGAGGCGTTGCCGCAACCCTTGCCTCCATTACATTTGGTGGCCTGGCCGCTGGCGAGCAACTACAGGAAAACACCGATTACCTTCTGCACAACCTGCAGTTTGCCGACGAATTTGTGGGCGAGAGCAAGGTTGTAACCGGCACCCTTACGCTAATGGACTCCGACCTTACAAAGAACTACACCCTTGTGGACGGCACCCTAAACCTAACCGGAACCATAGAAAAGGCCACACATATAAACTTTGATATAAAGCGTTCGGTGCATTATGCCGACACAAGCCTTAAAAACATCAGTCTGTACGAATTTCTCCCCCCAGACGATGGTGTTGAAAGAATAAGCAGTCTTACAATTGCAAAAAACGATCCACATTCCATCATAAACGACAACACCATGAGCGTAAATAAAACCTCCATGCTCGCAAACTACTCGATAAAGCCGGGAATTATATCCTCAAGTCAGGTAGCGGTGCTCACCATAACCATGGAGACCTGGAACTACCACCCCTTCACCATTACGGTGCATGTGGACATTGTATCCAGTATGCCACAGGATGACTTCAAGTTCCCTGTTACCAGCACGAATAAAATTTACGGCGACCCCAAATTCCAAATAAAGGCCACCGGCAATGCCGACGGTAGCTCGGTGCAGTACTCCAGTAGTGATGTTACAGTAGCTATGGTAGACGGTGAGGGCAACGTGACCATAAAGGGTGGCGGTACTGCCGCCATTATGGCCACTGCAAGCTCTACCGCCACCCATGCCGGCGCCACGGCACACTACACCCTTGTGGTGGGCAAAAAACTGGTGGAGGTGCGGGCCGCCGACAAGATAATGGAGGTTGATGACGCTCTTCCCGACTTTACCGTAAACTACATAGGTTTTGTGGGTAGCGACAACCTAAACAACGCCTCGCTTGCTGTACAGGCCGAGGTGGAATGTGAGGCGGACGGAAAATCTACAGGTGAATATGACATAGAGTTTACCAAAGAGGCCGAGCTTACCGCCTTTGCCGAGGAAAACTATATGCTGGTTCACAAAGAGGGCACACTAACCGTCAAGGAACAAAGCGACGACGATGACGACAAAGATAATGACGGAAGCAATACCCACAGCTATGCACTGGCCTGGCATCCCGACGAAGACGGTTGGCCTTCAAGCTCGCAGAGCAGTTCCTCGAGTTCAAGCAGTAGCTCAAGCAGCTCCTCTACAAGCAATAGCTCATCTTCCTCAAGCTCAAGCAGTAGTAGCTCGTCTTCCTCCTCGATAAGCTCAAGTAGTGAGTCTTCGTCCTCTTCGAGTTCATCCCCCTCAAGCTCAAGCAGTAGCGAGGAAGACCCCCCGCTTCTATTAGAGCTTGACAAGGTTGGGGAGACCATCCCTAATCTGCCCATAGATCGTGAGTTTTTTGTCCCGGCTGAGCAAGGTAGTTTGACCTGGGATGAAGAAATGCTGGATGGCACATACAGCCCACAGGATGGTGGATATTTCTTCACACCACTTGCCATTGGTGAAACCGAGCTTGTACTGGCTGCCGAAGACGGAGAAACTCAAGAGGTTAAAATCAAAATTATCGACCCCGACAACCCTGATGCCGAGGCCGATAGCAATCAGAATATATTCGATAATCTAAACTGGATGGTGGTTGGTGCGGCTGCTTTGGCTATACTCGCCGGTGTGACTGTGTTCCTGCTAATACGTCGCCGCAGTAAAAACAAAGGCGCCCCCAAGAAAACTGCCGCCAAAAAGACATCGGCTAAAAAAACTGCGGCAAAGCCCAAAAAGAAGTGATAGTATCTTCTAATTGACATCTAACTACGCTAAACTAATAGGCTGTGTGGTTTTGCAATGCAAAACCACACAGCCTAAGTTATTTATGCTTTTTCTGATTTTTTGACGCTACTAAATAAATATAATCTCCAACTGTATATGCTAAGTGCTAAAAAGTTACATAATATTTTATTTGTTGAGTAAAATACAGCTATTAAGCAGTATCGCTGTCATAAATATAAAAAGCACATCGATGATGTTACTTTTGTCTATCCCAAAACCACACCGATGTGCTATATTAATTGTCTCAAAGCGATATTATGTTTTTATTTTAATCTACAAATTGCAGGTAGTCTCTCCCCTTACCGTTAAAAATCACTTTTGGCCGGGAGATTCTTCTGTATCATCCACAATACCTGCCAAATTTGGGGGCACCGGTACCGCATCAGATATTATCTGTTGCGCCTTTTCAGTATCGCCTCCGGCAGCCATCCATCCCGCAAGAAATGACACCCTAACCGCCGAATTAATTGCACTGAAAGCCTTATCACACTCCGCATTTTCTAAAAAGTCACTATAGGCTTTCTCAAATTCGTTTGATAACACAAATCTCCCTCCTCACCTCTGCTGCTTTTATATGCTTACAGCTCATATTTACATCATTATACAATATAATAATCACCAATTCAAGCTGTTATAATTAATACAACTTTTTTGAGGTGATAATTTTTGAACGAAAAATATTACGACCACTACAAACAATTAGGCCTAAAAATTTCATATTATCGAAAACTGTCAGGTTTAACTCAAGAGCAATTAGCCGATAAAATAAATATGAGCGCAGTTTTTATCGGTCAGGTTGAGGCTCCAAATATGAATAGAGCTATTTCCTTGGATACCTTGTTTTCCATTGCAGATGCTCTAAATATCCCAGCCTACAAATTTTTACGCTTTGATGATTAACCTACACAATTTTACGACATCCTTGGTGCCCGCATTCGCAAACTTTCTATTGGCGTTTGTGGCTTTTTTTTCGATTGCTATTTTAGGTTGATAGTGATGACATAAGATAAAAAACCCGTCGGCAAAAACTGCCGACGGGTTTTTTGGGGGGAAAATCAATAATTTTTAGCTAACTGCTGAAAATGTGCCTTGGGGTGATCACATACGGGGCATAGCTCGGGAGCATCGGTGGCTTCATGGATGTGTCCACAGTTGCGGCACTGCCATACAATCTTGCCATCCTTCTTAAACACCTTACCATCTGCTACATTCTTTGCAAGGGCGTTGTATCTCTCCTCATGCTCCTTCTCAATAGCACCTACCATGGTGAAGAGAGCCGCAATCTTTGTAAATCCTTCTGCCTTTGCGTCTTCTGCAAACTTTGCGTACATATCGGTCCACTCAAAGTTCTCGCCGGCGGCGGCATCCTTGAGGTTTGTCAGTGTATCGGGTACATCGCCTTCATGCAGTAGCTTAAACCACATCTTGGCATGTTCCTTCTCATTGTCAGCAGTTTCGGTAAAGATAGCTGCAATCTGCTCGTAACCCTCTTTTTTAGCCTTGGAGGCATAGTATGTGTACTTGTTGCGTGCCTGGCTCTCACCGGCAAATGCTGCTGCCAAATTAGCTTCTGTTTTGGTTCCCTTTAGGTTGCTCATAATAAATTCTCCTCTTTTTTTATGTTATTTTGACAGTCTTTGCAGTGCCCCTGTACAAGGAGCTCCTCCCGAAGTAGTGCAAAGCCTGCGTTCTCACGTAAAGTTTTTTCCATTTCCTCAAGATAGGGTAAATGAAAATCAATAACCTTGCCGCACTCCCTACACACAAGGTGCTGGTGCTCATGGTGACGGCGGTCAAAGCAGTCGGGTGAACCTGTAAGCGAAATGCGCCTGAGCATTTCGTGTTCTACAAGCTGGTTTAGGTTTCGATAAACCGTGCCCAAGCTCAAGTTTTGGTGATCAATCTTTAGCTTTTCATAAATTTGATCAGCAGTAAGGTGCTCGGTACTTTCCTGCACTGTCATAAAGACAAGCTCCCTCTGTTTTGAGTACTTCATAACCCCCTCCTAAGTAGTAATGATTATTACTACTTTATTATAGCTCATAATCAAAAAAAGTCAAGTATTTTTTAAAAAATATTTTTGCAGTTAAAAATAAATTCTGTCCCACCTCTTGTGAGGTTATATATGGCATGGTATAATACGTTTATTAAATAAGGAGTTGCCGCCATGAATATACATGAATCAGCCGAAAATTATTTGGAATGCATCCTGATGCTTGAAAATGAAAACGGTTTTGCACGTTCGGTTGACATAGCCGAACGATTGAAGGTAACAAAGCCAAGTGTAAGTGTTGCCATGAAACTTTTACGTGAAAACGGATTTATAAATATGGAGCGAGGTAGCACAATAACCCTTACCCCCACCGGCAAAGAGGTTGCGCAGAGGATGTATAAGCGCCATAGCCTGCTGGCTGAAATTCTCATTGAGTGGGGTGTAGAACCCGCCATAGCCTATGAAGATGCATGTAAAATGGAACATGACCTGAGCGACCAAGCCTTTGCCGCCATATGCCAAAAGGCCGGACGTGACCCCGACCTTCCCGTTAAATAATTAAACATCGCCATAAATCCACTCATTAGTATTGATGAGTGGATTTATTTTTGCCACATCAAATCCTTCATGCGGCCGCGTGACCGCACTGGACTGGGGCGGGGGGGGCGGGGGGGGGGGGGGGGGGGGG
>CAYJGQ010000093.1:0-8556 GCA_964369885.1 uncultured Oscillospiraceae bacterium
AAAAGCCAGCAAACACCCCTCGGCCACACAAAGTCACCCCACTTCATCAAACCTCACGGCGCCGCCTCCCCCGAGGGGGAGGAAACACGACGAAGTCGTGTGGGTGGGGGGAGAGTTCCGCCGCGACCACGCGGCCGCCGCCTCCCCCGAGGGGGAGGAGACACGGCGAAGCCGTGTGGGTGGGGGGTGTGTTCCGCCGCGACCACGCGGCCGCTCCATGGCCGCCAAATTGATGCTTGACAGCACCATATTAATGTGATATATTTATAACACAAAGTGACAATTAAATCACATGAAAGGGTGTAAAAAATGAAAAAAATCGGAAAATTTAGGTGGACGACAGGGTTTTTGGGGTTCTTAGGTTTCATAGGTTTTACTTATTTTGACACGGGCGAGCCATACTCGCTGTTTTGGTTTAGCTTTTTGGGATACCTTTCCATCTTTTGGGTAGGACGCTTGGCGGGTGAGATGAAGGATGAGCGTTTTGTGGAAAATAACAACCGTGCAAAGCAGGCTGTTTCCATGATTGCGCCTGCACTGCTTTTTTGTGTTGGCTTTTTGGTGGGCTTTACCCAAATAAGCAAAGAGGTTATAATACTTATATGCTCGCTTGGTTATTCTGGCATATTCATTTGCTACGCACTGCTATTTTGGCACTACGACAAAAATTAGGAGTTTTTTTGATGGAACAGTTTATATGTAATCTAAAAAAATACCGACAGCTTGCAGGGCTTACGCAGGAGGAGTTGGCCGTAAAGGTTGGTGTGCGGCGTGAAACGGTGATACGCCTTGAAGCCGCCAAATATAACCCTTCGCTAAAACTTGCAATAGACATCTCTCGTGCGGTGGGCACACCAATAGAGGAACTATTTATATTCTAAGTGATGATAGGTAGTAAAAACAAAACTTCTGCCCCAAGTTTGTGGGCAGAAGTTTTGTTTTTATTATTGTAGATGTAGCATTTTCCACGACACAATTACATGTTTTACATGGGGGTGCTTAGCTCAAACTCCCCTTTACCAACTGCCCACGGGCAATTACGGCACGAAGCGAGAGATCGGCATTTAACACCGCAATATTTGCCACCTTACCGTTTTCAAGGCTGCCAAAATCACGGTCGATGCCCAGCACCTTTGCAGGATTGTAGGCGGCGGCACGCACGGCATCCTTAATTGGTATGCCAAAGCTGACAGCCGTCCTCATGCAGTTCATAAGGTCGGTCACCGAGCCTGCAATTGTGCCGTCGCTCAGGGTGGCCTTGTTGCCGCTGACCGTAACGGCCTGTCCACCAAGGGTATATGCGCCATCCTGCATGCCTGTGGCCCTCATGCCGTCACTCACCAGCACTACACGCTCGGGGCCAAACATGGCAAACACAGCCCTCACCACGGCAGGGTGTAGGTGCACACCGTCGCAGATAATCTCAACATTGCAGTCAGAATCCAGTGCCGCACCAACTGGGCCTGGGTCACGGTGGGCGAAGGGATTCATGGCATTAAACAGGTGGGTGACATGGCGCACACCGTAGCCAAAGGCCTCAAGGGCCGAGTCGTAGTTGCAGGTGGTGTGGGCCATAGAGATCACCACATCATCGGCAAACTCTCTGATAAAATCGGACGCCCCCTCAAGTTCCGGGGCTATGGCCACCATCTTCACAAGTCCCTGAGAAAGCTCAACAAGCTCCCTGAACAGTTGGGGGCTTGGGGTTTGAAGCCAATCGCCATTTTGAGCACCTTTTTTGGCCATGGACAAAAATGGCCCCTCAAGTTTTATGCCAACAAGCTCGGCCCCATGGGTGGAGCTTTTTTTGTGCTGGGCCGCCATACTGCATATTTTACGCAGGTTGTCGGGGGTAAGGGTCATGCCGGCAGGACACATCTGGGTGACACCACGGAACTGCAAATACTCAGCCATGCGCACAAGCCCGTTTGGACTACCGTCTGAAAAATCCTCCTCGACACAGCCGTGAAAGTGCAGATCGGTAAGACCGGGGATTATATAACACCCCTCAAGAGTGGTTGCCTGTGAGTCGGATGAGCTTGATATGCGATCCCCGGCTATACAAACATCACGTTTTGTAAATCCCATTGTGGGGTCATAGGCAAGTGCGCCACTCAGTCGCATATAACTTCACCTGCCTCTATTAGCTTGTGAAGTGCGGCACGGTCGCCCACTATTGTTACATCGGGATGCATCTGTAAAATTGAGGCCGGAACCTCGGGCATTACAGGGCCTCTAAAGGCTTTACAGAGAATGTCAGCCTTGCTCTCGCCACTTATGGTAATCAGGATTTTTTTGGCGTGCATTATATTCTTTATACCCATTGTCATGGCGTGGGTGGGCACCTTTGAAGGGTCATCGTCAAAAAACCTTGCGTTGGCCTGTATTGTGGAGTCGGCAAGCTTTACCACATGGGTGCCCAGCTCAAAGGCGGCGCCCGGCTCGTTAAAGCCAACATGGCCGTTGTGTCCCATGCCCAAAAGCTGTAAATCAATACCGCCAAGCTGGTTTATTAGGCGGTTGTAGTTTTGACACTCGCCCTCCAAATCCTCTGCAAGGCCACCCGGCAAATAGGTGTTCTCGGGGCGTATGTTTACATGGTCAAATAAATTTTGCTGCATGAAGTAGCGATAACTCTGGGGGTGGTTGTCCGCAAGTCCCACATACTCATCCAGATTTACAGAGCGTGTCATGGAGAAGGACAGATCCCCTTTTTTATACCAATCGATAAGCTGTTTGTAGGCACCCATTGGGGTGGAACCTGTGGCAAGGCCCAGCACGCAATCGGGCTTTACAATTACCTGTGCTGATATGATGTTTGCCGCACGGCGCGACATGGATTTATAATCCTCGGCCATATAAACTCGCATGATCATCACTCCTATTATTAATTTTATTATTAAGTATACAGATATCATATATTTTTTTTAGAGGTTAGTCAATAGCTATAATTCATGGGTAAAAATTCCAAGAGGCTGTAATGATGGGGATAAAATAATGTTGCTATTTTGCGTGTAGGGGTGGTACAATGTAAGAAAGGGGCGTATCCCCACCATTTTATAACGCAGTACATCGAAAGGAATGGTCATGCTATGGATAAAAACTGTTGGCCACCGCTTTCTAATTTAGAGGACGACCGACCACTTTACAAACAGTTACATCAAATAATTTTAGATAACATTCAAAGCGGAAAATTAAAGGCAGGTGACATGCTACCCTCCGAAAAGGCGCTGTGTGAGATGTACGGCCTTAGCCGCTCTACGGTGAGGGGAACCCTTGGTAGTTTGGAGGAGCAGGGACTGCTACTTCGTCGCCGTGGGCTTGGAAGCTACATTGCCGAGCCAAAGGTGCGCCGAACCCTTGATGACATGTACAGCTTTACAAGTCAGATGCATAAAATGGGCTACAATACCTCGTCCAAGGTGCTTTACTTTTCACAGATTGTAGTAAACGAAAAGCAGTCCAAAAAAACCGGCATGGAGGAGGGGACAGAGGTGCTGTGTGTGCGACGCCTGCGCCTGGCCGACAAACTTCCCATGTTGCTTGAAACAACCTACATCGTAAAGAGCTATTGTCCAAAGCTTACCGAGAGCGATTTGGAAAACAGCTCGCTTTATCAGCTGCTTTCGGGGGCGGGGCTTGTTATGGGGCGTGCGGTTGAAAGCTACGAGCCGGTGGCCATGGATAAAAAGACACGAAAACTACTCTGCTGTGAGAATAACGACATGGCATTTAGAATACGTCGCCGATCATACACAAGTGATGATGTGCTGTTTGAGTACACCGAATCAATTATGCCTGGGCAACGCTCGCAGCTTGAGGTAACCCTGCGCAGTGATAGTGTCACCCTGAAAAAGGATTATTATTAAAAAGATTACAATAACACAAAAAACACCGAATGCCTAAAAAATGCATTCGGTGTTTTTTTGGCAAATAAATAATTTGTGATACAAATTATTTATTTTTTAGCACATCAACAAGGCGCTGAACCGCCATGGAAAGAACCTCTTTCGAGGTGGCAAGATTTATACGTATATGGCTATCATCACGCCCATCAAAGAACCATTTACCAAGATCAACCCCAAGCTTGCACTGATCAAGAATAACGCTTTCAAGCTCCTCAGGGGCAATATAGGCTGATAAATCCACCCACATCAAATATGTGGCCTGTAGCTCGGCAATCTCGATTTTTGGCAGGGCGGTTGTCAGAGCGCTGCGCACAAAGGCGTCATTATCTCTAATAACATCAAGCAGTTCGCAAAGCCACTGTGCCCCACCCTCGTAGGCTGCACGGGTGGCAATATAGCCCATCATGCTTCCGTTTTGCAGGCGGTTGACCTTTACAAAGTTGTCCCATTTTTCACGCAAAACGTCGTCCTTTATAATCATAAAAGAGTTCTTAAATCCGGCAAGGTTAAATGTCTTGGAAAGCGATGTGGTTGTGATGAGAATTTCATCATGCCCACCCAGGGTGGCGGTGCTAATCTGCTTATAGTCACCTATGATTATATCCTGATGAATTTCATCGGAAATCACGTATACACCGTGTTTTTTACATATATCCATCATTGCTCTTAGCTCGTCGGCGGTCCATACCCTGCCCACAGGGTTGTGGGGAGAGCACAGCATGTACAGCTTTACATCGTTTTCGATTATGGTGCGCTCAAAGGCCTCTAAATCAAGGGAGTAGCGGTTGTGGTCGTTTACAAGCTCGCAGGACACCACACGCCGCCCTGTGTCCTTTATGGCGGTCATAAACATGTAATACACGGGTGTTAGCACCATGCAAGCATCGCCGGGATTTGTCAAAATATTTACCCACCAATAAAGCGCCCCCACAATACCGGGAGAAAAGCGTATCCACTCCCTTTTTATATCCCAATTAAAACGCTCACGCTGCCATTTGATAAATGCGTTGTAGTAGCCATCTTCCACAAGAGTGTATCCAAAAATGCCATGCTCCACACGTTTTGCCAAAGCCTCGGTTATACAGGGGGCCGCCGCAAAGTCCATATCAGCAATCGAAAGAGGCAGCAGGTCATTTCGGCCAAACATCTTGTCGATTCCGTCCCATTTGGTGCAGGATGTGCCCCGACGGTCGGGGGTGTTTTGTGCAATATTATACATTGTAAATACTCCTGTTCGTGGCAGCGTTATGGCGCTGTAATTTTTATCCAAGTTACATTTTAACATCTTTTATAATAAAAGCAACAGACAATAAAAAATAAAAGCCCTCAATTTGAGGGCTTTTACTTAATCAATATGACAATGCAACAACCACCGAAAGCAGGGTGGTAAGCAGTACGAAAGCCCACACGCCGGGGGAGCAAATCCCCTGAAATAGTCTTCCTGCTGTGGAAAGTGGTGGCGAGGGGGGAGTGATGTGTATACGTTTGCGGTAGAGCACCAAAAGTATAATGCCTATCATTACCACCAAAAGAATTCCAAAGCCTACAAATGTCATGAGAATTTCGGAGCGCTCAAGTGCCAAGGGGAGCAGTACCCCGTTGAAGGTATTTATAATTATATGAACCAAAGTGGCGTAAACAAGCCTTCCTGTGCGTATTGTGATATAGGAAAGGCATATCCCCACCGAAAAGCTAAAAAGGAACTGAAACGGGTTGGTGTGAAAAAAACCGAACATCAGTGAGCTTGCTATTATTGCAAACAACTCGCCACCCGGGAGCAGGCGGCGAAGAATGAGCCAACGAAAGACAAACTCCTCGATTATGGGGGCAAGCAGGCCTACCACCACAAAGACTGCGCGATAATCAATATTTAACAGCATCTGCATGGGGTCGGTCATTTCCCGCCCAGTTATAACGGTGGTGATTGAGATAAGCGCAAGCCCCACCAAATTTGCTATTACCAGCAGTGCATAGGAAACGGCCGAGAAGGCCAGAAAGTGCTTTGCCTTCATGCTATGCTCGGCCAAATTTACAGCCACCGGCAGAGGGCGCAAAATAAGCCATGTTACCGGAAGCCCACAAAGGTAAAGTGGCAGGGTGGAAATACCCATCAAGACCCATGAATTTTCAAGCGCACCCGGCGCATTTAGCTCGATGAGTACACCAAGCAGTATGCCAATGCCCTGCGAAATTGCAAGACCGGCTGTCAAAGCAAGGCATATGCGGCCAAGGGCTCTGCGGCAAAACCTCTGCTGAATATTTTTTACCTGCGCGGCTTGTGGGTTCTGACTAAACTGATAATTCATAAATATGACTATTCCTTTCCCTAAAAATCACAAAATAGACCTTGAAAGAATGGTCATATTTTATGCCATGTTTTTTGGGTTATCCCAAATAGGTGAGAAAATTACCTCGGTTTTTAATGGGATAGGCCACAGCTAAACTTTTATATACTTTTAATATAGCAAAAGCGGCGAGGGAATATCCCCCGCCGCTGCGAAATACATTTCACCCTAATTTCATTACCAAATACAATCCGAAAAATTAAACTGCCGATATTTGCCTGCGGCATTTTTGGCAGACATTTCTACCCTTAAAATCGGCAATTTCATCGTTGCCGCCGCAAAATACGCACGCAGGCTCGTACTTTTGCAAAATAACCTGAACACCTTCAACAAAAATCTCCACGCTGTCGCGTTCATTGATGTTGAGTGTTCTGCGCAGTTCAATGGGCAAAACAATTCTTCCCAGTTCGTCCACGCGTCTAACAATTCCAGTTCCCTTCATTGACAAAGCCCCCAATCCTTCATTTTTTCTACATAATGTAAATTTCACACGTCAAATCCATAAATATGTGTGAATACATATATACTAAACCCAATAAAACAGCCATTTTTCATAGATTACCAATTTAAGGGAGAAAAATGTTCGAATTATGTGAATAGATTTATACAAAATTCGACAAAAATACCCAGCACCACTATATCACTCAAACGGCAAATTGTCAAGAAATAGATATTACTGAATTTTTTACCAAAATTTATAATATTTTTCAACAAATTTGGAGGAGGTTTACAATTTATGATGAGTGCTATTTTTTGTGGTATGATACTGTTTTCGGTTGCGGTGGCGCTGCTTACAGGTAGGATGGAGGATGTTTCCCAGGCCGCCATGAACGAGGGGGCCACTGCGGTGCAGTTGGTAATAAGCATTTTGGGGGTTATGTGTTTGTGGAGTGGGCTAATGCGTGTGGCCGAAAAAGCAGGTCTTACCGCAAAGGTTGCCAAAGCACTTTGCCCACTCACACGGCTTGCGTTTCCGGGGCTTGATCCGCATGGAAAGGCCATGCAGGCCATTTCTATGAACATGTCGGCCAATTTGCTGGGGCTTGGAAACGCCGCCACACCGCTTGGAATAGTGGCCATGCAGGAGCTTTCAAAAGAATCGCCAATACAGGGGATTGCCAGCAATCACATGGTCATGTTTGTGGTGCTAAACACCGCCGCCCTTGATCTTCTGCCCACCACAACAGGCCTGCTTAGAATGCAGGCAGGGTCAGTCGCTCCATTTGACATACTTCCTGCCGTGTGGGTAGCTTCGTCGGCATCGGTGGCAGTGGGTATAATATTAACCAAATTTTTAAGTAAATTTTCTCCAATAAAAAAGGAAACTTCAGACGAAAGGAGCCGCTATGGAAAGCATTAATTCCTATATAATTCCTGCCATTATTACAGCTATATTGGTGGGGGGGCTTTTAAGCGGTGTTAAGGTGTTTGATCTTTTTTTGGAGGGCGCAAAGGAAGGCCTCATGACGGCTGTGAAAATTTTACCCTCCATAATAGGTCTTATGACGGCCGTTGGTATGTTTAAGGCTTCGGGGGCGCTGGATTTGTTGGCAAACGCCCTGAGTCCTGTGGCAATGCTGATGGGTCTGCCACAGGAGGTAATGCCACTTGCAATACTGCGCCCTATATCGGGCAGTGGTGGCATGGTGCTGTTTCGGGACATATTGACAAATCACGGCCCCGATAGCTTTATCGGGCGGGTGGCCAGCGTTATGCAGGGCTCAAGCGAAACTACCTTTTACACCATAGCAATATACTACGGTGCGGCATCGGTAAAAAAAGGTAGGCATACCCTGCCGGCCGCACTTGGCGCAGATATTGCAGGATTTGTATTTAGCTCTCTTGCGGTGGTGTGGTTTTTTGGTAGGTAGTGTGGGGGGTGATTCTTCCATAAACCGAAAACTTTAAAAAAGCAGAGTAAAGCTTTTAATTTGGCACCATCCCTGCGTAGTGCAAAGTGGTAGGGGAGGGATGGGACGGAGGTCGTCGCCACCGCAGGTGGTGCACCCTCTGCGGTTTTTGCAGAGGGCGGTTGCCCGCCGAGCGTATGAGGTGATAGACCTATCCGATGTAGTCAAAGTCGGTCTTTGGTTGCATAGGGTAAACCGGGGCAACACGGCCGTAGCCACACCACCGCCGAAGATGTGTCTGTGATAAGCGTAGGCGCAAAAAACTTCGCCCCCTGCCATTGGCAGGGGGCGTGCATAAGTTTTGGGTCAAACTTTTTTCAAAAAGTTTGTGGGGTGGGGGGCAAAGCCCCACGGTCTTGACCTTTCGCGCAAGCGACAGAGGCCCCGCCCCAC